>CAZRPP010000001.1:0-67608 GCA_964602145.1 uncultured Candidatus Saccharibacteria bacterium
GCAGCCAAGGCGGCGGCATTAGAGAAAAATTGGATCGGATGTTAAGCATATGAGCACCCCAAGTAAAGACACCATTTACATAGATATTGACGATGAAATCACCGCCATTATAGACAAGTTGCGCGGCAGCTCCGCCAAAGTGGTGGCTTTTGTGCTGCCCAAGCGCGCCACCACCCTCCAGAGTATTGTGAACATGAAGCTACTCAAGCGCGCCGCGGATCAAGAGAAGAAAAACCTGGTTTTGGTAACCACAGAATCTGGCTTAATGCCTCTAGCCGGCGCTGTTGGCCTGCACGTGGCCGCCACACCTACCAGTAAGCCAGTTGTTCCGGCCGGGCCAGCAGTCGGTCCAGTGGACGACGAGATTGTCGATGAAAACGCAGAACTAACACCAGATGAAACAGAGCCAGAACTAGACGCAGCTGCCCCCGTGGGCGAGCTGGCCGGTCTGCCGCCAAAATCAGAAGGTATTGAAACGCTGGAGATTGATAACGAAGAAATTGCTCCTGAAAAAACAGTCGCTGCGCCTGTGGCAACGCCCAAGAAGAAGCTTGATAAAAAACTAAAAGTGCCTGATTTTGACAAGTTTAAACTACTGTCACTCCTGGGCGTGCTGCTGCTGGTTTTGTTGATTGGCGGCTGGTACATTGCCTTTGTAAAGATGCCGCGGGCTAGTATCAATGTTAAAACAAATGCCAGGAATGTGAATACCAATGTCAGTTTTTCACTTAATACCACCGCTACCAACCTTGACGCAGATAGCAAAACAGTGCCTGCCAAGCTTGCCCAACAGCAGAAGACATACACGGGTAGCGCGCCTGCTACTGGTCAAAAGAACATAGGCAGTACCGCCAGCGGATCCGTAAAAATCACGAACTGCACCGCCGATAACCTAGAGGTCAATATTCCAGCTGGCACGGGGGTGAGCAGCGGCGGCAATACATACATCACTCAATCAGCAATAAATCTTCCTTTGAGTGGACGACGCGCGAATGGCTCTTGTTCGTCAGCTGCATCGGATACGGTGAACATTGTCGCCCAAAATCCAGGAACAAAGTTCAACCTGTCAAATGCCAACTTCACAGTCAGTGGCTACAGTGCGGGCTCTGTTACTGCAGCCGGATCGGCAAGCGGCGGTACAGACAACATCCAGACGGTAATCTCTCAGGCAGATATAGACGCTGCCAAAGCCAAAATTAACACCAGTGCACCCGATATTCAAAAGGCCCTCACGGACCAGCTGAAGGGCCAAGACATGTATGCGATTGATGCTACCTATACTGTTGGGCAGCCAACCGTAAGCACCAGCAATAACGCCGGCGATCAAGCCAGCAGCGTTACGGTTACGCAAGTCATTACGTATACGCTTTATGGGGCCAAGGAAAAAGACCTAAAAACTCTTGTCCAAAATGCAGTCAAGGAGCAGATTGATGCCACAAAACAAGGAATATTAACAGAGGGGATTACCCAAAGTGCCTTCAAAGTGTCCGGCCTATCAACCAATGGTGTTGCGCTCAATTTACAAACTGTTGCAGAAGTTGGACCAAACTTAAATGTTGCCGATATTGCCAAGCAATCAGCCGGTAAGAAAGCGGGGGATATTAAAGCTTTACTGGCCTCCAACCCAGATGTAACTGGCGTAGATGTAAAGTTCAGTCCATTCTGGGTGTCTAAAGCGCCTAGCAATGTTCAAAAAATAACTGTAACGGTAGCAAAACCAACCAAAACCGCCCAATGATGACGCAGTACCTGGCTTTAGATGTAGGTGCGGCGCGGATTGGAGTTGCCCTGGCCAACGACGTGGCGCGGATTGCATCGCCATTGCCAGCACTTGAAAATAATCAAGATTTTTGCGATAGGCTTCGTGAGTTAACGGCCGAACATCACATAGACCAAGTAATTGTTGGTTGGCCTCGTGGCCTTAATGGACAGGAGACAGACCAAACGCGCTATGTGGAATCATTTATTGAGCGGCTGGATGTGTGCGGCATTCCAGTCGTAAAACAGGACGAAGCGCTCACCTCTGTCCAAGCAGAGGCAGAGCTAAAAAGCAGGGGCAAGCCCTTCGCTAAGGGCGATATTGATAGCTTGAGTGCTGTCTATATTCTAGAAGATTTTCTAAAAGGGCTACCAGCATGAAACGATGGCTCTTCGTAGGCATACCGTTTATCCTTCTTGTCATTGTTGGCATTGGCCTTCGGTTGGCCTACGTGCACAACTTAGGTCCAGTCAGCTCCGATACGCGCACTCAGCTTGTAACAATAGAGAAGGGAAGTGGCGTAAAAAAAATCGCTGCCCAGCTAGCGGAAGTTCAGTTGATTCGTAGCCCTAAGGTTTTTGAGATATATGTGCATGGCCGCGGCGACTCTGCTAAGCTACAGGCCGGTGTTTACGCTTTGTCGCCCAGCCAAAGCCTGAAAGAGATTGTGGATACCCTGAGCGGCGGTCGTGTGGCAAGTAAGCTGGTAACAATTTTGCCGGGTCGTCGAATCGATCAGATTAGGGCTGATTTCATTAACGACGGCTACAGCGTAGAAGAAGTGGACGCCGCCCTGCGGCCTGCGCAGTACAAAGATATGCCCATCATGCGGCTTGTGCCGGCGGACATAACATCTCTTGAAGGCCTGTTGTATCCCGATTCTTTTAACAGGACTCCGGTAACGCCTGCCACCGACATCATCAAGCAGTCACTAACAGCCATGTATGAGCATCTTACGCCCTCTTTGCAGCAATCGCTAGCTAGCCAGGGTCTTAATCCGTACCAGGGGGTAATTATGGCATCAATTGTCGAGCAAGAAGTGTCCAATCAAACAGATAGAGCGCAGACCGCACAAGTGTTTCTGAGCCGTCTAAAGCAGGGCATGAGTCTTGGGTCTGATGTAACTGCCTTCTATGGTTCTGTGGCGGCTGGCCAATCGCCTTCCTTAAAGTATGATTCGCCGTATAACACCCTACTGCATCCTGGCTTGCCGATTGGCCCAATCAGCTCTGTGAGCAACAGTTCGCTCCAGGCTGTAGCCAATCCCGCAAATACAAACTGGTTATTCTTTGTTGCGGGTGACGACGGCACGACCTATTTCTCCAAGACTTTAGCTGAGCACCAAGCCCTTACCAATGCTCATTGTCACAAGCTCTGCGCGGCCCAGTAGTTGCCCTCTGGGTTGATTTTTGATATGATACAGAGGTAGAAATGTGGTTTTTGGCCCCATTTTTACTCGGTACGAACGGCAGGTGGATATGCCGCACCCGTCCAAATTATGAATAGTCTACAATCTACAATTCAGAAGGCAGTTGCTCCATTAGAGCCGCTGCGCGCCAAAGCAAATAGCAACCAAAACGTATGGTTTGGTGGGGCGCTGCGTGCTGTTAAGCTTGTTGTCGTTCCCGCAGTTATCATTGGCACAGCCACTGTTTTCCTACTACAAGGTTCTCCGAGTACTAAATCAGCGGCACCGTTGGCTGCTGCTCGACAGAATCAGCGAAGTGTTGTTAATCCGTTAGACCAAGTCGCTTCTGCCGGTATCGCGCGTAGTGTTGCACAGATTACTGCCTTGCCGGAAGCTACGGCCGTTAGCAACCAGGCAGACAGCGAGACCACCCAGCTGGCAATGTCTCCAGTTACCAGTAACGTGGTAGCCAAGCCTCAGATTCCCGCTAAGACCACGTCGTTTGCGTCAAACCGCGATATTATTACCTACACTGTGCAGGCAGGTGATGGCGTTACGTCTGTTGCTAGTAAGTACGGTGTTACCTCAGATAGCATTCGCTGGTCTAACAACATTACCGGCGATGCTCTTACCGTTGGCAACCAGATTTTGGTTCCGCCAGTGACCGGCATTATCTACACTGTAAAAGCGGGTGACACAGTGGCAAGCATCGCTTCAACCTACCAAGCAGATCAGAATAAAATTATTGCCTTTAACGATGCCGAAATCAGCGGCATAAAGGAAGGTCAGCGCATTCTTATACCTGATGGTACTAAAGCCGCCGCTGTTGTTGTTGCCGCTACTCGTCCAGTTGCTACTTCTGGTAGCTCGTGGGGTGCGAGTGCAAACTATTCAGTGGCTGGTGGTTACAACGGCTATGATTATGGTTACTGCACCTGGTGGGTAGCCAAGATGCGGGCTGCCGCTGGCAATCCAGTCCCAACCAACCTTGGCAATGCTGCCACCTGGGGTTACCGCGCCGCCGCCATGGGCATCCCAACGGGCTCCACACCGCAGGTTGGCGCTGCAGTGGTACTGGGCACCTACGGCTGGGGTCACGTTGGCTATGTCACCGCCGTTAACGGTGATGGTACTATTACAATTTCTGAGATGAACCATTTGGGGTGGAATGTGCAAAACTACCGCACGCTCTCCGGCGCCGGCTACCAATATGTCTACTGATCGGCCATTTTGGAACGGTTTCTGCAGCTTTTTATATCCGGTACTCTCTCACCGTACCTTTAGTACGGCTCACTCCGTTCCTCTCTAAAAAACTACATAACTCCGCCCCAAAATGGCCTCTGTCTTTTTCATTGGATTCTAGAATCTAGCTTCTATCGTCTATAATCTATAGAGATGAGTTTTGTAGATCGAGTTACGGTAACGGTGCAGGCGGGCGATGGTGGCCACGGCAAGCTAGGCTGGCGCCATGAAAAGTTTGTCTCTAAAGGCGGCCCGGATGGCGGCGATGGCGGCCACGGTGGCAACGTCATTTTAGTAGCCAGCCGTAACCAGGACACCCTAGCGCGCTTCCGTTTTGAAAAAGAAGTAAAAGCCCAACCCGGTCAGTCCGGCGGCGATTCCAATAAGCATGGCCGCAGCGGCCAAGACCTATTAGTCCAAGTGCCGGTGGGCACGGTTGCTACCGGCCCAGAGGGCATTTTGGCCGATTTAACAGAGGACGGCCAAGAAGCTTTAGTAGCCCGCGGCGGCCGTGGCGGCTATGGCAACGCCCACTTTTTATCCAGTACTCGCCAAGCCCCCAACTTTGCAGAAAAGGGCGAGCCGGGCGAGCGCCGCGAACTCAAACTAGAGCTCAAAATGATCGCCGATGTCGGCCTGATTGGCCTGCCCAACGCCGGCAAATCAACACTACTTAGCCGCATTTCCAATGCTCGTCCAGAGATTGCCAACTATCCGTTTACCACGCTGGTGCCCAACCTAGGCATGGCGCCGGTAGACAAAGACACTGCACTGTTGGTGGCGGATATCCCGGGCCTTATAGAAGGTGCCGCCGATGGCAAAGGTTTGGGACACGACTTCCTGCGCCACGTTGAGCGTACTGCCGTGCTGCTCCATCTTATAGACGCCTACAGCGATGACCCCACCGGCTCCTATCAAACCATCCGCAAAGAACTTGCTGCTTACAGCCCAGAGCTAGCCGCCCGGCCAGAAATTATCGTCCTCAACAAAATCGACGGCCTAGACGATGAAATTATTGCAGACATCAGCGAACAGCTGCAGAAAGTAGCAGAGAGTGATGCACCGGTCATGCCCATTTCTGGCGCCGCTGGCACCGGCATTAAGCCGCTGCTCTACGCCGCCGCAAAATTAGTCCATGAAGAGCGTGCCGCCGCGGCAGCCCAGGCAGAGGAAGAAGCCAATAAACTACCCGTTATTACGCTGCCAGATACAGCGGCTGCCTGGCGCGTGGAACGGCTTGGCCCCAAGACCTTCATGGTCACCGGCCGCAAGATAGAAAAATTTGCCCAGCGCACAGAATTTACCAACGATGAAGCCGTCCAGCGCCTACGCGACATCCTCCGTAAAATGGGCATTATGCATAAGTTGGAGCGCGACAGTATTGAGGCTGGCAACACCATCAAAATCGCCGGCGTGGGTAAGCTCAAATATTGACAATTCCATAGCAAAAGACTACTATTCAGCTAGTGCAGCAGCCTGCGCTTTTCCCAATTTATTGGGGCTCCCCCCCTCCATGCGAGGGGGTGTAATTTTATGAGAGCAATGTTTTGTTCAACCTTCTCTTGAGAGATTCAAATTGAAGATCAGATAATTTTCCAAGTTTTCTCTGCAGGCGCAATAGGTCAAGCGTTCGTATCTGATGGAGCATGGCATAACTGTCTCGTTTGTTGATAGTGCAGCGCATGTAGTATGTTCCCCTGTGCGGTATGCTCGTGAGGGGCACTGCCAGAAAAAGTTCCTTACTAAACACTCTAATGACAATTACCGGCCTGTAATAACCAACGTTTTTTCCGTCTTCTTCAAAGCCGATGTTGCTCCCCAGACATACCCACCAAACGTCTCCAACGTTACAACCAGTTGGTCGAATGCCATGGTTATGTAAATAGGCTTTGCGCTTTGTCCACGCAGTATAGTCTTTCATCATGCGCTAGCGTAGCACAAACCGGAAAATAAGTTATTAAATAATTATTAACTTTTATTTGCAAACAGGGGCGGTAAAAGTTACAATAAAGGGCATGGCAGAGGGTAGCTTCTTTTTTTACGATCTTGAAACGTCTGGTATCCGGCCAGCCAATGCGCGCATTATGCAATTTGCGGGCCAGCGCACGAACATGAATCTGGAGCCCATCGGGGAGCCGGTCAATCTGTTGATTAAACTGGCACCAGATGTTTTGCCAGAGCCCGAAGCCATTCTGCTCACCGGTATTACGCCGCAGCAAACCCTGCAAGATGGCCTGACGGAATCGGAATTTTTGCAAGAATTTTATGACCAAGTCGTGCAGCCCGGCACCATTTTCATGGGCTTTAACAGTATCCGCTTTGACGATGAGTTTATGCGCTACCTGCACTACCGCAATTTCTATGATCCGTATGAGTGGCAGTGGCAAAATGGCTGTTCCCGCTGGGATCTGCTAGACGTTGTGCGCATGACGCGCGCCCTCCGGCCAGACGGCATTGAGTGGCCATTTACCTCAGACGGCAAGCCGGCTAACAGATTAGAAATGCTCACCAAAGCCAACGGCCTGCTGCACGATGCGGCGCACGATGCGCTGAGCGATGTACACGCCACTATCGCCGTGGCCAAACTTATTAAGGACAAGCAGCCAGACCTCTTTAACTATTTGCAAAATAATCGGAACAAACAGGCCGTGGCCAAGCTGGTTAATGCCGGCCAACCATTTATCTATACCAGCGGCCGCTATCCCTCTGCTACGGGGCACACCACAGCTGTGGTTAAGCTGGTGGATCATCCGCAAAAAGATTCGGCACTGGTGTACGATTTGCGGCACGATCCCACGCCATTTTTACAGATGTCGCCCGCAGAACTAGCCGATGCCTGGCGGTATAAAAAAGACCGCACGGCGGAAGATGTGTCGTTGCCCGTTAAGGTTATTAAATTTAATCGCTGTCCTACCGTGGCGCCGCTGGGCGTACTGAAAGGAGCAGAGGAGCGCCTGCAGCTGAGCGTAGCGCAAATTGAGCAAAACCTGAAACTGCTTAAGGCTGGCCAAGCGGCCCTGACCACAAATATTCTCAAAGCCATAGAAATTTTAGATGCAGAACGTGGTGCCGCGCCGCAAGACGTTGATCAGCAATTATATGATGGTTTTCTGTCCGATACGGACAAGCTAGCCAGCCGAGCCGTGCGCGCCGCGGAAGCTAAAGACCTGCCGCAATTTACGGACAAACTCCATGATCAGCGATTGCAAAAACTATTGCCGCGCTATCAAGCCCGCAACTACCCGGCCAGCCTCAGCGGCGAGCAGCGGGAAGTGTGGGAAAACCACATTAAAGAAACACTCCTGGGCGGCGGCCCAAACAGCCGTTTGGCACAGTACTTTGCCAAATTGCAAAAACTGGCCAGTCAGAATCTGACCAGCCAGCAAGAGTACATTCTAACAGAGCTGCAATTGTATGGAGAGTCGATTACGCCAGAGTTATAGCGCACGTTCCAGCATGTGCTGGAGGTCGTTTTGAGTCTGGATAGGAGCGAGCGTGCGGTGCTCGTGACGACGATGTGCAGAAACGTATAGCGTGACAGCAATTAATAGTGCCATCAGCTGGAGCCACATCGTAAAATCAATCACTAAATTTGTGCCCGGAATCTGCCCTAAAACCATAATATCGTACACCGCTTTTTCTCCCTTTGTGAGCGGCATTATACGCTAAGATAGCATGTTTGTCAAGACTATGATATATTATTCTAATGCTTATAGCTCTTGTGATTACCGTAAAATCGTTCTACCATGAGAGCAAGGAGTCAAAATAAAGATGTCTCATCCAACTGTCGCTGCATACGAACTCAAGGCAGTGAATGTTGCGCGGACACTGGAGATAAAGCAAAAAGCGGTGCCCGGATTTCTGGCGGCCCTGGGGAGGAATGTTCGTGGCGGTGTTGTTGTGCGTTCAATTGGCAGTACTCATGTAACATTCCTGGAATCGAGAGGGGTCAATAATTTCTTTAAACGCTATGGCTATAAAACGTCTGACGTAGATCGCTTTGCGCATGATATGGAGCATTTTCTGACACGCAAACATGGCGATAAAAACCAGTTAAAGATTCCGGTTGAACGGCATGAGCCACTCAGGTGGATTACCAAAAATCAGCTGGCACTCAATTTGGTCGAGACCGACCAACTACTAGATGAAAGAGCGGATATTGAGCAATATGTGAGGGGGCGGTTTGGCGTGCTTCCAGAACTGACGCCCTTTAATCCACATGTTACGATTGGCGAGGTTAAGCAGCGGTCCTTAGCTCACCCTGATTTTCTACAAGATCCCAGCAGTTTTGTCACTGGAAGAATGCGGCCCGATGTCGTCGTTCTAAACGGTCTATCTGTGTATGTGGGTGGTATACACACTGATAGGCAAAGCGACAGGCGGCCAACATTGCCACCGCCGCAACCAGAAATCGACTAGAAAAAAACGCCAAAATCCGCTATACTGACCTGACGCAAGTAAGGGGAATTATGGCCGACGCAATCGTGGTTAAAGGTGCCCGCGAGCACAATCTGAAGAATATCGATGTATCTATTCCACGCGATAAGCTGGTGGTGGTTACCGGTTTGTCTGGCTCCGGCAAATCAAGCCTGGCTTTTGACACCATTTACGCAGAAGGGCAGCGCCGCTACGTGGAGAGCTTGTCTAGCTACGCACGCCAGTTCCTAGGTCTTATGGAAAAGCCAGATGTAGACCAGATAGACGGCCTGAGCCCGGCTATTAGCATCGATCAAAAATCCACCTCCCGCAACCCGCGCTCCACTGTGGCTACGGTTACGGAAATTTATGATTATCTGCGTCTTTTGTACGCCCGGATTGGTATCCCGCACTGCCCCGTAGATGGTACGCCCGTAACGCGTCAAACCAGCACCGGCATTGTGGATCAAATTGTGGCCTCTACGAATGGTCAACGCATTATGGTTCTGGCGCCCGTGGTTATAGATAAAAAGGGCGCTTTTGAACACATTCCAGAAATGTACCAGCGGGCCGGTTTTGCCCGCGTACGCGTGGATAGCGTGGTCTATGCTTTAGATGAATTCCCGGAACTAGACAAGGCGAAGCGCCACCGCATAGAAGTGGTGGTAGACCGTTTGGTCAACGATGAAGCCAGCCGCGGCCGCCTGGTCCAGTCCGTAGAGCAAGCCCTAGAAGTGGCCGAAGGCCGGGTGGTTGTTTTAGATGCAGATAAGGACGAAACGGTGAGCTACAGCCTCATGTACGCCTGTCCACAGCACCCAGAAATCACCATTCCAGAGCTAGAGCCCCGAACGTTCTCATTCAACTCGCCGCAGGGAGCCTGCTCTGTTTGCACCGGCCTGGGTAACAGGTTAGAAGTGGACCCAGAGCTGGTTATTCCAAATGGCCGACTGACGATTGCGGAAGGTGCCATAAGGCCATATAACCGAGTTAATGTAGACAACTGGTACATGAAAAAAATTCAGGCCGTGGCAGACAAGTATAACTTTAGTTTGCACGTGCCAACCGGCCAGCTCACGCAAGATCAGCTTGAAAAACTACTGTATGGTACTGGTAATGAAACGTACCGGATTAAACTCACGGCTGGTCGTCATTTTGACACCACCTACGAAGGTGTTATTCCTAATCTAGAGCGCCGCCACAAAGAGACGGAAAGCGATTTTATCCGGCGTGATATTGAGCGCTTTATGCAAGAAAAACCCTGTCACGCCTGTGGTGGCCTGCGCCTCAAGCCAGAGGTTTTGGCTATATCAGTGCAGGGCGCGTCAATCATGGACGTTTGCCAATTAGATATAGACAGTGCGCTGGACTGGTTCCATTCATTAAAACTTAATGAAAAAGAAGCCACCATTGCGCAGATGATCTTAAAAGAAATTGGTGCTCGTTTGCAGTTTCTGCAAGACGTGGGGCTTAACTATCTGAATCTCCTGCGCGCCGCCAATACTTTAAGTGGTGGGGAAGCGCAGCGTATCCGTTTAGCTACTCAAATTGGCTCTGGTCTGATGGGCGTTTTATACGTGCTGGATGAGCCAAGCATTGGTTTGCACCAGCGTGATAACGGCCGACTTCTGAATACCCTGCAGCACCTGCGCAACTTAGGTAACACCGTTCTGGTGGTGGAACACGATGAAGACACTATCCGCGCCGCCGACTACCTGCTAGATATTGGCCCCGGCGCCGGTATCCACGGTGGCCACGTGGTGGCTGCGGGCATGCCCGCAGAAGTCATGAAGGTCAAAGACAGCCTGACTGCTCAGTACCTGAAAGGCACCAAAACTATTGCCGTGCCATCCAAGCGGCGCAAAGGTAATGGCAAAAAACTGAGCATTGTGGGCGCTAAAGAAAACAACCTGCGTAATGTCACCGTTGATATTCCCCTGGGAGAATTAGTGGTTGTTTCTGGCGTGTCCGGATCTGGCAAATCATCGCTCATTAACGACATTTTGGCAAAAGAATTACAGGCTCGCTTGCACCGCGCCAGCACCGTGCCCGGTAAGCACGAAAGCATTGAGGGCATCAAAGAACTAGACAAGGCTATTATTATCGATCAGTCCCCAATTGGCCGCACACCGCGCTCCAACCCCGCCACGTACACCGGTTTATTTGGCCCCATCCGTGAGCTGTTTGCCAGTCTACCAGATGCTAAACTGCGCGGTTACACGCCCGGACGCTTCAGCTTTAACGTTAAAGGCGGCCGCTGCGAAAACTGCGCCGGCGATGGCATTATTAAGATAGAAATGCACTTTCTGCCGGACGTTTATGTCCCGTGCGAGGTCTGTCACGGCAAGCGCTACAACCGCGAAGCACTAGAAATCCATTACAAAGGCAAAACCATCGCCGACATTTTGGCCATGACCTGCGAGCAAGCGCTAGACTTCTTCAAAAATCAACCGGCCATTGCTCGTAAACTGCAAACTTTGGTAGACGTGGGCTTGGGCTACATTAGCTTGGGTCAATCCGCAACCACGCTGTCTGGCGGCGAGGCGCAGCGCATTAAACTCAGCACAGAGTTAAGTCGCCGGCCCACCGGCCGCACCCTCTACATTTTGGATGAACCCACCACCGGTCTACACATGGCCGACGTGGACAAACTGCTGGGCATGCTACACGCCCTGGTAGATGCTGGCAACAGCATGGTAGTGATTGAACACAACCTGGATGTCATAAAAAATGCCGACTGGCTGATAGACATGGGACCCGAGGGCGGCGCTGGTGGCGGTATGGTGGTGGCAGAAGGCACGCCAGAGCAAGTAGCCAAGAACGACAAGAGCTACACTGGGCAATACCTGAAAAAGCTACTTCTTTAGGACAGAAATAATGCGGTTAAAGCGGGCATTTAATCGGGCGCGAATCTTAGGGTCTTTTAGGGCGTGGTAGATAGTAGGCAGTAGCGTAGCAAGGATGATTATTAGGAGAATCGGCTCGACATATTTCTGGACTCCTGGAATGCGTGATCCAACAAAGTAGCCCAGTAGGATGATGCTGGCGGCCCAGACCGTATCGCCAATCGCGTCAAAAACAACGAATTGTTTGTAGTCCATTTTGCCGGCCCCAGCTGCAACTGGTACAAAGGAGCGCACAACAGGTATAAAATGCGCAATTAGCATGGTTTTTGTGCCGTATTTTTCGTAGAATTTTTCTGCCTTTAGAATTAAATCTTTGCGGAAGATAATACCGTCTTCTTTGCGGAATAAACGAGGGCCGAGCTTGCGGCCAATGTGGTAGCCGGTGTTGTCGCCAGCTATCGCGGACAAAGCAATAACGGCGATGGTTGCCACAATCGGCAAGTGACCAGCTGCGGCTAGGATACCGGCGCTGAATAGCAAGGTATCGCCCGGCAGGAAGAAGCCCACCATCATGCCTGATTCTAGGAAAATAATAATTGCAATTAGCAGCAAACCACCAGACTGGACAATATGGGCAACATCAAACATACCACCCTAGTATAGCAACCTTCGGCAAAAAAGCAGATTATATTCCCAACCAGCGACGTAATCTGTTATAATAGCCTCAAACAAGGAGATATTTTTCATGTCTAACGACAGAATTGCGGTCACACTGAGCCCGCGCAAAGTAACTGGTAAAGCCGTAAAGCACCTGCGTAAAGAGGGTGTAGTGCCAGCTGTTATCCACAACCACGGCAAAGATTCCATTATCGTCCAGGGCGATGTGCGCGAGCTTACCTTGGCCTACAAGGGCGCCGGTCGCCACCACCCCGTAGAACTCACGGCCGATGGCAAAAAATACACCGCCATGATCAAAGAAGCAGAGTTTGAACCCCGCAAACAGGCTTTAGTACATATGGTCTTCAACGCGGTAGACGCTGACCAAGTTGTTGACGCTATTGTGCCAATCAAACCCCAGTACAATGAGGGCAATGAATCCAGCCCAGCCGAGCGCAACAGCCTGATTGTCATTAACAACCTAGATGAAATTACCGTCTTTGCCTTGCCAGCTAAATTGCCAGATGGCCTCTACTTTGATGCTGAAAAATTAGTTGAAGTAGGCGACAAAGCTACCGTGGCAGACCTAGTCTTGCCAGAGGGCGTAGAGCTAGACCCAGAATTAGACGTAGACCAGGCCATTGCCACCGTCTACGAACCAAGCGCTCTAGCTGCCGCTAACGATGCCGCCGGTGGCGACTCAGAAGATGCAGATGCCAGCGCCGTCCCAGCTGCCGAAGGTTCTGTAGAAGCCACAGAATCCGAAGCCGCGCAGAAGACCGCTGAATAGGCTTTGCAATATTAACGCAAAAGTCGTATAATATATCTTTATGCGACGTGAATTGATTGCCGGTTTAGGTGTTGCGCTAGCAGCAAATATTTACGCATCAGGTGTTGCACAAGCTCAACCTCCTCAGGAATTTGCTCCGGTAAGTGTATTGCCGCGGAACCCAGAAAGCTACCCAATACTCGTAGTGGACCCTGCAGTCCCGCCTATAACCAACCTAGATGTTATTAAGGGTGGTTTTACTTTTGCAAACAAAAATATTCAAAGGGAGACCAATAATACTTACGGCTATAAACAAAATCCTATCCTGACGGTCACCGAATCGGCAGCCGGGAAAAACGCTGGAGTGCCATGCTACACCAGCAAGCAGATTGAAAAGTTTGCCAACAGGTTTCCGGTAAAAAAAGTTGGTCAGCGGGTGGTGGATATATTCTTAAGCCAATACACTACATGCGACATGATGCAAGGCCCAAATGTTTTGGCAGGCGCACAAGCCTACACTGGCCCAAAACAGCGGTATATTGTCTATGGGCCATACAAGGATCCAGCATGGCTTGGCGGCGCAATCATCCATGAAAATAGCCATTTGCAGGGCTTGTCACATGTTGCGCTTGTGATGTGCGGGGGGGAGAATACAAATGAAATCCTTGGTATTAAACAGCAAGACATTGCAGAAAATGTTGCTTGCGGGGTTAAGAAAAATAATATAACGCAGCAGCCTGATTATTACAGTGGAAGCGGCGTAATGGGATCGGGGCTCTCTCCGGAAGGAGTGAGTGCTTTTACGCCATCTCAGATGAATAAGCTCATGCCAGAAGCGTATCGAGTCGTTGCGGTACCGCCTATTGAAGGCGATTATGAAATCACGGCCAACAAAAATGGTGCTAATTCCATTGCGCTGGCAATTCCAGATGTTCATCCACTCAAAAAGCTAGATGCATCCATGCGCCAGGTAGTTTTTGGGCTAAGAAAAAACAATCTTTCATCGGGCAGCAACGGGGAAGAAACCTACTCCATTAATGTCCATGCCGTAGCCGATGCGCAAGAATATCAGCTGCCATTTATGCCTGTATGGACGGAACACGCCGCGGGCCAAGAAATTCAGCGCTCAGTACTTTATGTAGATCAAGCGCTGGGCGTAGTAGTTGTTTTGGACTCTCCCCAGCCTCAGCCCCGTGCTGCCGCCAAGCAGCTGCTGCAAATCATCCCTTACCATACAGCCAAACCATTTCTAGACAAGCAAAACGATACAAACGACGCATATAACCGACAGTTCAACTTGCGTGTTAGTAATTAGTCTTCTATGAACCCACCGCTTTGGTGCGCCCACAGTTTTGCGTAAACGCCGTTTTGCGCAAGCAGCGCTTTGTGCGAGCCTTGCTCCACCACGCGGCCGCCGTCCAGCACCAAAATGCGGTCCATTTTTTGGATGGTGCTTAGGCGGTGGGCAATCACGATTGCCGTGCGACCGTCCATGAGTTTCCAGAGCGCGTCCTGAATCAAGACTTCGCTTTCTGAGTCCAGGGCCGATGTAGCCTCGTCCAAAATTAAGATGGGTGCGTTTTTGAGCATGGCACGGGCAATGGCGATCCGCTGGCGCTGGCCGCCGGACAGCTTGGTGCCGCGTTCGCCCACCAGCGTGTCGTAGCCGTTTGGCAACTTCTCTATGAACTCGTGGGCGTTGGCTAGGCGGGCGCAGGCGCGAACGGCTTTGTCGGATGCATCCAATTGACCATAACGAATGTTGTCGCTAATGGAGCGGTGGAACATCAGCGGCTCTTGCGGCACATACGCCATAGCGCGGCGCAGACTTTGCTGCGTTACCTGCGCTATGTCCTGGCCATCTACTAAAATCTGGCCGGACTGAATATCCATGAAACGCAGCAAAAGTTTGGTGATGGTGGTTTTGCCACCGCCACTAGGCCCAACTAGGCCAATTTTTTCGCCGGGGCGGATGTGCAAATCTAGGTCTTTAAACAATTTTTTAGATGAATCTTTGTAGCCAAAAGATACGTTTTCTAAGCGCAAATCGCCGCGTCCTGCTTGCATAGTTTTGGCGCCAGGTACGTCTGCAACTTCTGGCGGAATTTGCAGGATGGCCGTCATGTCGCGGGCATCACCAATGACGCGGTTAAGATTTCTAATCACGCTGTTTAGGTCCCACAGCCGCCGAGAAATATTCAAAGTGTAAGTCAAAATTAGGTACACTAATCCCACGGAAATATGCATGGTTATGCCTAGGTAGACGCCCGCTAAAATTGAGAAGGCGTTAATGGCACGCTGGCTGGTGGTGGTGTAGCGCTCGTTGTCCAAGACCTTGCGCATGGTTTTAAGCGAGATGTCCAGCACATCCTTGGTACGGTCGTCGTACAACTTTTTCTCAAGAGCCTCGTGGCCAAAGGATTTTACCGCCGTTATGTTACTGATGGTGTCAGATAGCTGACCAGTGCGGGCTGATTCCAAAGAGGCCCACTCCGCGTTCAAGGCATTTTCTGATTTTTTGACATGTAAGAGCACCGCCACGTAGATAGCGCTAAATACAACCAGAACCAGAACATATAATGGTGCGGGCTTCACTAGTATGGCAATTGTCAGAATAAAGCTAATAATCAGCTTGTAGATACTCCAGATGAATGTATCGGATAGGCGCTCAAAACTGCCGGTAAACTTATTGACTTGGTTTACGAGCGAGCCAGCAAATCGATCTGAGTAAAAGCGATAACTCATCTGCATAAGGTGCTGGAATGACGTCTGCTGTAAGCGGCGCATAACCAGCTCTTCAAATGACCAAACAATCTTTATGTAGGGGCGCCACATAAAGTTAATCGATAATTCCAGAATTAATATGGCAGCAATTGGCGCATAGAAGTCCTGTAGCTGTAGATGGCCGTTGCTTTTAACCAGTTTGTTCAAGACCTGGCTGGTAATTAATGGCACAGCAAAATCGTCCAGAAGTTGGATAATGGGCATGAGCACGAGCAGACCAGTCAGATGCCGCGGATACTCTTTGGCGTGGCGCCAGTAAATGTCCAGTGTCTGCCGGACGGTTGTTTTTGGTAGATTTTTCATGGGAGCCGCCTCCAAGCGGGCCCTTAGATTAGTAGATAGATTTTAGAAGTTAGATTCTAGAGAGTAGCGCCGGTGACGACACTGCCAGATTTATAGGTATACATTTTTTGCCGCCTCCGGTTATCTAAACTTGCGTTTAGAGAGCTAATATTATGTTATCATAGTACAATAAAGTTTTTTAAAGCGCAAGCGTTTGGCATAGAATAAGAGCATGGAACAATTTGGTAGCCTCATGGATGCGCCGGAAAAGCCGGACAAATCAATCAAGAAAAAGAAGAGCGCGGAATCTGTGGGCAGCCTCTTAAGTTTTGATGCCAAAAAAGAGCAGGCCGGCGCCGATTTATCTACCTTGTTTAGCAAAAAAGCCAATCTCCTGGAACCCGACAAACTGCCCAAAAGCGAGCAGGCAGACGTGGCGGCTTTGCCGGAACGCCCCAAAGACACGATTAATAAATCCTTAGAAATTACACCCGCGGAAACGCAGTACGTCCAATCTACCATTGCTAGCGAACACTTGCGCGATCTGGCGGAGGCGCCAGAAGATGCCGCAGAAGACCTTGAGCCAGCACGCGATTTTTTGGAGCGCGTGCAAGCCGGCACAGATGCGCAAGAAGCCTATGATGATATTGCGGCTAGCCTGCCTACGCCAGAAGAATTACCAGAAGAGCCCGAGGAATCTGCGGAGGAGCCGCCCGTAGACGATGTGGAAGAGGCTCCAACACCACTTGATGATGAGGACGAAGTTGACCTTGGCGGCCCGCCGAGCGGCAATGGTGGTTCCGGTTCTGGCTCAGGCTCTGGTTCGGGCGGAGGCTCGGGTGGTTCTGGCTCAGGCGGTGGTTCGGGCGGAACGCCTCCGGGCGGGGGCGGCGGACCTGGAGCCGCTGGTCCAGGTGGCCCCGGCAATCCCAATGTGCCGCCACCAGGCCCATTCAATCTGCCGCCACAGCCTCCAAACCCCAATCAGGCGCCGCAGAATCCTAACGTGCAGTCGCAGGCGCCTAATGTCTATTACGTCAATCGGCATATTTTGGGCGATGCGCTTTTGGGCGGATTAGTCGGCTATTTGATTGGCCGTCGGCGCGGTCGGATTAAGACAGAAAAACGATTACTGCCAGTTCAGAAAAAACTTGAGCAAAATGTGCGCCAGTTGGAGCAGGACATAACGCGCAAAGAGCAGATGCTCGTGGCGGCCAAACGTCAGCAGCGGCAAGAGCAGGCTGCAAAGCCAGCTGAGCGGCCACAGACGCGCCGCGAAAAACAGCCAGAAAAACCCATCACGCCAGAATCGCGGCTGGCATTACAGAAGCCTAAAGCGGAGCGGTTGGCCAAAGTTATTTTGGCTGCGGAAGCACCGCGCGTTATAGAGAAAAAAGCGCCAGAAATCCGCAGCACCATCAAGCAAAATATCCGGCCCGAGCAGGCCAAAACAATGCACCGCGCGGAGCTTATGGACGTGGCGGAGAAAATTATGGTGGAGGGCGCGTCCCTCAGGCAAATTTATGAAACGCGGTTGATTGGTGAGCATCAACTGCGCTTCTTGGTGTCGGAATTTTTGCAGGGCAAAGACATTCGTAATGATTTGCGCAAAGAAATGATTGAGCACGAAATTGATTTTGAGCGCGACCCGATTATGCGCGATCGCGTTCGCAGTATGGTGCAAAGCAGCGGCGCCGGCAGCGGCCTATCGCAATTATTGGCCAGCGCGGGTGCTTTGCCCGGCGATGCTATCCAGAAAGAAGAGCGCTACGACCCCTGGAAAACCCCGCACCCACAGGACATCCAGGACGAAAAAGACCGCAAAGAAAACTACGCGGCAGATGTGGCGTTGGCTACGGCTGTGGTTGTTTTAGGGGCAATAGTAGCGTGGCTGCTGCTACACTAAAGCTATGGAAAAAGATAATTACACCCGAGCAGAAACTCGCCTCAAAGTTAGCGATGGCTTTGAACTCTATGTACAAGATTGGGGCAACCCGCATGCCAAAACGTCGATTATTTTTCTAAAAGGCGGACCGGGCGGCTACTGTAAACAGCGGGACAAAGGTAGTTTTGATCCCGCGCGCGATCGAGTAATATTTTTTGACCAGCGCGGCTGCGGCCAGTCCACACCGTATGGCCAATTAGAACACAACACCACGCAGAAAATGATTGCAGACATCAGCGCGGTGGCGGACCATTTTGGCCTGAAAGCGTTTGCGCTGCGCGGCACATCGTGGGGCTCATGCTTGGCGTTGGCCTACGCGCTGGAGCACTCCAGCCGCGTTGCTACATTGTTTATTGGCGGCGTTTTCACCGGCTCTCAAAAAGAAATCGATTGGTTAGATAACGGCCGCTTCAAGACTTTTTATCCAGAGGTATGGCAGCAGTTCTTAAAGGGCACACCAAAACAATTCCAGCATGACCCGGCCGCCTATCATTATGAAAAGGTCTTGAAAGGCACGCCAGAAGAAATCAAAAAATCCGCCTATGCCTACGCTTGTTTGGAAGGCGGCGCAATAAAATTAGACGATCGGTTTATCCCAGAAGACTTTGCAGATTTTGACCCCATTCCCATGCAAATTGAAATGACTTATTTGGCAAATCGCTGCTTCTTGCCGGAGCGCCACATTTTGGATAATGCGCACAAATTGACCATGCCGGTGTACATTGTGCAGGGTCGCTACGACATGGTCTGCCCGCCAGAAACGGCCTGGGAACTGCATCAGAAACTGCCCAACTCAGAGTTGTACTGGACGTTGGCGGGGCACCTGGTAGAGCACGAATCCGTCAATATTTTTAAGAGTTTATACGGCAGGCTGTAGATGGCGCATATTCACGACCAGCCAAACCAGCACGATTTGACTGCCTGCGCGTTTATTATTCGCAAAGTCGGAAATAACTGGTTATGTTTGGTGCACATGCATAAAAAGCTGGGCAAGTTGCTGCAAATTGGTGGACACGTAGAACTGCATGAAACGCCCTGGCAATCGGTTGCGCATGAGCTGCGCGAAGAGGCTGGCTACGAACTATCTGACCTGCAGTTATTGCAGCCAAAAATGGTCCGGCCAGTGCGGCCAAATTCTATTCAACACCCTCTGCCAATCGATATAAATACGCACCGTTTTAGCGCCGACCACTTCCACACGGATTTGGCTTACGGTTTTGTAGCTACGGCTGAGCCGCGCTTGCAGCCACTAGAGGACGAATCGCTTGATTTGCGCTGGCTGACTGTTGACGAGCTAAAGGCTTCAGCCGCCCGCGGCGAGACAATTGAGGACATTGTGTCACTATATGAATATTTAGTGAATGACAATGTAAAAAATTGGCAGCTAGTTGATCCGCTAAGTTTTTCTATAGAAAATTTTGGACCCAAAAATGCCTAAAATATTACCAATTACGCGCTTTGGTAATCCAATTCTGCGGCAACCTGCGCGGCAGCTAACACCCGCAGAAATTTTAAGCCAAAAAACTCAAATTTTGATTGCTGATATGCGCCATACCTCCAAAGAAAAAGAGTATGGTGTTGGCCTTGCAGCAGTGCAAGTGGGCCAGCCGTTAGCACTCAGTCTTATTGCGATAAAACCTAATAAACTGCGGCCAGAGCGACAGCCGTTTGATAGTGTCATTATCAATGCTTGCTACCAGGGAATTGGTAAAAAAGTTTTGCTCTGGGAGGGCTGTATGAGCTGCGGCAATGGGGATGATATTTTGTTCGCGCAGGTGCCACGCTTTGCCAAAATAAAAGCCCAGTGGCTGGACCAAAACGCGGTGAGCCATGAAGAAATTTTAGAAGATTTTGTAGCACATGTGTTTCAGCATGAAACAGATCATCAACAAGGAGTTTTGTTTGTCGATAAAGTAGAAGATCCAAGTAGCTACATGATGGCCGATGAATATAGGAAGCGAATCCTTGGACAAGAAAAGTAAAACAATCGCCGTACTTGGTGCCTCCGGCGCAACTGGCCAGGAAGTTGTGACCGCGCTTTTAGCCAAGGGCTATCAAGTTAAAGCGGGCGTACACAATCGGAATAATTTTAAGGCTAAACCTGGACTTACCGTTGTGAAAATTGATGCTCGGGAAACAAAAGATCAGAGCAAGTTGCTAGCAGGCTGCGATGCAGTGGTGAGCCTTTTAGGCCACGGCAGAAAAACGCCGCCCACCATGCAGCAAGATGCCCTGAAAGCAACACTGGCTGCCATGAAGGGTCAAAAAATTAAACGCGTTATTATGCTCACCGGCACTGGCGTGCGCCAGCCGGGCGATAAGCCAAATTGGTGGAATAATCTACTCAATGCATCAATAAAAACCATCGACCCAGCCAGGATTAAAGATGGGCAAATGGCTTCGCACTTGCTGCAAACAAGCGACACAGATTGGACGTTGCTGCGCGTGCTCAAACTGACCAACCAAACAAGTCATAAGCCAGTGAAACTGACGGCTCATGGCCCGGCGGCGTGGCTGACGCCGCGGCGGCAAGTGGCGGCAGCCGTCGTCATGCTGCTGGAGTCAAAAAGTCAGATAAAACAATCGCCAATTTTGTCCTAGCCAGCTATACTAAGCGCATGAAGCAACAAGCAAAAAACAGATTATGGATTTGGGCGGCATTAGCCGTATTGGTTTGGTTGGCTGGCATGGGCATTGGCGGGCCGTACTTTGGCAAGATTAACGATGTGGTTAGTAATGACCCAGCAACATTTCTGCCAAAACAGGCAGAAGCAACCAAGGTCAATACTGCAATTGGCCAGTTTACTAACAGTAAAACAGTGCCGCTATTAATTGCATTTGAGAATACTGATCAGCAACCAATCACGCCAGAGCAGCAGCGGAAACTAGCGCAACTGTTGCCAGAAATGAAAAAGGTGCCGGACGTGCAGATTGCTGGCCCGGCACAACTGTCGCAGGACGGACAGGCGGCACTGCTCATCTTGCCAATTAACAGAGATGCAGAGCTGCCAGAAATTTTCCCGGTTATCAAGGAAAAGCTCCGTAGGGCTGACCTTGGTATGCAGTATCATTTGGGTGGCCCGGCATCGTTCTTTAAAGATCTATCGGCCGCATTTGCTGGTATAGATGGGACGCTCCTATTTGTTGCACTGGGCGTTGTACTGCTAATTTTGCTTATTGTATATCGGTCTCCAATTTTACCAATCTTAGTACTTATGAATTCCATGGCTGCGCTATCTGTCGCGATTATGGTGGTCTACGAACTAGCTAAAAACAATGTGGTGCAGGTCAATGGACAGGTGCAAGGCATTTTATCAATTTTAGTGATTGGAGCGGCTACCGATTATTCACTCCTCTACATAGCGCGCTACCGCGAGGAATTGTCTGAGTATGCCAGCCGATGGCAAGCCACCAAAGTGGCCTGGCGGGCGTCACTGGAGCCAGTGGCCGCTGCCGGGCTGACCGTTTGCGCTGGGCTCCTCTGCTTGCTGGCTTCCGAGCTGCAGTCAAACAAAGCCCTTGGCCCGGTGGGTGCAATCGGTGTTGTGCTGGCTATGTTTGCAACTATGACCTTCCTTCCGGCAATGCTGGCGCTGATTGGTCGGCCGGTTTTCTGGCCACGTAAGCCCAAGTTTGCCCCCGCAGATCACCACACAATTGGCAAACTGCACCCAGTTTGGTCTAAAGTTGGCCGGCTTGTGGGCAGGCATCCACGGCGCTTGTGGGTTGGCAGCACACTGCTGCTTATCGTGGGTTGTCTGGGTCTATTCCAGCTGAAGGCAAGTGGCGTGCCACAGGACCAACTCATAATTGGTAAGTCAGAAGCGCGCGATAGTCAAAAGGTGATTGACAAGCACTTCCCTAGTGGATCAGGCTCGCCTATGTACGTGCTGGCGCCAAGTGCCCAAGCAGAAAAGGCGGCTGAAATTATCCAAAAAGACGCTGGCATTGTGTCCGTAGTTGCAGTGGGTGAGCGTGGCCCAGCACCGGTAACAATGGGCAAAACAGTAAACGGCCAAAAGCTGCTTCAGGCTACACTGGCCAATGATGCCTATTCCGCCAAAGCAACAGATACCGTCATGGGACTGCGCGCAAAATTACATGCATTATCACCACAAATCTTGGTTGGTGGCACCACGGCACTGCAGCACGATAATAATCAATCATCTCGCCGCGACCTCAAGGTCATTATCCCGCTGATTCTACTAGCAGTTACTATAATTCTAGTATTTTTGCTGCGTTCCGTATGGGCGCCGCTGGTGCTCCTCCTAACCACGCTATTGTCTTTTGGGGCCACTATGGGAGTTGCTGCGTGGCTGTTTAACCACGTCTGGCACTTCCCGGGAGCAGACCCATCGGTCGTTATTTTTGGCTTTGTGTTCCTGGTGGCACTGGGGATTGACTACAACATTTTCCTTATGACCCGCGTGCGTGAGGAGATTGTTAAGACCAACTTGCGCGCAGGTGTGCTGAAGGCGCTGGTGGTGACTGGCGGCGTGATTACATCGGCTGGCATTGTCCTGGCGGCCACCTTTGCGGCCCTGGGGGTGATTCCAATTCTGTTCCTGGTGCAAATTGCCTTTATTGTGGCGTTTGGCGTGCTACTAGATACATTACTGGTGCGCTCGCTGTTAGTCCCGTCGCTCAGTCTGGAGCTGGGGCCTAAAATTTGGTGGCCAACAAAAGTAAAGAAGGGAGAATAGTATGAACTGGTTGATTAAACTTGTAGCCGGCGGCGCCGTCATGGGCCTAGCCGACTTTTTGTGGTTGGGCACCATTGCCAAAAAACTGTATCATGATGTGCTGGGCGAGCTGGTAACTCCTAAACCGCGCTGGTACGCGGCGCTATCGTTCTACTTTGTGTACCTGGTGGGCGTGATTGTGTTTGCCGCCAACCGAGCGGGAAGTTGGCGCCAGGCGCTTGTCTACGGCGCTGGTTTTGGCTTTGTAGCCTACGCAACGTATGATTTGACCAACTTAGCAACGCTGAAGGCATTTACACCCAAACTAGCGGTAATTGATATTGTCTGGGGCACATTTCTGACGGCTGCAGTCACCTTGGCAGCGTATGCTGCCGGTAGCTGGTGGGCTGGCCGTTAATGGGTCGTTTGCCTCACGCTAAAACTGTCCTAGTTCTGGCTGCAATCTACACCACATTGTGCGTTTGGACATTGCATAAATATCAACTTTTTGCCAGCGTGTTGGGACGTATGACATTATGTGGGCTGGCCGCTTTGTTTGTCATGGTTATCATGTTTTATGTGGCCCGTAAAACGGATCGGCTAGACATTGTGGATACAGGCTGGGGGCTGAGCTTTGTTGCCATTGCTGTGACTGGTTTGCTGCTTCAAAATGGCCGATTGTTGCAGTGGGACCCCCAGGATTTGGTCGTTGCTATGGTCTGCCTATGGGCGTTCCGCCTGAGCTGGTTTATTTTTAGCCGTTGGCGCCGGAGCGAGCAAGAAGATGTTCGCTACACAGACATACGCAAAAAATGGCCAACAAAAAGGGTTGGTCTTCGGGCACTGATGAGTATATTTGTGCTGCAAGCGTTTCTAGCGGTTTTAGTGAGCATACCCGTCATACACATAACTTTATCGCGCGACGTGGCATGGTCGGGCTGGATGCTGTTAGGCGCCGTCGTTTGGGCAAAAGGACTGATTCTGGAAACAATTGCAGATCAGCAAACAGCACAATATTTGCGGCAAAAAAATCGGCCGGAGCTTCTAACGACTGGACTTAGAAAATATGTTCGGCATCCAAACTACCTAGGCGAATTGCTGGTATGGTGGGGTTTTGCCATTATGGCGTTAGGCACGCCGCACGGCTGGGTTGGGCTAGGTGGCGCCGCAGTCATTACGTATCTATTGGTGTTTGTCTCCGGGATTCCGCTTAAAGAAAAACGACTCAGCCGGCACGCGGGCTGGAAAGAATACCAGAGTAAAACGCCTATGTTACTGCCTGGGTTCAACAACTGGTAGTGCGTCTACGGGTAGATTCATGGCGCTGGCAAATCGGTCTAGCTGCTGGAATTTGCAGAATTTAATTGGCCGGTCGTGGGCGTCATACACGCGGTAATAATGGTCGTAGCGAACTTTCTCGCCATTAAAGCGCTCGGCCACGGTAGGCTGGTTAATTTGCACGATGTACCAACCGGGAAAATCGGCTAAAATTCGTTTCATTTTGGCATAGTGGTTGAAAGCCATTAGAGCTATGATACAATACCCGCATGAAAAATAAATTACTCCTTGGTGCACTGGCAGTTTTAGTTATTTTTAGTGGCTTTACGCTGTATAATCGGCTTTGGCCCGGCGACTGTACCAAGTACGAACAGTACGATTGGAAAACCGGCTCATGCTACTTTGAATGCGACACGGAAAAGCAGTGCAGAGCATTGACTGACAAGGTTAACCAGGAGCTGGACGGATATTTTGAGGGCTCGCAAAGTAAGCTGGCGCCGCCCGCTGCCAAGCCTGCCGCCCCTAAAACAACGCCGGCGCCTGCTCCCGCACCAACGCCCACAGCGCAGCAGCCATCTGCACCCGCTAAGCAATACACTCGCGATGAAACCGGCACTGAAACAAACGGCACTATTTACACGATCCAGTCTGATTTAAGCTTGGCTCCAAAGCCTAATGCCGCCAACCAGGCTCTGTGGGACCTCTTTAGAAAAGTAGCCGGCGACTCCGACATTAAGCAGTACTTACAGACGTTTGAAGTCTTTAGCGACGGCAACAATGACTCTGCTGCTTCCGTTTGGTCCAGCCAAACTCCCGGAAAATGGCACATGAATGTTAACGCCGCATTTGCATCGGATCGGAAAGATTTAATCCACACCATGGTGCATGAATACGGCCACATTGTTACGCTTAATAACACACAAATTAACGGCGTAAATGGCAGGTGTCCTAACTACGAAATACCAGATGGCTGCTCGCGTGCAGATTCGTATCTCAACCAGTTCCACAGCAAGTTCTGGGCTAAATACGGGCAAGATATCCCTAGCGAAGGCGCCGGCCAAGATGAAGTACAGAGCTTTTACGATGCCTATAAAACAGACTTTGTGACGGAATATGCCGCCAGTAGTCCCGGTGAAGACATTGCCGAAAGTTGGGCTTTCTTTGTCCTGCGCGCCAAGCCAAATGGCAATAATGTATCGGATCAAAAAATGCAGTTCTTCTATGGCTACCCGCAGCTTGTGCAAGCGCGTGAGCAAATTAGGGGCCGCCTGGCCGGTGAAGTCCTCTAGCCTCCGTACATTGCCGCGTGTATAGTTAAAGGCATGTTACAACCACAACCACTTTTGACGCAAAGTAAAACCTGGCAAGCGCTGCAAAATCGCCAGTTGCCAACAATTAAAGAGCTGTTTGCGGCGGATCCGCAGCGCGGCCGCAATTTCTCAGATTCTGCTGGCGATATCTACCTAGACTTTTCCAAAAACCAGCTAGATGGTCCCACGGCGCAGCTTCTGCTAGAGCTGGCGCGCGAGCGAAACGTAGAAGCCTGGCGCGATGCCATGTTGAGCGGCCAAAAAATCAACACCACAGAAAACCGAGCGGTGCTGCATACAGCGCTCCGGGCTCCAGCGGATGCTGTTATTGAGGTGGATGGCCGCAACGTGGTACCAGACGTGCAGGCAGTGCTTACCAAAATGGCAGATTTTGCCAATAAAATTCGCTCCGGCGAGTGGCGCGGCCATACGGACAAGCCCATAAAAAACATTATCAATATTGGCATTGGTGGCTCAGATTTAGGGCCTGTCATGGCCGTGGAGGCGCTCAAATTTTACAGCCAACGGGATCTGCACGTTAGATTTGTTTCTAACATAGACGGCACGCACCTAGCGGAAGCCGTTCGTGGCCTAGCCCCGGCGGAAACGCTGTTTATCGTGGCTAGCAAAACATTTACCACCGACGAAACCATGACCAACGCTCGTTCGGCACGTCAGTGGTTGCTTGAAGACTTGCACGATGAATCGGCCGTGGCCAAGCACTTTGTAGCGCTCAGCACCAATGCGGAAGAAGTGGCCAAATTTGGCATAGACACGGCCAACATGTTTGAATTCTGGGACTGGGTGGGCGGCCGCTACTCCCTGGATAGCGCCATTGGCCTGAGCATCATGATTGCCATTGGTCCCGATAATTTCCGCGACTTTTTGGCGGGCATGCATACAATAGACGAGCATTTCCGCACGGCACCGCTAGAACAAAATCTACCCGTCATTATGGCGCTGGTGGGTATTTGGAATGGCCTACAGGGCGCTGAGTCTGAATCGATTTTGCCATATGATCAGTACCTACATCGGTTTGCGGCCTACTTCCAGCAGGGCAACATGGAGAGCAACGGTAAGCGCGTGACGCGCAGTGGCCAGGCGGTGGACTATGCCACCGGTCCGGTCATTTGGGGTGAGCCCGGCACTAACGGCCAGCATGCCTTTTACCAACTTTTGCATCAAGGCACGCGTAAGGTGGCCTGCGATTTTATTGGCTTTGCCCAGAGTCTGAATGATCCCGATGGGCAGGGCACGCATCACCGCAAACTAACGGCTAATTTGTTGGCACAAACGCAGGCTTTGGCATTTGGAAAAACAGCAGAAGAAGTGCGCGCAGAAGGCGTGCCAGAAGAGCTAGTGCCACACAAAACGTTCCCCGGAAACCGACCCTCTAACACCTTGCTTGTTACAAAATTGACCCCCAATACACTGGGGCAGCTGATTGCTTTGTATGAACATAAAATCTTTGTCCAGGGTGTTATTTGGGATGTGAACAGTTTTGACCAATGGGGCGTGGAGTTAGGCAAAGTTTTAGCCAAAAATTTGGATCAAGATTTAGCAAACGATACTGCAGAAGCGGCAACCGATAGCTCCACCGCGGCGCTTTTGGAACAAGTTAAAAAATGGCGCTAACAGCCCAAGATTTTTAGGCTGCTTTGCGGGAGCATGCTACGCCCGCACAAGCCAAAACGGCAGCCTGGTTTTTCAAAACCGGTCCCGGTCAATACGGCGAGGGAGACCAGTTTATTGGCGTGCGCGTGCCGCAAATTAGGGCTGTTTGTAAGCAGTTTAAAGAGCTGACACTGAAGGAAATCACCAAACTTTTGCAAAGCCCAATCCATGAACATAGGCTGGCGGCAGTTATTTTGCTAAACGGTCAATACGCACAGCAGCCGGATCAGGTGCTTAAACTATATTTACAGGCACTGGACAATGGTCATATAAACAACTGGGATATTGTGGATGCCAGCTGCGAACACATCGTGGGTGCGCATGTCCGCCTGCATGGCGGAAATCTGCTGGAAGAGCTAGCCGGCAAAGATTTGTGGCACAAACGAGTGGCCATGGTCAGCACTTTTGCCTGGCTTAAAAACGGTGAGCAAGGTCCTACAATCGATATTGCAGAAAAGCTGTTCCACGAAAAACACGACCTACTGCAAAAAGCCGTGGGCTGGATGCTGCGCGAAATGGGCAAGCGTGTGGACGAAACGCTATTAACTGATTTTCTTGACCAACACGCCCACGAAATGCCGCGGACGCAGCTGCGCTACGCCGTGGAGCGATTGCCAGAACATAGGCGCAAGCACTATATGAACGTATAATAGGTTTCATGAACGAAGCCCTGGCCGCAAAGTTAAAGCAGCTGCCCAAAGACCCCGGCGTCTATTTCCACAAATCTAGGGACGGGGAAATTATTTACGTTGGCAAAGCGGCGCGGCTCAATAACAGGGTGCGGCAGTATTTTCAAAAGTCGCGCACGCGGGATCCTAAAACGGACGCGCTCGTCCAAGAGATTCATGACACGGATTGGATGGTAGTGGAGTCGGAGCTGGAGGCGCTGTTTTTAGAGGCGGAAATGATCCGGCGCTACATGCCGCGCTACAACATTTTGCTGCGCGACGACAAGGCGCTGACCTACATTAGAATTGACTATAGTAGCGATTATCCAACAGTGTCCACAACGCGGAGGCCACTGGACGATGGTGCACGTTATTTTGGCCCCTATTTTTCCGCCGGTGCAGTGCGGCAGGCACTCAAAACACTACGGAAGATTTTTCCGTTTGCCACCCGGCGAGTGGCCGGGCAGAAGCGGGCCACGCTGCATTATCACCTAGGACTTGATCCCGGGCTGGAAGATGGGCGCACTAGCTTGGAGGACTATCGGCGTAATTTACGGCGGCTCATGTCCGTGATTCAGGGCAAAAAAGCCGGCATCAAAAAGGACATAGAAAAGGACATGTTGGCGGCTGCCAAGGCGCAAAAATTTGAGGAGGCAGCGCACTATCGTAACCAACTGCGCTGGCTGGACGGCCTGGCAAAGCAGGTGATTTTTAGCGACAAAGAATTTCTGGATATTTCTAAAGATCACGCGCTGAATGAACTGGTAGACTTGTTGGGCCTGGCAGATTTTCCGCGGCGGATTGAGGGATATGATATATCGCACATGCAAGGCACGGACGTGGTGGCCAGTATGGTCGTCTTTACCAATGGCGTGTCCGACAAGGCGCAGTACCGTAAATTTAAAACCAAGCGCGACCACAACAACGATTTTTACAATATGCACGAGACGCTGAGCCGCCGTTTGTCGGAGAAAAACCGCAAGCTGTGGGGGCTGCCATCTTTGGTGTTGATTGATGGCGGTAAAGGCCAGTTAGACGCAGCGCTACGGGCGCGCGATGAGCAAGGGCAGCAAGGCTTGCTGTTTATTGGCCTAGCCAAACGCGAGGAGCAAATCGTGATTGCGCCAAGCCGCAGCAACGTCACGCTCAACGAACAAATCTTGCACAAATTGGGCGGATTTACCACCGTTACGGACGACTTTATTTTGGTAAATGTGCCGCATAGCACCAACCTGGTTAAGCTCTTGCAGCGGGTGCGCGATGAGTCGCATCGGTTTGCGGTTAGTTATCACAGTACTCTCAAACGCAACCGACAGACGCACTCGGCCTTGGATGATATTCCCGGCATCGGCCCGGCCACAAAGAAAAAACTACTGAAGGCATTTGGCAGTCAGCGCGGCGTTATGGCAGCTACGGAGCAGGAGCTGGCGGCGGTGGTTGGTCAGAAATTGGCCATGCAGATTGCGCCCAAGTAAAGCCTAGGATATGCTGAAAGCATAACAAGGAGTTACTTAAGTGATGCAGCCCAAAAAAGTGCCTACCAGTTTGCCAGATTTTAAGATGCCATCGTTCCAGCGCAAATGGGCGGTCTATGGCGCAGGAGCAATCCTGGTTTGGTTTCTTTTAGCATCTTGTGTGCGCACAGTGCAGGCCGGTGAAATCGGCATAATCACTCGTTTTGGGGAGGTGAACCGCGAAGCCCACAGCGGTATCGCACTGAAATTACCGTGGCCAATCGAAAATATGTACCGCATGGACACGCGGATTCAAAAAGAACAGCAGGATACAACAGCAGCCACTGCTGACCTCCAGGACGTAAAGGCCACACTTGCACTTAACTATGCGCTCAACCAGCAAGATGCGCTCAAGGTATTCAAAAATATCGGTATGGAATACAACGATCGTGTGGTAACACCGACTGTGCAGGAAAGCTTTAAAGCGGCCACCGCCAAGTACACTGCGAGCGAACTGTTAACGCGCCGCGCAGAAGTAAAAAATGAAGCGCTCACCGCTATCAAAAAGCGCCTTGAGCCGTATGGAGTAAAAATTGAAGACCTGAACATTGTTAACTTTAGCTTTAGCCCAGAATTTGCTAAAGCAATTGAGGCCAAACAAGTGGCCGCCCAGCAAGCAGAGCAGGCTAAATATAATGCAGAAAAAGCCAACGTGGACGCCCAGGCAGAAATTAACCGCGCGCGCGGCCAAGCCGAGTCGCAGCGTCTCATTCAGACGACAATCACCCCAGAAGTGCTGCAAAAACAAGCAATTGATAAATGGGATGGAAAAATGCCCAGTTACACCAGTAGCGGCACAGTTTTTAGCATCCCGGTTAATCGTTAATGCAAAAACTAAACGCCGATTTTTTTCGTGGTAACCGCGAGCGTCTCAAGGCCGCGCTGCCGACTGATTTGCCAATCATGATTACGGCCAACGGCCTGCAGCAGCGTGGCGCGGACAGTCCGCACCCGTTTGCGCAGGACGCCAACTTTTGGTACTTAACTGGCATAGACGAACCAGACGTAACGCTGGTCATGGATGGCGCCCGTGAGTTCTTGATTGTGCCGCTGAGAGAAGGTGTACGCGCTACATTTGATGGCGCGGTAGATGTAAAAATGCTAAAAAAACAATCAGGCGTAAAAGAAATTGTGAACCAAGCCGTAGGCTGGAAACGGCTGGATGAACTATTGGGAAAGACTGGGCGCGTAGCCACGGTTGCCGCTGCGCCAACCTATATTGAAGAGTATGGCTTGTACGCTAATCCGTCGCGGCAGCGGCTGCAGGAGCGGCTCAAGCAGCACTTGCCAGAGCTGGATTTAATCGATTGCCGGCTGGAGCTGGCTCGGCTCCGTATGGTCAAACAACCAGCTGAAATTGTTGCTATCCAAAAGGCAGTTGATATTACAGCCGCGTCACTAAAAGATGCGTTTAAGCAGAAATATAGGTATGAATATGAACTTGAGGCGCAGATTGCACAGGGTTTTCGCGCTAGAGGTGCCAAAGGCCATAGCTTTGAGCCAATTGTTGCTGGGGGGCAACGAGCCTGCACCCTGCATTACCTGGCTAACCAAGCAAAACTCCAGCCTGGCGAATTGATTATTTGCGATGTTGGCGCGGAATATAATCATTACGCAGCTGACATAACGCGCACGATTAGCCAGACTAAGCCAACCCAGCGCCAGATAGATGTATATACGGCTGTGCAACGGGTACAGCAGCAGGCCATGTCACTTTTAAAGCCAGGCGTTAAGCTCCGTAGCTATGAGAATAAAGTGGCAGACCTCATGGCCCAGGAGCTCAAAAAACTCGGCCTTATAAAACGCAATAAAGACGTGCGGAAATATTTCCCGCACGCTACCTCTCATTTCCTAGGGCTCAACGTACACGATGTAGGCGATTATCAGCAGCCCCTGCAGCCTGGCAACGTTTTAACAGTGGAGCCCGGCATTTATATTCCGGAAGAGGGCATTGGCGTGCGGCTGGAGGACAATGTGCTTATTACCGAAGATGGCGCTCGCAATTTGAGCGCTAAACTCAAGCAGAAACTGTGGTAAAATAGCCTCTATATGGATACTGTTATTGCTAAATTTGGCCTACGTTGGCTTGTTTGTTCGTTGGGATTGTGGATTTCTGCCGGTTTGCTGAGTACAAACATTAGCTATGGCCAAGAAGGTTCAGTCATTGTTATTGCTGGGCTCGTGCTGGCGCTCATAAACATGGTCATTAAACCAATTTTGGTACTGTTTTCTTTGCCAGCGTTACTTGTCACACTTGGACTATTTATGGTTATTATCAACGGGGCAACTGTCTACCTAGCAAGCAAATTGTATGGGCCGCTCCATATTACAAATTTTTGGGCTGCGATATTTGCCGGCCTAGTCATAGGTCTGGTAAACTACCTAGTAAGCGCCATTTTGGAGCGTAACGGAGAAAAAACGACATGAGTTTCTATAATTGGCTAACATTTGGCAGTGCGATTTTACTAACAATTCTTATCATCTTTACGCAAACCCGTGGGGCGAGCGTGGGTGCTGGCATTGGCGGTGCAGCAGAGGTTAACCTTACGCGCCGTGGTACAGAAAAAACTTTTTTCCAGATGACCATTATCTGCGCAATTGTTTTTTCGCTATCCCTGATTCTTGGTGCGCTGGCATAACATTAAATAAAGGGTGGAAATTCCGTGGTTAAACGCATTCCCGGTCTGGTAAAACGGCAGCTGGAACGACAGAGCCAACAGGTGCAAGATTTTGGCCAGTCAGCTGAAAAGAGTTTTGAACGTAATTTCTACAAAAAATGGGAACGTCTTAAGGATGTTCGCCGTTTTATGGCTGCCTGGATTGGGCTGTGCCTATTGCTGCTCACGGCGTTAGTAATGCAAATCGCTCAGCTCGGCAGTTTCTTTCAGGCGCAGCAGGCAGTGGATGGCGGCATTTACGAAGAGGGAACACTCGGCTTAATCAGCAATATTAATCCCATTTATGCCACCAGCGGAACCGACACCAGTCTCTCACGGTTAGTGTACGCAGGCCTCCTTACTTACGATACTCAGAATCGCTTGGTTAGTAATCTGGCCAAAAGCTACTCTGTGAGCGATGACGGCAAAACATATACCGTTAAACTCAAGCCAGGCCTAACTTGGCACGACGGAAGACCAATCACCAGTGCGGACGTATTGTTTACATTCCAAACTGCCCAAAACCCGGATGCTCGTTCGCCGCTCCAGGCTAGCTGGCAGGGAATAACCATGTCGGCGCCAGATGCGCACACTGTTTCCTTTGTACTGCCGGCGGCGTTGGCATCATTCCCGTCGAATTTAACCACCGGGTTACTGCCTAAGCATGTTCTGGGAAAAACAAAAATGGCCGATATGCGCTCGGTAGACTTCAATGCGGTGCCGCCACTTGGCGCCGGTCCGTTTATGTGGCATGGAATAGAGGTGAGCGGCACTAATCCTACCAATGCAGAAATGCGCGTGGGTCTGCGTCCGTTTGAAAAATATGCTGGCGGTAAACCCAAGCTCAGCGAATTTATTTTGCATGCCTATGCCTCAGAAAAATTACTTAGCCAGGCCTTTAAAGACGGGCAGCTCACGGCCGTTAGCGGACTCTTGTCTGCGCCAAATAATTTAGGCAAAGACCACATAGCGCACAGCCTTATTCTGACAGCCGGAACATACGTATTTTTCAAAACTACCAGCCCTATCTTGAGCGACTCCAAGGTTCGACAAGCATTAGTTGCGGCAAGTAATCCGGGCGCAATTATCGATTCTCTTGGTTACACAACTCGCGCAGTTTCTGGGCCATTGTTGCAGGGGCAGTTAGGACAAGACTCCAAGTACAATCAAAAAACAAACGACATTGCGGGCGCAGAAAAGCTACTCGATGATGCTGGCTGGAAAATTGATCAAAAGGACAACAAACTACGCAAAGATGGGAAGCCGCTTCGTTTTGGCTTGGTAGCAGTGGACACGCCAGAATATCGCCGCGTGATCGATCGGCTGCAACGGCAGTGGGCTAAAATTGGTGTTCAAACAGATGTCCGGCTGGAGTCCGCCACAGATTATGCTGCCACACTTTCTAGCCATAGCTATGACGCAACGCTGTATGGCATTTCCATTGGCTCGGACCCGGATGTCTTTGCCTACTGGGATAGCTCCCAGGCTGACGTACGGGCGTCTAACCGGCTCAATTTATCTGAATGGAAAAGTGGCACTGCTGATGGTGCTTTGCGCGGCGGCCGGACACGGCTTGATCCCAAGCTGCGCGTAATAAAATATGCACCGCTGTTGCAGGCCTGGCAGCAGGACGCGCCGGCGCTAGGGCTGTACCAGCCGCGATACCTCTACATTACGCGCGGCACGGTCCATGGCCTGCCAACGGGGATGATTAACAGCGGCGCGGACCGCTTTAACGATGTGCAGAATTGGCGGATTCGGTCGGCTATGGTAACGCAGGAGTAAAAACCAATGGAGCAACTAGTGGCTATTTTTGGACTAGCAGCCGTAGATAGCCTTAACCCGTCGGCACTGGCTGTAACACTTTATTTGCTAACAAAAAAAGATTTTTCGCCCAAAGTTCTGGCGTATATTTCTGGTATTTTTTGCACTTATTTTACAATCGGAATTTTGCTGACACTTGGCTTGGGAAAAATTTTTACAACCTTGGGCACGGCTCTTGAAAGTGATGCTGCTTATGCGGGTCAATTGATAGTTGGATTACTCATGTTTGGCTACGCTGTTTTTGGCGGCCGGTTTACATCCAAAAAAACAAAGTCAGAAAAGATTCCATCGTCCCAGAAATTAGGCGCACTTTTTATGCTGGGAGTTGTCATAACATTTGTTGAATTTGCCACAGCTTTGCCGTACATTGCGGCAATTGGTATTCTAGCCAAATCTCAAATGATCTTTAGCCTAAAAATAGCTATTCTTTTTGCCTACAACAGTATTATGATTTTGCCCCCGCTCATGTTGCTGGTATTGGCACAGCGAAAATCTGAAAAAATGCAGGCTACTTTTGACCGTTGGCGCCTGAAAATGCAAAAGGGCGCTAGAGAAGCAGTTTACTGGATTTTTGGAATTGTGGGATTCTTGCTGGTTAGTGACGCGGTCCGGCATTTTAATTGGTAGGGTTTTGGATGAGAGGACTAGCGGCCTGGCGGCCTTTATCCGCTCAGCTTTCTCGGAGTAAACTCCTGCGAGAGCTTCGCTCCAAGAACCTCCACGTTGATTCGCTTCGCTCATGACGTGGAGAACCAAAGCCTAACTCATCGCAACTAAAAAGCACCCCTTTTGTGGGGTGCTTTTTAGTTGGTGCGGATGAGAGGACTTGAACCTCCACGTACTTGCGTACACTAGTACCTGAAACTAGCGCGTCTACCATTCCGCCACATCCGCGCGGTATAACAGGGGATATTGTACGGTATTTTTATTGGGTAAACAAGGCGGCACGTAAGCATAAGCTGTGCTATCATAAAATAATGAGTAAGATTGCGGGTTACCTTCAAGAGCACCTCAGCGGCGAGGTTATGACCGGCGTGGACGCGCGTCGTTATTTTGCAACTGATAACAGCATGCTTAATTTGCCGCCAGCAGCCGTTATTTATCCAAGAAATGAGCACGATGTTCGTAAAGCCGCTCGGTTTACTTGGCAGCTGGCTGAGCGTGGCCGGGTAGTGCCAATGACCGCCCGCGGGAGCGGCACTGATCAGTCAGGCGCGCCGCTAACAGATGGGCTGGCAATCGTTTTTCCCGCACATCAAAACAGAATTTTGGAGCTGGATAGCAAATCTGGCGCCGTTACCGTGGAGCCAGGCATCAATTTTGGCAAGTTGCAGCAGACATTGCAAACGCATGGACGCTGGCTGCCAGTGGCACCGGCCAGCGCCGAATATTCCAGTGTGGGCGGGGCTGTTGCCAACAACTCTGTGGGCATGTATGCCTTAAAGTACGGCGACATGGGGGCATATGTCCGCGGCTTGCGCGTTGTTTTAGCCAACGGGGAAGTAATCAATACGGGCAGATTATCCAAAAGAGAGCTCAGCAAGAAGCTTGGATTGGCAACATTTGAGGGCGAAATATATCGACAAATCGATACGCTCATTGAAGAAAACAAGGAATTAATTGCTACACTGGAGCGTGCTACCACGCGTAATAGTGCTGGATATAACCTGTTAGATGTGCGCCGTAAAGATGGCAGTTTTGACCTGTCGCCGCTGTTTATTGGCAGCCAAGGCACACTGGGAATTATTACGGAAGTTATCTTAAATACGGAGCCGCATGATCCTGGTAGTACGCTGTTTATGGCCGGATTCGATAGCCCACAAGCAGTGCAAAATGCCATAAATGAATTGCGTGCTCAGAGCACTATGCCGGCCGCAATTGAATTTGTTGATAAGCATCTACTGACGCAAGTGCAAGCTGCCAACCCCAACGTTCTAGGGGGGATTGTTCAGCCACCGTTCCCGGCTATTTTGCTGCTTGTGGAGTACGATAATGCGGATGCGCATCTCAAGCGCAGTTTGAAGCACGCCCAAAAAATCCTTGAAAAATATTCGCTGCATGTGGTTTCAGAAACAGAGACCGCCAAACAGGATCAGTTCTGGAAACTACGACACGCCTCTACCTGGCTGCTGACACAGAACGATGGCCAGCGCCGAGCGCTGCCGCTGTTTGGCTCCGCCATTGTACCGCCAGAAAACTGGTCAAAACTTTTGCAGGGCGTCTACGACATTTTTGCTCGCGCCAAGTTGCCGGTTGGTGCATGGGGGCACGCCGGCGATGGACAATTATCGGTTGCGCCACTGCTGGATTTATCACAGGTGGGAGATCGCCAAATTGCTTTCCGTATGCTGGACGAGTACGTTAAATTAGTCATAGCTTTAGGCGGCAGTACCTCTGGCGATGGCCGCCTACACGCGCCGTACTTAGAGCAAGTCTACGGCACGGAGGCGTATAATCTCCTACGTAAGGTAAAGCAAATTTTTGACCCGTATGGCACATTGAACCCCGGCGTAAAAATCGGTGTTTCCATGGACGATGTCAAACCGTTGCTACGCAGCACGTTCAATCTTGAGCATCTGTATGATCATTTGCCTCGCAGCTAATATTGCTCTATCATGACAACATTCAAATAAGGAAAAATATGGCACAAGACAAAAGCCGCTTTAGCACACTAATTGAGCGAGCAGATGGTAAAGATTTTCCGTTCTATAATGGCAAGCCTTATTCATTTTCTGGACAGCAGTGGTGGCTGATTTTTGGATCTGTTATTTTAGCATTCATTGTCCTGTCTGGATATAAATATGTTCTGCCAGGGCAGTGGTCTCGAACCGCCGCAGGCATATTATTTGCGGTCATACCTCTGGCGGTCATGCACTATATTAAGCCCGGAAGTTGGCGTAAACTTTTTAGCAAGATTAGGCCGTCTGATGTACTCCTTATGATAGGCTTTGCCGCCCTAAATCTTGTAGTGACTATTCTTGTTAATCATGTGGTGCATGCTGTATTTGGCAGTAGCGCAAACCCAGCTGCTGGGGCTTTATCCGGTGGCGATGCATTAGCAAAGGCATTGTTCCTGGGTGGTGCATTTGTATCGCTGATAGGTGAAGAAATTTTTACGATTCTGCCATTCTTGGGGCTGCTGTATTATTTTTATCAAAAACAGGGCATGAGTCGCAAGCGAGCCATAATATTAGCCTACCTCCTGTCGGCAATTTTCTTTGGCGCTGCCCATCTGCAAACCTACAACTGGAATATTGCGCAAGCCATTGTCACTATTAGCGTTGCCCGTCTTGTGCTGTCTTTGGCCTATATCAGAACGAAAAACCTCTGGGTATCTGCCGGCGCCCACATTATGGTGGACTTCTCGATTTTCTTGAGCGTGATATTTTCTGGCGTAAAGCTGTAGCTTAAATAAAAAAGACCTTTGCCAGGTCTTTAATGGTGGGTGATGAGGGACTCGAACCCCCGACCCTCTCGGTGTAAACGAGATGCTCTAGCCAACTGAGCTAATCACCCCTGTTGTCATAGCCAAAAACTACAACGCTTTAGACAGTATAACACGTGGTCCCACCCCTGTAAACAGGTTATAATAGTGGTATGCAGAGAGGAATCAATAACAGGCAATATTCATGGTCAAATGAGATAGCGTATTTGGTTGGGCTATTTGCTTCTGACGGATGTCTTTCGCCTGATGGCAGACACTTAATCATGACATCAAAAGATCCAGACATAATTGCTGCAGTATCAGACATCACCAAGACAAATGCTAAGTTCAGGCTGAAACGTGGTTCCTATGCTCAAACCTTGAGTATGGAATTGCAGCTGGGAGACGTGGCGTTGTATGATTTTTTCCTTGAAGCCGGTTTAACTCCAGCAAAAAGCAAAACACTCAAAGTTAAAAATATACCCGATGAATACTTTGGTGATTATCTTCGCGGTTTATTCGACGGCGACGGTACAATATTTGGATTTAGAGACAAACGCTGGCGCAGTAGCTACATGTTCTACACTACTTTTTACAGTGCAAATAAAGATTTTCTCATAAAGCTGCAAGCAGATATTGCTCGGCTTTATGGTACGGGCAAAGGTACGCTTTGTGCAGGCGCGCGTGTTTTCAAGCTCAGCTACGCCAAAGCGGACTCTAGTAAAATTTTTGCAGCCATGTACGCTGCGCCAGAATCACCAAGGCTAACCAGAAAATACGATAGATTTCTTGCTTTATTGCAACAAAATCCGTATGCTTATAACAGATAAAAATGCGCACGTGGCGGAATCGGTATACGCGTATGCTTGAGGTGCATATGCCGCAAGGCTTGGAGGTTCAAGTCCTCTCGTGCGCACCATGATCGACCTTTCACGGGTCGATTTTTATTTTGCCTCAAACGGCGTGTATTTTCAAAGCTCTTATGCTACATTAAAAGCAGCTTAAGGGGGCCAAAGGTATGACTGTGCTACTGCTCATTGTTATTGCGGCGTTACTGATTGCATTATCTAAAAAGGGCTCGGTGCAAACCCCTCCGCCGCCGCAAAATGCCAACCAGGGTTGGGTAGATTTTATCGCCGGTTATGCGCTGCTGGCCAAGACTAAATCGGAAAAAGCGTTGCTGGCCCGGATGCTGGCCGATTTGGTGCAGCAAGGCATGCCCATGCCATCGCAACCAATTCAAGGATTACCAGAGACCAAAGAGGTGCCTGTGGCAGCCGTGCCGGTACGAGTTTATGAACCAGTAATAGAAACAAAACCACCAACCAAACCGCTCGATAACGCTACGCTTCTCCTCTACTTTGGCGCCTTCCTCTTCCTGGCCGCCGCCGGTTTGTTTGTGGCCTTTGCGGGCGCTAGCGGGCTGGTGCGCGTGGCTGTGGTTTTCATCGCCATGGCCGTATTGTACATCGGAGGTTTCTGGCTGAACGATAATAAACCAAAGCTGGCATCGGCTGGCAAAACGTTTATTGGCATGGGCATGATGTTGGCGCCACTGGTAGGGCTGGCAGCCCATTCTTATAGCTTGCAGGGGCGGCCGCAGCTGGTGTGGCTGTTAACGTCGCTGCTGTGTTTTGGACTCTATTTCCATGCGCTCAAACGGCTTAAAACGCCGCTGCTGGAATACATCTTTATTGGCAGCTTTGTGTCGCTGTTTGAATCTGGTATTTCCGTGCTGCACGCGCCGCTGTATTACTACGCGTGGGGACTGGCTGTTACTGGGCTAATCGTGCAGGCTTGGGCGCTTATGCAAAACAAGTCGCTGCGCATGGAGGGGTCGGCCGGGCAGAGTTCTAATCTGTTATTGCCGTTGTCTGTCATGGGATCGTTGTTCTTAACGGGCCAACATGGCTTTTTGCAATTGGCGATTTCTTCGCTGCTGGCCGCGTTATTTTATGGTTTACAGGCCTGGCGCGGTGAGTTAGGTCAGCGACCAACCAGCGCAGTTACTGCACAAATTGCTTTGCTAGGAAGCGTGGCTAGTTTTGCCTATGCCGCCCGCGGCGATCTAACAGATGTGGCACTGGCGCTTTCGGGTGCCGGAGTGCTGCAGTTACTAGTCAGTATGTTTGCGCCCTTATCAGACTACCTGGAGCGATTTGCCTACGTGGCCGCCGCCTCATTAATCGTTGCGCCCGCGCTCGCCTGGAATGGTCCGTACCTGAGCGTAGCGGCCTTGCTATTCCTAGCGTTATTTAGCTTGGTGACGTGGCGCCGTTTTCAAAAACCAGATCTGTACGCGCTGGGTATTGCCGCGGGTGTGTTGTCGATTTTTGTGGCTGCCGGCCACGCTGCGCAGCCCAACTGGCCCGTCAAGCAGCTGATTGCCGTTACCTTCGTGGCTGCACTTGGGCAAATTGGTCTGTTCTGGTTGGCACGTGGTAAGTTGCTGGATTCAGACAACTGGCGGAATGTTTGGCGGGGAAGTCTCTTGGTCACATTTGCGGTTATTTGCATGCAGGCGCTTGATGCTTCGCATGTCGTGTCGCTGGTATGCGCACTGGTGATTGCCATCATTTGCTACGGCCTATACGCGCAAGACGGGTTACAGAAATTGTGGCTGATTGCCAGTAGTGGTTTCAGTTTTTGGCCAGTCTTTGTGGCGTCTAGCAATCACGACTGGTGGCTCGTGGCGCTGCTGATTGCCTTTGGCTGGAACCTTATCCTTGTGCTGCACAAGCAGCTAGAGGTAGCGCGCTGGCTAGGGAGTATTGCCTGGATTTTGTTGCCGGCCGCAGCAGTGCCTATGTTTGCTAATCAGAATCGACCGCAGTGGTATGCTGTCAGCTATCTTTTAGCCACTGCTGGTTTTGTGGCAGCACGGGCAATTGCTCAAAAGCGCATCGCCGGTTTGCCGGTAAGCCTGACAGAACTCCAGGCGCGCTTGCAGACAGATAGTTTAGTTTACGTGATCGGCTATGGTTTGGCCGCTGCCGCCAGTATATTTAAGGCATTAGAGGCCGGACATAACACCGCGGCAATACTATGCGCTATGCTAACAGGTCTACTCTATTACGTGGGCAAATATGTAGAGAAGCAGCCGTTGCTGCTTGCGCTCGTGCCATTTGGTATGCAGGTTGCACTGTGGCTAACGCGGTCACCAGAGTTATCCTTGGCAATGTATGCGGCGATTAGCTCGGCGCTAGCGGTGATACTGTACGGTTATTTGTGGTTGGTCAATGCCGACCAGCGGTCCGCGCCGTATCACCAACAGCTTGTGTATGGCACGCTATTGACGCTGTATATCGCGCCGGCCAGTTTTACGTTGGGTCATACGTTTATGGTTATGCCAATCAGCCTTATGATTGCTGGTTTGGTCACACTGCACGCCGTTTGGCCACGACAGCAAGCGTACCGCGAGGCGGCTGGCGCGGCAGTCGCTATGGGCGGCATGTGGCTGGTCTGGCATCTGGGCGTACACAATCTGCAAGTGTATACGCACATTTTGGCAGCGCTCGCTGGCCTGTACTCCTACTGGCGCTACAAGTTGCTGGATAAGCAGGCAGGTTACGGCTACCTCATAACGATGCTGTTAACGGCGTCTGTGCCTTTGGCGTTACAGGTCCTGAGCGGTAGTGGTGGCGGGCTATACGGCTGGTGGTTTATCGGCGAGCAAATCGCCATAATGCTGCTGGGCATGGCGATTTCTAACAAGCTTGTTACACGCTGGGGTTTATACGCCTCGGTGGCCGCCGTGCTGTATCAGCTGCGCGTGTTGCCCTGGCTGTCGCTCAGTCTTCTAGCGGCATTTTTAATTGGCCTCGCTATTTACCAATTACAGAAACAGAAGTAGTCTACCTGCCTAAGGGGTGTATGAGCCGCCACAAAATGCTGGGCTTGGCCGGCGCGTCTTTCAGAACGATGGGAACTGATAGTTCATCGCTGAGAGCTGTTTTATCGACATGAGCGCTACCAACCTCCTGGGACGCGCGCGCGTCGTATTTGATTGTGTTAAGAGCCAGCTTGGCTTTAATTGTGTCGCCGCGCAGAACCGTGATATGTAAGTCTGCGGCCGCTACCGCCTGGATGCGTCCACCGGCAGGTGGGTTATAGTTGCCCAGCACATCACCTTTATGAATAATGACCGTGTCGGCGGTTGTGGTGCGGGCGGCAGCTAACAAGCTATTAGAGTCAATCAGGGCCCTATCTAGTGAGGGTGCCCCCATAATGGCTGTCAGTAGTGTGGTGGTCTTGCCGTTAACAGTTGCCGTGGTAGCACCCATAAAAGCGCCGGGATTTTGATCGTTGTTACCAGTTTTTATGCCGATAATGCCATTTTTGCCCAGCAGCCCATTGACGTTATAGACAACTCCAGCATTAGGGATAGTGGCCTCTTTAAGACCAACAATTTCTCTAACTACTGGATTGTCCATGGCAAGTGCGCCAAGCTTTACCAAATCATGCGCCGTGGAAGTACTATCTGGCGCTAAACCGCTGGCATCGCTGCCAACCTGGGTTTGCGTGAGACCATGCTTTTTAAGATAGGCACGAGCCGCCGTTTGATAATTGGCCAAAGATCCGTGACTCCAATTAGTGAGCGTATCGGCAATATTATTGGCGGAGGGCAACAGTAGTGCTTCTAGCATCTGACGTTGCGTCAGTGAACTACCAGCCAGGACCGGCGTAACGGAGCCGTCTTGCGCGACGTAATTGTTATAAATGGCTACATCTGCCTCTGTAATGGGGATTGCAGGCCCATCTTCATTTATGGCTAAGGGTTTTTTCTCTAGTACAACCAATGCGGTTAACACCTTGGTGGTGCTGGCAGTTGCCAGCGGCGATTGGGCACCATGGGTGGCCAAAACTCGGTCCGGCCCAGTTGCCCCAAAAGCCGCCTGGCCATAGGCAGGCCAGGGCAAGTTAGCTACCGGGGTGGTTATGGCTAACTGATTTTCTGCCTGCTCTGGCGCAATAGTGTGCCACGGCCAGAAAATTGCCCCAAGCGCATACAAGACAACAGGCAGGACCAGCCATAATCGGTGTCTTTTATGTCTGTTTCTGGCCCGGTAGGAGGGTCGTTTGTTTCTTCTGATATTCACTAGAATTATGATACACTAAAAGTACTTACTAAGGAGGCTCCCTATGTCACTAATTGTTATTCTTGGAATTGTTCTAGCAGTCATTGTTGTTGCCGGCGTTGTTATGTACAACGGCTTGGTGCGTCTTAACCAGCGCGTGGAAGAAGCTTGGTCCGATATTACTGTCCAGCTCAAGCGCCGCTACGACCTTATTCCTAACCTGGTAAACACCGTTAAGGGCTACGCCGCACACGAAAAAACTGTCCTAGAAGATGTTACCAAAGCACGCACTGATGCCATGGGCGCTCAGGGTGTAGAGGCTACTGCTAAGGCAGAAAACGCCTTTGAGAGCACGCTAAAAAGCCTATTTGCCGTTGCAGAAAGCTATCCAGACCTAAAGGCCAGCCAAAACTTCCAGCAGCTGCAGGCAGAATTGGTAGACACAGAAGACAAAATCCAAGCTGCTCGCCGCTTCTACAATGGCGCCGTTCGGGACTTTAACACTAAGCGCAAAGTATTCCCAACCAACATTTTTGCCAGCATGCTCGGCTTTAAAGAAGACAAAAAATACTTTGAGCTGGATGAAGCGGGCAGCGCTGCCGTAGCTAACCCAGTTGACGTTAAGTTCTAAGAGGCTTCATGTACTCAGCTATTGCCGCTAACAAGCGTAAAACAATCTATATTATGGCCGTTTTCCTGGTGTTTATCGGCGGCTTACTCTGGCTGTTCGATAAAATGTACGCCGGCGGCCAGCCCACTATTTTCTATGGTTCTTTAGTTGGTTCATTGGTCTACGTTGTGATTAGCTATTTTGCCGGCGCCCGCATGGCCACGGCCGTCAATGGTGCACAGGAAATCCAGAAATCGGATAATCCACGACTCTGGCGCATGGTAGAAAATCTGGCCATAACAGAGGGTTTGCCCATGCCAAAAGTCTACATTATGGACGATTCAGCGCCCAATGCCTTTGCCACCGGCCGCAACCCAGAAAACGCGGTGGTTTGCGCTACCTCAGGCATCTTAGAAATCATGAATGATACAGAGCTGCAAGCCGTCCTGGCGCACGAAATGGGCCACGTTAAAAACTATGATATCCGCGTTACCATGATTGCCTTTGCGCTCACCTCCGTCATTTCCTTAATTGCCGATTTTATTCTGCGTGCCACCTGGTTTAGTAGTAACGATAGGGAAAACAAAAGTCCCGTTTTCATGATTGCCGGCATTGTGGCTGCCCTTGTAGCGCCACTGGTTGCAACCATGATTCAGCTGGCAATTTCCCGCCAACGCGAATATCTGGCCGATGCCTCCAGCGCCATGGCCACCCGCCACCCGGACGGTCTCATTAGTGCGTTGCAAAAGTTAGAAGAGTACGGCACCACGCTGCAGAAGCAGAACACCGCCACTGCGCACTTGTTTTTTGCTAACCCGCTTAAGCCCGGCATGCTGGCTGGCCTGTTTAGCACGCACCCGCCAATTCCAGAACGGATTGCTCGTTTGCAGGAAATGGGTGGCAAATTGTAATGGCCAAGGCTGTCAAAAAAAAGCCTGTCACTCCAAAAAAAGCTCCTGCGATACAGCCCATTTTGCCTACTAGAGTGCCATCTGGTCGGCAAACTATTGCACGAGCCGTCAAACTAGTTGGTCACAGCAAACTATTGTTTAGTGGTATCATCGGGTGGTATTTACTTATGAACTTGTTATTTGTACAGACGCTAGCCAATGGCCAAAACATTAGCACGCTGCAAGCCAACCTCAAGAGTGGTAATGGCACTGTTATGGCCGATTTTAGCCGACTAATCGCCGGTAGCGGCGCCAGCAACACTCCCGCCGGCGGCGCCTACGGTTTATTCCTGACCATTATTCTGAGCCTAGCAATCATCTGGACACTGCGCCAACTGCTGGCTGGCCGCATCCCTCGCGTGCGGGATAGCTACTACCGCGGCATGTTCCCGCTGGTGCCATTTGTGCTCGTTTTGGCGCTCATTGGTCTGCAGCTGTTGCCGCTGCTAATAGGCGCCACACTCTACAATATTGCCGTTACTAACGGGATTGTGGTCAATCTGTTCCAGCAAATTGTGGCTGGGCTATTAGCGCTGGCTTTAGCGCTACTCAGTTTTTACTGGATTGCGTCCTCCAGTATGGCGCTGTATATCGTAACCCTGGCCGATATGCAGCCTCGCCAAGCACTCAAGTCTGCCAAGGACTTAGCAAAAGGCAAGCGCTGGGCAATTGTGCTCAGGATTATTTTCTTGCCGGTGGCGTTATTGCTCGCGGCCGCACTGCTGTTGATCCCGACTGTTCTGATAGCGCCGGCACTGGCTAATATTCTCTTGTTTATCCTGGGTGCCGTGGCGCTGTTAATTACCCACGCCTACCTATTTAGCTTATACAGGGGATTGCTCCCAGATGAACAAAACTGACGCCGGCGCGCGCATCGTCAAACTGCGCGAGCTGATTAACGATTATCGCTATCACTACCATGTGCTCAACGAGTCGCTCATGTCGGAAGAAGCGGCCGATAGCTTAAAGCACGAACTAACGCTACTGGAAACCGAATTCCCAGATTTGATAACCGCCGATTCGCCCACACAGCGCGTGGCCGGTGCCCCCGCCGCCGGTTTTATTAGTGTGCCACATTCGCGCCGCATGCTCAGCCTAAACGATGTTTTTGACTACGATGAAATCCGCGCCTGGGTAGCGCGCCTCCAGAAGCTATTGCCAGACACCAAGCTCAGCTACTTTGCCGATATAAAAATGGACGGCTTGGCTTGCGCACTCATCTACGAAGATGGCTTGCTAACCCGCGCCATTACCCGCGGCGACGGCTTTACCGGCGAGGATGTGACGCTCAATGTCCGCACAATAGAATCCGTGCCGCTCCGGCTGCGGACGTTTGATGGCCTGGAAAAAGGTCGCACGGAAATCCGTGGCGAAATTGTCATGTACAAGGAAGATTTTGACAGGCTCAATAAAGAACGGGCCACTGCTGGTCAGTCGCTGTTTGCAAATCCACGCAACCTGGCCGCTGGCACGATCCGCCAGTTAGACCCAGCCTTGGTGGCCGCCCGCCCGCTGCATTTCCGCGGCTATGATTTGCAACGTGAAAACCTAGCAGAAACGCCCAGTAATACCTATGAATATAAGGCTATGCACGCCTTGGGTATTTTGGTAAATCAGAAAACCTGCACTACCAATAACCTAGACGACATCTTTGCCTACATAGAAAAATGGTCAGACCGGCGGCACGATTTGCCCTACAACACGGACGGTTTGGTCATAAAAATTGATAACCGCGAACTGTATGAGCGTCTGGGTGTGGTGGGCAAAGCGCCGCGCGCCGCCGTGGCGTTTAAGTACGCTGCGGAACAAGCAACCACCCGCGTGAAGGACATTTTTATTAGCATTGGCCGCACCGGCTCTGCCACACCGGTGGCAATGCTAGAACCAGTGGTCGTGGCGGGCAGCACCGTGCAAATGGCCACCTTGCATAACGAATCAGAAATTGCTCGCAAAGACATCCGCGTGGGCGACACGGTCATTGTTCATAAAGCTGGCGACATTATTCCAGAAATTGTCGAGCCGCTGCTTGCCTTGCGTGATGGCTCAGAAAAACCCTTTGTCATGCCCGTGGCGTGCCCAGATTGCGGTACCCCGTTGGCCAAAGCAAAAGCCGAAGATGCTGCCTGGCGTTGTCCCAACGTAAACTGCCCGGCCCGCGCCTGGAAACGAATCGAACATTATGCCAGCAAAGGCGCGCTGGACATTGAAGGCCTGGGCGAGAAAAACGTGATTGCACTCCTAGACGCCGGATTAATAGAAGACACGGCCGATATTTATAGCTTAACTGCTGACCAGCTGCTCAATTTGGATCGCTTTGCGGAAGTATCGGCCAACAAATTAGTGGCCGCCATTCAGGCCAAGACCCAGCCGCCTTTGGCGCGTTTTGTCTACGGCTTGGGCATACGGCACATCGGCACGCAAACTGCCATAGATTTAGCCAATCATTTCCGGTCTTTGGAGGCTTTGCAAACCGCTACTATAGATGAGCTTTCGAGCGTGGACGGGGTAGGCGAGGTAGTTGCAGAATCAGTCGTAGAATTTTTTGCGGAAGACGCCACGCACGAGCTTCTGCGCAAATTTAGAGAGCATACTGTTTGGCCGCTGCCGGTAGAGCAGGTCGGTGGGCCGCTGGCCGGCCAGAATTTTGTGATTACCGGCTCTTTGCAGTCCATGAGCCGCGACCAAGCCGCGGAAAAAATCAGGGCGTTGGGCGGGACATTCCAATCATCTTTAGGTAAAGATACGGACTTTTTGGTGGTGGGCGCTAATGTGGGCGCGTCCAAACTGGCCAAGGCGGCTAAGTACGGCACCAAGCAGCTGTCAGAGGTGGAGCTTTTGGAACAATTATGATTACTAACGAAACGCAATTTCAGGCAGAACTCGAGCACGTAGTGGCAGAAGCGGGGCGGTTGGTTAGCTAAACTTGTCCTTGAACAGGAACTGGCAGTGGACACAGCATGTTTTTTCAGTTCAAGTCCCGAAGAATACACGCTTCTTCTAAAAAAGGTTATAGCGGCCGGTCCGGTTTCTGAGTTTAGTCATGGCGTAACCACTTATGTTAATGTTGACATGCAGGTCGCCGGCCAACACTTGGGCTTGCTAGGCGTGCGGCAGCCCGATGTCATCAGGCAAGAACGCGGCTACGGCGACTATTCGGTTGATTTTTTTGATATTCTCCTAGGGCAAATTGACAAAAATCCCTATGCCCAACCAATCACGAGCGGCCGCGGCAAAACGCTCATAGAGCTCAAGCACCCAGATTTTGACGTACGGGGTTATGTCGTTAACGCACACGATCAATAGGCACGTTGTAAATAATACCCAATCTGTTAATTTCAAAAGTTAATAATTATTTCATGACTCGATTCCTGAGCCGTGCTACTATGCGCGGGCTATGGAGTTCAGATCTAAACATAACCGTTACGGACAGACATCGTATGTTGATGTCGTTAAATGGGCGAGAGCAATATATAAGCCCATGGCAGACAAAACAAAACGTCAGCCATATGTTAGGTCCGCCTATTTTGATAATCAAAAGATCTTATTAGCCACATTTTGGTTGCATATCAAGCCAAAGAACTCCACTGATAAGGCAAGGCGACTGAGGTTTTACTTGGCAGCAATCGATCTTATTGCTCATACAAAAATAGGGCCAGAGCTCAAGAAAAGTACAGGAGCTACAACGGCATACTATCGATTTTTTGGACGAACAAAAGATGGACATCCATTCGTAGTTCAAATTAAAGAAAACACAAAAACAGGCAGAAAAGATCTGATTTCAATATTTCCGGCATCAAAAAAAGACTTCTGACCAATTTGTGGTTCAAAAGCCCACGGCCGAAAAGTCTTTAATGGTATTCTAGCACGCCCAAGTATTGTGTCAATAAAAAAGACTCTCCGCCAGGTTATGTAACGTATTACACGGCCGAAAGCCTTTAGCTAATAATAACTAAACGCGAGAGCTGTCAACAGGGGCTCGCTTACCGTATACTAGAGGCATGATCAAGTATTTCTACAAAAGCCTCCGCGCGGGTGATTTACAGGATTTGCCTATAAGCCGTCGCGGCGCGTGGGTACATGTAGAAACACCCACCAGCGAAGAGCTGGCGGAAATTCAGCAGCAATTCAACCTAGATCCCGGTATGCTTCAGGACGCCCTGGATGAAGACGAGCAGCCGCGGCTGGAAAAAGAAGATGGCATAACCTATGTCTATGTGCGTTTTGCGTACCGCAAAGCCAATGGCGATTTTGATACCGCGCCGCTGCTGCTCATTCCGCTGGCAGAAAACCTGGTTACTATTACGCCGCGGCCGTTGCCGGTGCTGGGGCAATTTACCAGCGGCCGTAAAGCTTTTGCTACTACCCAAAAAGCTAAATTGTTGCTGCAGATTTTGAGCAGCATTAGCGACCAGTACGACGTATTTATTAGCCAGACGACGCGCAGGATTAAAGGGGTGCGCGGTCGGCTCAAAGGGCACGGTATTACTAATCAGGACTTCTTAGATTTTGTAACCATTGAAGACGAGCTCAACGAGTTTTTGAGTGCGCTGCAGCCCAATAATGCCACGCTTAGACGGCTGCTGGCCGGCAGACACTTGCCGCTGCACGAGGAAGACCAAGACCTAGTAGAAGACCTGCTGCTTAGCAACGAACAATCCATTGAAGGGTCGCGTGCCAACCTAAAGTCTATTACTAACATTCGCGATGCCTACACGGCCATTAGCTCCAACAACCTAAACCGCACCATTGAAATCCTGACCATGATTACCGTAGCAGTGCAGATTCCTAACCTGTTCTACGCCATGTTTGGCATGAACGTACATGTGCCGTGGCAAAACGAGGTACGCGGTTTTTGGGTGGCAATAATAATTAGCCTGGTCCCGCTGATTTTACTCTGGGTAATTGCTAAAAAACGTCGAATTCTATAAAAAAAGAACCCCGGGTTGGAGTTCTAGAAAACAATGTGGTGGAGCATATCGGATTCGAACCGATGACCTCCTCGATGCCATCGAGGCGCGCTAGCCAACTGCGCCAATGCCCCCTAAAAGGTAACAGAGAGAGTATAGCAAAAATCCTTCTGTTTGCATAGGGCGCGGCGGGGCACTACAATAGAAGGATAACAGGAGGCACTATGGAAATCGTTTGGATTACGCTACTAGTGATTATAGGAACAATCATTGCACAGGGCATTCGCATTATTAACCAATATGAGCGCGGTGTGGTCTTCCGCCTGGGTAAAGTTAGGGCAGAGGTCAAGCAGCCCGGCTTGCGCCTTATTATTCCAGTTGTGGACCAGATGCGCAAAGTCAGCATGCAAATCGTGACTCTGCCAGTAGACAGCCAGAAAATCATCACCAAAGATAACGTCTCGATTGACGTTTCCGCAGTGGCTTACTACCAGGTGACTGACCCGATTAAATCAGTGGTAGAAATTCAAAATGTGGTGTCTGCTATTTATCAGATTGCGCAGACCACGGTTCGTAATATTGTGGGCCAGAGCTCCTTGGATGAAGTTTTGAGTGAAACCACCGTCATTAACGAAAAGATTAAAGTCGTCCTAGAGCAACAAACGGAGAAGTGGGGTATTTTTGTTAGCACGGTAGAAGTTAAAGATATTCAGCTGCCGGAAAGCATGCAGCGCGCCATGGCTAAGCAGGCCGAGGCCGAGCGTGAAAAGCGCGCCAAAGTTATCGCCGCTGAGGGTGAGCAATTATCTGCCGCCAAACTTGGTGAAGCTGCTGATATTATTGCCGCTCATCCAATTGCTTTGCAGCTTCGGAATCTGCAAGTCTTGTCCGACATTGCGGTGGAAAAGAACAGTACCATAGTTTTCCCGTCGCAGTTTATGGACACCATTTCTAGCGTTAAGAACTTTATGGCCAAAGAAGTTAGATAGCCCATGAGCTTATCACAAATACAAAAACAGATTGACGATACAGTTCAGCCCTACGCTAAGCCCTATTGGGAGCCGCTTAGTATACTAGCGCGCATCACTGAAGAGGTGGGTGAGATTGCACGAATTTTAAATGCACAATATGGTGACAAACCGCTGAAAAAAGATGAATCTCCGGAAGAGCTTTCAGGCGAGATTGCCGATGTTATGTACGCCTTATTTTGTCTGGCCAACAGAGAAGGAATTAACCTAGATCAACCCATGCAAGACTGTATCAATAAACTATTGACTCGTGATAAAGATCGATTCGACAAAAAATCATAGAACTCCTCCCAAATCGCAAAAATCTTTGATTTTTGTTCCTCCATGCGCTGCTCGCTAAAAACAAAGGTATTTGTTTTTAGCAGCGCTGCTCCTCAGCCGAGCTGCTTTGCAGTTTGGATCTGGGAAGATACTTACCAAAGTAAAACCCCCAAATTTCTTTGGGGGTTTTACTTTGGTGGCTCCTCCCAGACTCGAACTGGGGACACAAGGCTCTTCAGGCCTCTGCTCTACCAACTGAGCTAAAGAGCCACGCTAGGCTAGATTATTAAAGCAAAGCTCACATCAGGCTCGCATAATTATACCGCAAACAGGCTACTGGGTAAACACGCTATTGATGCCGTGGTTTAGATACCATAGCAACGCTAGGCTAAGAATTAGAATAAACAAAAGCACAAAGAACTTTGTACGGTCGGTCATTATTCACCCAATCCTTCCTGGAGTTTAGCTGTTACTACGAGCCGGTGGTCTGGTTTCCAGAGCGGCGTGCAGGTGTATAGGGTAAGCATAGGGCTGTCGCTTGCCTTCAGAATAGATGTGTCGTTTGGACTCACCACAAATTGGCGTTCAACGGTATAGGTATAGAGCTTGCCGTGCCACCAGAGCCCAATAGTGTCACCAGACTGCATTTGATTTAAAAAATAAAAATGCCCACGAGGCTGGGTGTAGGTAAAGCGATGAGCCGCAATGACCGTATTGCTCTCTTTGTCCGGTGTGCTGGCGGCGGGCGTTAGCCAGGCCCCCTTGGCCAGCCACCAAGAGCTGCGCTCGACTGAACCAGTAATAATAGGCACTTGTAATGAGATTCGAGGAATAATTAAGCCATCATGCGTGGCATCCGCCTGAAAGCCCTGTGCCTGGGGCTGGGTTGATGAGGTCTGCGCTACAGGGCCGGTGCTGGCTGATTGCTTCTTGGCAGCTTGCTGCAGTTGACTAGATAGCTTCTGAGGTGTGTTATTGCCGTATCGATGGTCCCACCAGAAGGATATGCCCGGCCAAAGCGGCAGCATAATAATATAGCCGTTAACAAGTATGATTGCCAACAGTAGAACAACATTAAGTCGCCAGTACACCCTATGACGCATATATTTTATTGTACCATGCAAAAACGAAGCCTCTGGCGTTAACGAAAATCGACTTCGCGATTGTAATCAACGACATACCGGGAGATTATTCTATCGCGAAGGGAGCCCACATTAAAAATAAGCATGCCCTCAAAAATCAGCACTGCCAAAAAAAGGAAGATAAAGACCCAGGTCATAAATGAGGTCTTGGCTCGAACCATACCTACTAGTATGGCATAGAAACCGCAATAGCGGTTATTGTTCTGCCAACGTAACTTTTATTCAGCCAAAAACATTTTTTAGGCTCCATGACTCCTTGGGGTGTCGGAAGCTTATCCTGGGCATTTTTGCCTTTGGGGCGAACATGCGCTACAAAGCTTTCAGTAGATTTTGGGAGGTTACTGGCATCGATAGCAACGCGGCGCTTCGTTTCCTCCCAGACGCGCTGTGCTTCCTCACGGTCCGCAAAAGGCATGTTCCAATAGCCCACTTTTTCAAATCGATATGCGCCAGGCTCATATTCACGGAAGACAACTAATAAAAATTTCTGCTCAATTTTGGCAAAAAACGTACTATCCTCCCATTCCTCGTTGACAATATCTATGTAGCTAAAGGCAGGGAAAGACATAGCTTCTTTTGGTGCCCAATTTTTCCCAACCCGGATAGTCTTTACTTCCACGCCAGCTTTCTCAAGCTCGGGAATAGATCGCTTGGTCGTTCCGAGCATGCGCATAGTCAGATTCCGATAAAAGCCCTTATCGTTTTTACCTTTTTTATGGAAGCTCAGCATGTCGGAAATTTCTGCTACAGTTTTGCCTAGAAACGGCCTAAATTTGTCCTGGGTCGCCTCTTCAATGGTAAGCTTCCCACTCCCTTTTAGTAGCCCGGCCCCTGAAGCATGACCAGCAATAATCCTGTTCACATATGTTGGCTTGAGCGAAAAAGCCCGTGATTTAGCTAGTGTGTCAGAAAAAGGTTGGTGTCTCAGCGGCTCGTTAACTCCGCCCGAACCCTTGCGGCAGGCACCGAGATAGTAGGTATCACCCTCAGATAATTCATGCGCTTTACCGTCCAAAATTTTTTGCCGGATTGTCTCCCAGTCGCGCCTAATAATCTTTAAATCTTCAGCCGGGAATTCAAATAGCAGGGGATTTAATACGAATCGTCTGTCGTAAACAGCGACCCCTTTTTCGTACAGATAGAACAGAATCAGCATCAAACGACATTTTTCCATGAGCGACGATGTGTCCCACTGCTCATCGGCCAGCTGTAAATAATTAATCATGGTTAGCACTAGCCGCTCCTTGGCTCTATAACTACCGTCCGAGCGCTTTAGAACGCCGGTGGTTTTGAGCTCCACGCCTGCTTCTGGAAAGTCGGGCAGATGCGTTGTGTTATCGGGCCGGTAATGGTAGTAGTATTTTTCCACCATGTTGCCTAGATCGCCTTTATTGCTAATATTTTCAATTATGTGGCTTAAATCTACCGCCTCCGCCAAAGTTTTACCAGACAAACCATGGGCAAAATCTAGCAACGATTGAGGGGAAGTAATATCGTACAAAAGCTTTGGCATATGCCTCATTGTAACAAAAGGGTTGATCCCGCGCGCCAAAGTTGCTAAGATAGGAACATACATGGGGAAGCAGATAAGAATTGCAGAACTTTTTGCCGGCGTGGGCGGTTTTAGGATTGGCCTAGAAAACGCCGACAAATCTTTTAAGACTGTTTGGGCAAACCAGTACGAGCCGGCCACTACGCGCCAGCACGCCTCAGAAGTGTATGTGGCCCGTTTTGGTCCTGCCGGTTTTGACGGCCGCGACATAGAAAAAGTTATTGAGCGTGACTTTGATTCTATCCCTGACCATGATTTATTGGTGGGCGGCTTTCCGTGCCAGGATTATTCTGTTGCCAGCACTCTCAAAAATTCTCACGGGCTGATTGGCAAAAAGGGTGTTTTGTTCTGGTCTATTTACTCAATTTTGAAGCGCAAAGGCGCTGCTGCGCCGGACTACATTTTCTTAGAAAATGTGGATCGGCTACTCAAATCGCCTGCTAAGCAGCGCGGCAAAGATTTTGCGGTTATGCTAGCGGCCTTGTCTGATTTGGGTTATATCATTGAGTGGCGCGTGATAAACGCCGCTGACTACGGCTTTCCGCAGCGCCGCCGCCGGGTGTTTATTGTGGGTTATAAAAAAGGTACCAAACTGCACGCCGCGGCTTTGGCCGCGGCTCGTTCTGATTGGCTGCTATCCTCTGGTGTTTTAGCCGATGCATTTCCGGTTGAGCAATCACTAAACGCGCGCGAGTTTGTTTTAGAAGGCACGTATGCGGAAATCACCAAAAACTTTTCCGCGAGCAAACCTGTCGTGAGTCCATTTGAAAATGCTGGCATGGTGGTTGACCGGCAAGTTGTAACAGGTAAAGTCGCGCCCATGTACAGTGGCCCACGAACTGTGCTGGGTGATATTTTGATTCCAGAAGAAGACGTGCCCGCCGAATTCTTTATAGCTGACTCTGTCCTACCAACCTGGACTTATCTAAAAGGCGCTAAGAAGGAAGAGCGCACATCTGCTAGCGGTCACGTGTATCACTATGCAGAGGGTGCAATGGTTTTCCCTGACGCATTAGATAAGCCCTCCCGCACAATAATTACCGGCGAAGGTGGTTCTGGCGCCTCCCGCTTTAAGCACGTTGTTCTAACGCCCTCTGGACGTTTGCGACGTTTGACGCCACTGGAGCTAGAGAGGCTAGACATGTTCCCCGATAATCACACTCTGCTGGACGGTATTTCAGATGGCAAACGAGCTTTCTTTATGGGGAATGCCTTGGTCGTAGGGGCGATTGAGCGGGTGGGGTGTGCGCTAATAAAGCGATTTTAATACAAAAATATATAATTGACCAATAATAAAAAACAAAGTATAATATTATTATGTCAAATCCGGAACTTTCTCCAGCACAGTCATTTTACGGATGTCCTTCGCGGGATGTTCATGAACAATTAGGGCAGGGTTTTCTGAATATTACGGCAAGGATAAAATGTGCAAAGTTCCCAGAGACAGTAGTCATTAAGGACTTAGTCTCGGGCATAGGCGATACTGCTACTCAAACGAGAATCGCTGATAGGCTAGGTTGCCAGGGATGCCCTAATAAACGAGTAAATCCTGAAGTTGCCCACAAACAGCAGATGGTCCAATCTTTGCACCACAAAATCGCCAGTTATTGTGGTAACCTTTTTATTGACGGGCATTACATAAATGCAAGCCTAACATCCTTTATTATTGTGAAAGATAGATTACGTGAAGTTTCAGGGTTTGAACGAGCTAATGATGCTGTTGGTAAGGGTCGTCTCTATTTCAACGGCGCGCCAAGTAAAAATGTTGATGATGACTTCCAGCGTTCTGCTCAATTTGCACTTACGAGCATAGATTTTGCCAGAAACACGCTTGCACACTCTAACCTCACATTTCCCTCAGATATGCCCGAGGAAGAAAAGCTTAATACTACTTTCAGTGATTTAATGCTTTCATCAAGAGGCATGTGGCTTTTAGACGGCGCGGTGCAAAAACCTGTAGGTATGTAGTAGAAAATCTCCGGGTTAGGAGACTCAAAACCCCTGACCGCTGCCGCGGCCAGGGGCGAATCCTGGCCTCATTTTGATTTTGAAGAGGCCAGGAGTCTAAGCTCTACTCATATGCAATAGAAAAGACCCAAGCTTTGCCTGGGTCTTTTCTATTGGTGCGGGTTAGGAGACTCAAACTCCTGGCCTCTTCCTTGGCAAGGAAGCGCTCTATCAACTGAGCTAAACCCGCATGGCTACAGGAGATTATAGCAAAAAAATCGAGAGGGGCAAAGTCGTGTCTACAGATATCTATGAGCGAGTGTGCAGGATTTCTTACTGCGCGCATGCGCGGGCGATGCTTAAATGGCAGGACAAAAAAGTAAAAGAGGGTATCATGGCAAAAAAGACAATTCTCCAGCAACAAAATATCGCTTACAAAAAACCGATTCTGGCTCGCCGCATGATGATGCGCTAAAGACCTTTTCTCATGCTAAGCTAAAAGCATGAAGCATCTCCTTGCAAAGCCAGGTGTCCGCTATCTTTTGGTTGGCGGCTCCGTTTACGTTCTAGAATTAGCCATTATTTGGGCCGCTCAAAAGGCTGGTCTGAGCGCCGTGGCCGCAGTGGCGGTGGCATTCATCGTGGGCACGCTTGTTTCATTTGCACTGCAAAAGCTGGTCACGTTTGGCGATAAGCGCAAGAAAGCGCGGATCGTGGGCGTGCAGCTGGCGGCCACTATCGGCCTGGTGATTTTTAACTTTGGCTTTACAGTCTTGTGTACGGCGCTGCTGCAAAAGCATTTGCCGGCAGTAGTTATTAGGACCGGTGCGCTGCTCATTACCACAATCTGGAATTTTTATTTGTATCGCACGCGCATTTTCAAGCCTGGCGCCGTGGACGAGCCGCTGGTATACTAGAGGAGCCTGGCGCGTTGGCGGAGTAGTTACGCAGCAGTCTGCAAAACTGTGTACATGGGTGCAAATCCCGTACGCGCCTCCAAGTTTTGACGTGAATTTCACGTCATTTTTTATGTCCAAAAATCTAGCAAATAACAGGGGTCAGGAGTATAATAAAAGCATGGGTAAAAGGTGTTCCTGGACCGATATGATGTTAGCCGCCGCGGTAGCCAAAAATAGAAGCTATCGAGCCGTTATTTTGGAGCTTGGGCTAGTGCCGGCCGGGGGTAATTATGTGCAGGTGCAGGAGCGATGCAAGATCCTAAAACTGGATACTTCGCATTTCAAAGGCATGGGCTGGAACACCGGGGAAGATAAGAAAACTACTAATGTCGCGCGTTCGCTCGGGTCGATGTTACGTAAAGGGAGCGGCGTGCAGTCCTATAAATTAAAACTGCGACTGTTCCAGGAAAATATCATGCACCCTGAGTGTGTACTTTGTGGCTGGGCGGAGTGCAGTAAAGATGGTAGAATTCCTGTAGAGCTAGATCATGTCAACGGGGACCACTCGGATAATCGTTTAGAAAATCTTAGAATTTTGTGCCCGAATTGTCATAGCTTACAGCCTACTCACAGAGGAAGAAACAAAAAGAGAAGATTAATAAAAACACAAATTTGACAAAATTGTGCGCGGGTGTTGTAATCGGTAGCCAAGAAGCACTTAAAATGCTTTGCCCAAAAGGCGTGCGGGTTCGAGTCCCGCCCCGCGCACCACTAAAATCATGATAACCATAAAAAAATACATCCCCTGGGCGGGTACCGCAATTTTATCAATTTGGACCGTGCTGCGGCACATAACCAACGGCATCAACATGGACGTTACTGGCCAAATTGGATTAGTTGGGCAGTGGATGAGCGGTTTGAGCGGAGGGGCGGAGCTTGGGCCAACCAATTACGTCGTTAAAATGCCGCTGTATTGGCTCATGAATCACGCCACGTTTTTTAGCCCGCGGCTCAGGTTGCTACTGTTAGCCCTAATATGTAATCTAGCCGCTTTCGTACTGATTTACTGGTTGGGTGGCAAACTGCTCAAACAGCAAAATATCAAAAATGATACGCTTTGGCGCCTGGCCATCATGTGGCTCGGCCTCTTAGGCGGCCGCGTTTTTTGGGCGGACTATGCTAACTCACGCAACTTAGAAATTGCCGGCGGCCTGGCGCTGATGGTAATTTGCCTTGTACTCATAAAAAAACACAGCTGGAAAAAAGTGGTGGGCCTAACGGGCCTGGCGAGCCTGGTGTTTTTTGCCGATCCACTAGAAATGTATCTTTTACTACCACCACTCATGGCCTACGGAGTAGTCAGGGCTTGGCGACAAAAAGATGCGCGGCTGCTATTGCCAGGCGCTGCGCTGGTGGGGGGTGTTCTTGGGGCTAAGCTGATTACTGGGTTCACGAGTTGGCTGTTGCCCATACATTACGCCCAATTGCCGCGCGCTCAAATGGAGCTGAATTGGGTAACATTGCAGCAGATTGTCAGAGGCATCATTACCAGTACACTGCGCTTGTTTGATGCAAACTTTGTCGGGCGAGCTATCGGGCCCAACACGTTGCGGCAGCTTATGAGTATTGTCATTCTTGGCGGTATCGTTGTGGTACTGGCGCGCGCCTGGCGACAGATTCAATCGTCGGTAAAGTGGCTGCTACTGGGAATAATCATTTGGAATTATGTTGTTTATGCGGTTAGCGGCAATGCGCTGTTTGAAGCCACAGAACGGTATGTTGTTTGGGTGGCAATCGGCCTACTGCTACTGGTTGGGTTAGCTAGCGATGCGCTTAAGACGCAGCGCCGAGCTCAAAATAGTTGGTTGGCACTTATGACAGTCAGCGGCATATTGTTACTGGGCGCGCTGGCAATAAGTTGGCCGCAGCGCTTCAGTAAAGATGTACCTACGTTTGACACGGCGCAGTTAGCACACAGCAAACAATATGATTATATCATCGGATCATGGCAGCTGGCTGTGCCGGCTAATTACTTTGCCGGATATAACGGTACGCCAATCCTGCCGGTGGTCTGTACGGCTGGGCAGCAGGTTACACTACGTGATATGTTCTACGATGCCGATGCATGGGCTAAGCTTGGCCAGACCAACGGCAAGACCCTACTACTATTGCCGGATACTGGGATAGATTCTGGTCCAATGCACTGTAGTAAAGAAAGCATTTTAACGCAGCTGGGCAATCCCATACCGGCTGGGCAGCTACCGTCGGTAGGCAATATGTACGAGTTGCCTAGTAATAACGCGGCGTTGCAAACTTTACGGTTGCCGTAGTGCGGCGGGCTGGCTGTACTGCCGGTCCATGAACTGCTGGTAGGTGCCAATGCCATGTTCATGGCAGTACTCCACTGGCGTGCAAATTGCGGGATCACGCAGGGCGTAGGCAAAAAAGATATCATGTTTGAGCTGAGCCTGTTGCTCGGATAAGTTAACCGGCATAGTACGAGAGGGATAGCCAACAAAATAGTTTGTGGCAACTCGCTGCTGGGGCTGACTGCCGACATATCTGCGCACAGCAACCATAGTTAGCAGGCCGGTGGTTCGGTGGTCGCTATGGTCACCGCGGGGGCTGTCGGCGGTTTGAGAATTGATTACCGCGGGGTGATAGGCGCGCATAATAGTGGCCAATTTTTGGATTAAATCAGAGCGTGAAAGTCTAACCGTACTATTTATTGGTGATATGCGCGATATTTTGCCTGACCATAATTTTTGGATGCTGTTGCCGCTGGTGCCAGCAAAGCCATTTCCGTCTAAGTTACCGTCTGGCAGTCTTAGAAAAATGAGCGAGACGGAATCGTTATTGACAGGAGCTGCAGCGAGTACGCTGAGAGTTTTGGTAATGATTTCTTTTTTGTAGTACCACGAAGTATCGCTGCCAAGCATGACGTTGTAGGCGGCAATTGCACCGTCTTCTCTGTCTTGCATGTAGCGATTGCCATACGAATGGTCACCGGCAGTAACATAGACGGTCCGGACGCACTTACCGGCGGCAATCGCATCGCTAATAGTGGGGTTAATAAACAGCATGTCGTCGTCCTGATGCGCCACGACATTCATGACCGTATTGTGTTTGCAATGAGCGGGCGACAAATCGTGCACGGGCTCATCCGGTAACAAGAAATTTTCCCAGTGCAGGGGTTTCTTTCCAGGCGAGTTAGCCGATATAAAGCTAACCGTTTTCTGGGCGGGCGGCTCCAGCACTTGTTGACCAAAACTAATAGTGCCGATTGCAATCAGCCAAGCCAATGCAAGGATAAAGCTGAGCCTGGCGCGCATTAGGCGTCCTTTGAACGTTCAGGGTCAATAATATAGAGTGGCCGATTCTGGGTTTCTGCATGAATGTGGGATAAATACAGTCCAATAATTCCTTGCGATACTAACACGAGGCCAAGCAAGAATAATATCAAGACGCTTAAGTACGCGGTGCCGGTGGCGTGGAATTGAAGCGGGTCATGCAGCAGCCAGTTGCCGAGCATGCCAAGGCCAAGCAGAGTAGCTAACGGCAGCACCAGTGCACCAATGTAGGCAGTAACATACAGCGGCGAAATACTGAGCGAAATAGCGCTGTCTATAGCCAGCTTCATGAGCTTGCGCGTGCTATAGGTGGCGCTTCCGCTCTGGCGAGGCTTGGCCGTAAAATCAATGAATGTCTGCGGATAGCCCAGCCAGTCAATCAGGCCGCGGGTAATACGATTTCTTTCAGATAGCCGACTAAAATCCTGTTGAACAGTCTGGTCTATGAGCCGAAAGTCCGTCGCGCCTGGCGTCAGCCGCACACCGCCAAATTTCCCATAAAATGCGTAAAAAGCTTTCGAGCCCCATCGTTTAATCAGGCCTTCTTTTTGGTTGGCGATGCGTCGTCCAACGACAACTTTGGCGCCTTTTTTCCACTGCTGCACAAACTGCGGAATGAGTTCTACGGGGTGCTGCCCATCGCCGTCTAGCGTCAGAATTGCTTTGCCCTTGGCAGCATGGAGACCGGCCGTAGTAGCAATTTCTTTGCCAAAATTGCGCGTTAACTGCACAGCACGAACATCTTTGATGTTTTTTAGGATGTCGCCGGTATTGTCTTGGCTGCCATCGTTGACGTAGATGATTTCCACGTCGTTTTTATAGTGTTTCTGCAGCACTTTGCTAAGGTCTTTGTGAAACTGCGCTAGGCCGGCCGACTCATTGTAGAGCGGCACAACAACCGACAGGAGCGGTTTTGACAAATTCATAGTTATGTATTATAACATATTACTTAGCACTTGAAAAGCCGATTTTTACTGTAAAGTGACTCTAAAAACAGGTACCATCTGACACCTGTTTTTAGAAGGAGTTGCCAAAGCCCTGTTAAATCGGCACAATACAGTAGTAAAGCTTGCAAATCATGAACGGTCTGAAGAAAATCGGTAAAAATTGGCTAGCGCTGCGCCTGGAAAAGCAGGTCATTAAGTTGCGTGCCAAGAACGATTTTAAGATTGTGGCTGTGGCCGGTAGTGTGGGCAAAACTACTACTAAGTTGGCGATCGCCAAGCTGCTGCAAGATTCGCTGGCCGTGCGTTTCCAGGAAGGCAACTATAATGACCGCTTAACGGTGCCGCTAGTAGTATTTGGCCAAAAAGAGCCAAGCATCTATAACATTTTTGCGTGGGCTAAAATTTGGGTCAGCAACCAGCTACAGCTGCGAAAGTCCTACCTCTATGATGTGGTCGTGTTAGAGCTTGGTTCCGATGGGCCGGGGCAAATCAAAGATTTTGCCTACCTTTGCCCTGAAATTGCAGTTATTACAGCAGTTACTGATGAGCACATGGCCAACTTTAAAACGCTCGATGCAGTGGCAGCGGAAGAGCTGGGCGTGCTGGACTTTGCCCGGACATCACTGGTTAATACGGACAACACGGACACCCAATATTTGGCTGGCAGGTCATTTGACGGCTATGGCATGAGCGGCAACTACCGGATTGTCTCCCGGCAGTCCGCGGCTGAAGGCCAAGTCTTGCAGCTTAACTTAAACGGCCAGGAGCTGACGGTGCAAACACGTTTGCTTGGCGTGCAGGGCACACTGCCCACTTTGGCAGCTGCGAGCGTGGGGCAATTACTTGGTTTAAGCCAAGAACAAATCGTATACGGCGCGGGCCAAATTGAGCCGGCCGCTGGTCGTTTACAGATATTAAAGGGGTTAAAAAATAGCACCATTATCGATGATTCCTACAACGCCAGCCCGATTGCGGTAAAAGCGGCCTTGGACGTGCTGTACGCGCAGCCAGCCAATCAACGCATTGCAATTTTGGGGAGCATGAACGAGATGGGTGAATTAAGTCCCGATATGCACAAAGACGTGGGCGCGTACTGCGACCCCGCGCGGCTCAATTTGGTAGTAACTATTGGCCAAGATGCCAAGCAATTTTTGGCGCCAGCTGCCAAAGCCCGCGGCTGCCACGTTGAGACCTTTGATAGCCCCTACGATGCCGGCCGCTATGTCCAGCGTCAACTAGAAGATAACGCTGCCGTGCTGGTAAAAGGTTCGCAGAACGGCGTCTTTGCGGAGGAAGCCGCCAAACTGCTGATAGATAATCCCGCAGAATCTGCCAAATTGGTGCGCCAATCTAGCGGTTGGCTGGCCGAGAAGCGTCGCCAGTTTCCGCGCGGCTAAGCGCCATTTGTACCAAGGCATCTACCAACTGTGGCATGTCATAACCTGCCTGGGCGGCCATTTTTGGAAAGAGGCTGGTGGCGGTCATGCCGGGCAGGGTGTTGGTTTCCAAGATGACAATAGAATCGTCTGGCCGCACAAACATATCTGTCCGCGACAGGTCACGGCAGCCCATGAGCCGATGCGTCTGCAGCGCCAATTCTTGTGCTTTCTGCTGCGCCGCGAGGCTTACGTTTTGCGGCGGACACAGTTCCTGGGTGGCGCCATTATATTTGTTGGCGTAGTCAAACTCGCCGCTGGCGGGCGGGATAATTTCTATAACAGGCAGGGCTTTATCGCCCAAAATACCAACGGTAATTTCCGTTCCATTTATAAGTTCTTCAAGGAGCAGCTGACCATGTGTTTTGAAGGCACCGTCAATTGCCGTCAGTGGCTTGTTGGCAGGCTGGCGAACAATAAATGTGTCGATGCTGGAGCCACCATTGTGTGGTTTTAAAACGTGGGGTCTTTGGTTTAATGCATGTGATTGATAGTCGTCGGCATTCACCAGCACACCCTCAGGGATTGGCATCTTGTCTTGGAGCATTTTTTCTAGGTATCGCTGCTTGTCAAACGTGAGACTGGAGGCTACTGCGTCTGAGCCCACATACGCTAACCGCAGCTTCTCAAGCCTTTGCTGAAACGTGCCATCTTCACCGCCCTTGCCATGCAGCACAGAAAAAATTACGTTGTGATTTTGCAGGTCTTGGTCAGAACAGTTGGAGTCCAGTTGCACGGCTTGATAGCCGGCAGTAATCAGTGCTTGTAAAACAGCCGCGCCGGACCGCAGAGAAACCTCGCGCTCATCGGAGGTGCCGCCGGCTAGGACTGCTACGGAAATCATAATTGTAGTATACCTTATTTTCTCTTGTCGCCTCTGTTATACTAGAGACCATGAAGCGCTACAATCCCAAAGAAATCGAACCCAAGTGGCAGGCAGAGTGGGCCAAAGACAAAATTTATGAGGCCGCGGACAGCTCCGACAAGCCCAAAAAGTACATTCTGGAGTACTTCCCGTACCCCAGCGGCGCGGCCATGCACGTGGGGCATGTGCGCAACTACACCATTGGCGATGCGGTAGCGCGTCACGCTCGCATGACTGGCCATAACGTGCTGCACCCTATGGGCTGGGACGCCTTTGGCTTGCCGGCAGAAAACTACGCCATTAAGAACAACATCAGCCCCCAGCAGGCGATTGCGGAAAACACCACCAAGTTTAAAAAACAGCTCAGCCAGATGGGTTTTAGTTACGACTGGTCGCGCGAAGTTAACAGCTCGGACCCTAATTACTACCGCTGGACGCAGTGGTTTTTCCTGATGCTTTTGGAGCGCGGCCTGGCCTACCAAAAAGATAGCTTGCAGTGGTGGTGCGACACGGACAAAACTGTCCTGGCCAACGAGCAGGTAGAAGCTGGCAAATGCTGGCGCTGCGGCAACACAGTGGTCAAAAAACCTCTGAAGCAGTGGTTCTTCAAGATCACAGACTATGCGGACCGATTAGCAGCAGATCTAGACAAACTGGACTGGTCCGACGCCATTAAGACCATGCAGCGCAACTGGATCGGGCGCAGCGTGGGTGCGGAGGTTGATTTTACTGTCGATGGTACTAAAGACAAGATTACTGTTTTTACTACCCGTCCAGACACGTTGTTTGGAGCTACTTTCATGGTGTTGGCGCCGGAGCACCCGCTTGTACAACGTATAACTACTAATGAGCAACGATCAGCAGTAGAAAAATATGTTAAAAAAGCGACTGCCAAATCAGACGTAGAGCGCCAAGAAAACAAGGAAAAGACAGGTGTATTTACCGGCGCTTATGCAATTAATCCAATCAACCAAGCAAAAATTCCGGTCTGGATTGCCGATTACGTTCTGATGGGCTATGGCACCGGCGCCATTATGGCAGTGCCAGCTCACGATGAGCGCGATTTTGCCTTTGCAGAAGCCTTTGGCTTGCCAGTTCAAGAAGTAATCGTTCCAGCCGAAGCCAAATACACAATTATTGAGAAAAGCCTGAATTGTGAGCAGCCAGCACAAGATTTAGAGGAGTTTGGTAGGCTGACTGTTCGAGAAAAATCCAAGAATTGGGGAAATATTTGGGAGCTTTTTGTTGCTCCAGAGAATGAGCCATCGCTTCGTGCCTACTTGGAGCAAAATATGGTATACGAATCGACTTCTACTGGGCGGTATGCCGACAGTATGAGTACATCAAATTGGGTAGTTATCGCAGGTAAGTCACTGCGTCTAACAAACATAAAGGCATTTGATGATTTCAAAAAACAGGCAGTACAGATGGGTATTCCTGCTGAGCAATTAGATTTAGTTCAGCCAACAGTACTCCATGGTGAGGGTATCATGATTAACTCTGGCCGCTATAACGACTTAAAAAGTGCTGAGGCGCGTGAAAAAATCGTCCAAGACCTGGCCGCTGAAGGTAAAGCCAAAGAAGTTACAAACTATAAAATCCGCGACTGGCTGATTTCTCGGCAGCGGTATTGGGGCGCGCCCATTCCTGTTATTCACTGTCCTAAAGACGGCGTCGTGCCGGTGCCGGCTAAAGACTTGCCAGTCACGCTGCCAGAGGTAGAAAGTTACCAGCCAACGGGGGAGGGGACATCGGTTTTGGCCAGCGTTAAGGATTGGGTCAATGTAGACTGTCCAAAATGTGGTGGCCCGGCCAAGCGCGAAACAGACACCATGGACGGTTTTGCCTGCTCAAGCTGGTACTTCTTGCGCTTTGCGGACCCGCACAACAACAAAGAGCCCTTTTCCAAAGACAAAGTGGATTACTGGTGCCCGGTGGACGACTATATTGGCGGCGCCGAACATGCCGTAATGCACCTGCTGTACGCCCGCATGTGGACCAAAGTTATGTTCGATGCCGGCATGATCAACTTTGATGAGCCTTTCACCGCCCTAAGAAACCAGGGCATGATCCTGGCGCCAGACGGCCGCAAGATGAGCAAGAGCTGGGGCAACACCATCACCCCGGACGAAATTATTGAGCAAGGTTACGGCGCGGACGCCATCCGCCTGATGGAACTGTTTATTGGCCCCTGGGACCAAAAAGCCAACTGGAGCGTGGAGGGAATGGGCGGCTGTTTCCGCTTCTTGCAGCGTGTCTGGACACTGGTACAAGAATTCGCTTCCGGCCAGGCCGGAGAAAACGAGCAAACCGCCGCGCTACAGCGCGCCACGCACACGGCCATTAAGCGCGTTAGCCAGGACATGCAAGACATGGGCTTTAACACCGCCGTGGCGGCGCTTATGGAATTTGTTAATGAAATGTACCGGCTAAAGGCCGCAGAAAAAGGCTTTGCAGACCGCGCCACCTGGCAATCGGCGCTGGAAAGTTTGCTGCTACTCTTGGCGCCGTTTGCGCCGCACATAACAGAGGAGCTGTGGCACGATTTAGGCAACCAAGAATCCATCCATTTGGCGGACTGGCCAGTGTTTGACCCAGCTTTGCTGGTAGACCAAACAGTCACCTACGCCATTCAGGTTAATGGCAAGCTGCGCGGCGAAGTCAGCGTGGCAGTAAACACGGATAAAGACGCCGTGGCAGTCGCCGCTCAGGAACAGGTCCAGCAGCACCTAGCCGGTAAAGACATCAAAAAGACGATTGTGGTGCCGGGCAAAATTGTCAATTTTGTGGCCGCCTGAGGTCAAACCGCTTGAATCTTAAATAAAGATTAACTTTTGGGTTTAGGCGTTTGGCCTAGACGCTTTACCCCTGTTACTATGCAAAGATGGATTTTTATCAATCTAAACTTGGCAGGGTAGCGGGCACGGACCGGAGCGAGGTTATGGCAAAAGCCCGTCTGTATTTTCAGGCGCTACAGAAGCGAAATGCAAGACGTCAGCCGTATGTGCGGTCAAAATTCTTTTACGGTGATAAAGTTTTCATAAACATCTATTGGAATCACCTGGTCCAGAAACGCAAGAGCGAACAGTTAAAACGCTCAAGGCTACTGCCAGCTGCTTTGGACCTGCTCAGGAATGCAACTATTTCACCGACTATCCTACAAAACTACTCAGACAAACAACACAAGTATTTTAGATTTAAGGGGAGAACAAAAGACGGAACTATATTCTATGTGCAGGTACGCCAAAATCTCAGAACTGACCGAAAAGATTTTATGTCAGCTTTTATGGCAAAAGGATACAAATAAAAAAGACCTCCGCTGGGTGGCGTAAAAACCACGGTGCCGAAGCCTTTGCTAGTATCTTAACCAACCAGCGAGTAGTTGTCAAACAAAAGAACTTTTGACGCTAGGGTAGCCTTGAAACTACGGGCCAAAAGTTCATACATTAGTATGTGCGTATAATAACGCGGTGTCAATCGCGCTTGACCAACAGAGGTAGGCGCGGTACAATACAGCTAATATTTATTAACATGCCCCCTAAGAGGAGGATGATTTTATGGGTAAGCCCAAGAAGCGAACCAGCCCCCGGGCCACCGGTGCGCGCCGCAGTCATTTAGTGCTTAAATTAGCTCGTGCTGTCAACGCCAAGTCACCAGTTAAGGCTCGAACTACTAAAAAAGAAACTGGCAAAGCTTAAGCTTTTTGTCAGCATTGGCTGACATATTTAAAAAGGAATTAACAAATGGCTTCAAATCGGCACCTGGGACGGATTATCGCATTGCAAACGCTCTACGAAGAAGAGTTCAGGGTAGATGCGGCGGATCCAGATTTTGATTTGTCTGCAGTTTTGGCTCGTAACGTAGAACGTTACAAAGAAATGGTAGACGACATTCAGTTCTTTGATGAGCTGGTGGCCGGCGTTTCCAAGATGTCAAAAGAGTTAGACGCCAAATTGCAGCCGGTGGCGCCAGAGTGGCCCATTGATCAGATTGCCCGCATGGACCGCATGGTGCTGCGCATGGGTCTCTATGAACTAGAAAACGCCAAAGATGTACCGCCCAAGGTGGTCATTAACGAGGCAGTGGAGCTGGCCAAGGCCTTTGGCGGCGATAATTCCAGCAAATTTGTGAACGGCGTGCTGGGCACGCTGCTCCGTCAGAAAGAAGAATCAGAAGCAAATGCACAGACCAAAGCCCGTCCAAGGGCTAAAAAAGCTAGTAAATAGGCGCCCCGTCATTAACGAGGCCGTCCACGAAACGACGGCTGGCGGCGTTATTTTCCGCCGCTCGTCCAAGGGAGCGTTGGAACTGCTGCTGATTAGGGACGCCAAAAATCGCTGGACTATTCCCAAAGGCCATGTAGAGCCGGGCGAGGAGCCCAAAGACACCGCCGCCCGTGAAATAACAGAGGAAACCGGCCTGACGGACATCAAGATTATGAACTGGCTCGGTAAAGTTAACTTCCGTTACCGCCGCGGCCACACGCTGGTGCTCATGACCATGCACATCTACCTGGTGCAAGCCCAGGGTGATACAGACGCGCTGGTGCCAGAGGAGTGGATGGCTGGTCTGGAGTGGCTGCCCGCCAATGAGGCAATTGATAAAATCGCCTACGAAGATATTGGCAAACTGATTCTGCTGGGCATGAAAAAAATTAGGGATGCTAAACTGTAAATATGGACCTCAATCCGTACATCAACTTTGCGCGCGACCAGCTACACGTAACCTTTAACGACATCCAGCTGCTGGTAACGGCGTTTACGCACCGTTCGTACCTGAACGAGCACCGCAAATCTGCCTCTGAGCACAACGAGCGCCTAGAATTTTTGGGTGATGCAGTTTTGGAATTAGTAGTAACAGAATATTTGTACTTAAACCACAGCGAACCCGAAGGTATTTTGACCAACTGGCGCTCTAGTTTAGTCCGCACGGAAAGCATTGGCGCGGCCGCGGAGCGCTGCGGTTTTGCTGACTTGCTCCGCCTGAGCCGCGGCGAAAAACAGGGGTCAGAACGGGCTCGTGCCCAGATTTTGGCCAACAGTTTTGAGGCCGTTATTGGCGCGCTTTATTTGGACCAAGGCTGGGAAGCCGCCAAAGTCTTTATTACAGAAAACATCTTAAGCACCTTCTCAGAGATTCTAGAGACCGGCTCTTGGATGGATCCCAAATCTCATTTGCAAGAAGCTGCACAGGCCGCCGAGGGCGTAACGCCTGTTTACAAAGTTCTGTCAGAAGATGGCCCAGACCATGACAAAGTCTTTACGGTTGGCGTCTATGTGGGCGACAAGCTCCGCGGCAAAGGCACGGGCTCATCTAAGCAGGCTGGGCAGCAGAAGGCGGCTGAAGCGGCGCTGGCTTGGTACCGAGCTCAGGGCAAATAGTTACATAAAAGCCACTCTAAAAAGTAGTATAAATTTTATACTACTTTTTAGACATCTTGCCGATGTGCTAAAACGTAGTATTATATCGCCATGCCTTTTGTGTTAAAAGAAAGTCT
>CAZRPP010000002.1:0-10805 GCA_964602145.1 uncultured Candidatus Saccharibacteria bacterium
ACTTCCCTAACACTATCATTGGCGGCGGGGCCTTTGGCTACCTGGCCGGCATAGCTACTGGCTGCCCAAAATATTTGGCTTTAAGCTGCACGAGCGCCTGGGCAAGGCTGCCGTCTACTGCTGGGTGACCGGTTTCTTTACCGCCTTTATGCCAATTTACCTGCTGGGCTTTATGGGCGCCACTCGCCGCATGGAACACTTTGATCCGGCGCTGCAGTACCAAGGTTTGTTTATTATCTCCGGCATTGGCACCGTAATTATTGGCCTCGGCGTTGTGTTGCAAGTGGTGCAGCTGGCCTACAGTATTTGGAAACGTAAAGAACTAGCTGCGGGAGATGATCCATGGCACGGCCGCACGCTTGAGTGGTCCGTACCATCGCCCGCACCAGAGTATAACTTTGCCCGTCTCCCAGTGGTAACAGAGCGCGATGCCTTCTGGGTAGCAAAACATGGTGGCCCAGCGTTGTATAGTGGTCCGTTTAAGGACATTGCTGTGCCAAAAGAGTCTGGTGTTGGCGTGGTGATTGGGTTAGCGGCTGCCGCATTTGGCTTTGCCGTTATTTGGCACCTTTGGTGGCTCCTGCCGATTACACTGGCGGTCATTATCGGCACACTTGTTAAGCAGACATACGTAGAGGAAACTGAGCGAATTATTCCCGCAAAGGAGCTGCGAGCATGAGCCGTCAAAAATACGACACCTTGACCACTAGTGCGCCTGGCCTTGGCTTCTGGGTCTACTTAATGACGGATTTGATGCTCTTTGCTACGCTGTTTGCCACATACGGCGTACTGCGCGGCAACACTGCTAACGGCCCAGCCGGCCACGATATTTTTAGCCTCAAACTGGTCTTTGCAGAAACCATGATTTTGCTGGTCAGCAGCCTCACCGCTGGACTAGCACTACTAAACGGCCACGCTGGCCGCAAAAAGCGCATGCTGCAACTACTGGTTATTACGGGCGTTTTAGGCGCTACATTCCTGGGTCTAGAGTTGAATGAATTTAGGATGCTCGTGTCAGAGGGTCACACCTGGCAAAGCAGTGGCTTCTTGTCCAGCTACTTCACGCTTGTAGGCACGCACGGTCTGCACATTTTTGCTGGCTTGATCTGGCTGGCAGCCACTGTTTGGTATGCGATTAAGCGGCCGTTGAACGAGCGGTTTATCCAGCGCCTGACCATGTTTAGCTTGTTCTGGCACTTCCTAGACTTAGTCTGGGTCTGCATCTTTAGCTTAGTCTACTTAATGGGAGTTTTGGCATGAGCAAGGCCTATCTAACTGGCTTTATGATGTCGCTCAGCCTGACAGTGGCAGCCTTCATTTTGGTGTACGGCGCTACGTCGCCCGGCGGTTCGCCGCTGGGGCATGGCTGGTTGCTGGCGGTCATCGCCAGTTTGGCAGTTTTGCAATTGATAATCCAAGGCATCTATTTCCTGCATCTGTCCAGCCAGGGCAAGCCGGGCCGATCGCTGCAAATTATGCTGTTTGTGATTGCCATGGCGGCGATTGTTGTGGGCGGCTCGATTTGGGTGATGCAGTCGCTCAATTACCGCATGATGCCCGGCCAGCAAACGACCAAAACGGTTGAAGACAAAGAAAATATTCGCCATCACTAATGCGTTTTAAAGACCTGATAATCGTGACCAAACCAGGCATTATTTTTGGTAATGTGCTGGCAGCCGCAGCCGGCTGGGCGGTGGGCGGCAGCCATTCTATACACCAATTTTTGGCGCTGGTTTTTGGCACCAGCCTGGTGATTGCCGGCGCCTGCGTCGTCAACAATTACCTGGATAGACAACTGGATGTGCATATGACGCGCACCGCCAAGCGCGCCACTGCCACCGGTATTCTTAAGGGTGGTACGGCTGCTCTATATGCCGCTACATTGTTTGCCGCGGGCATTGCAATTTTGGTCATTGGCACCAACCTAAAAGTTGTTTTGATAGGCGTCCTGGGCGCCATTTTGTACGACACGGCCTATACGCTCGCCAAGCCAAAAACTCACCACGCCACGCTGATTGGCGCCTTCCCGGGCGCCACCCCGCCGCTGGCCGGCTACGTGGCTGCAACTGGCCATTTTGACATGACCGCTTGGCTACTGTTTGCCGCCATGGCCGCTTGGCAAATGCCTCATTTTTATGCGATTGCGCTACGCCGCCAGAAAGAGTATGGCGCCGCCGGGGTGCCGGTCCTGCCCATAGTCAAAGGTGTTGCCAGAACGCTGCTGGAAATGCACATTTACGGCGTGTTATTTGCTGCGCTGAGCATCTGGGCCTCGTGGCAGGCTGGCTTGCCGCTATGGTCGGCCACGGTTATTGCTGCGCTTGCCGGCTATTGGCTGCAGGCTTTGTTATCGCCACTTTCAGAGCGCTATGCTGGCCGAGCGTTTGGTCGGTCGCTCCTGGTGCTTTTGGGCTGGAACGCAGTCTTGTTTGCAGCTGGCTTGCTTAAATAAAAAAGCGCCCCAGGGATAAAGAGGCGCTTTTTTACGTGCGAGCTAACTAGTTGTTGGTAGTGGTACTAGTGGTTGCTTGCTTGGGCTGGTCGCCGCGCGGGCCTTTGCCCATGCCATCTTGGCTGCTGGTTACTTTGAAGTTGCTGTCCAGGAAGACAGTCACCAGGCTGCCATCCGATTTTTGCATGTGGACCTCGTAGGTGCCGTCGCCGTCGACATCAGTTTCGGCGCGCTTGACGGTGGCGCCAGATTGCGCGGCCTCGGCTGCGGTGGTGGCTTTGCTTAGGTTATCGCCGGTCAGGACTTCTTCGGTTTTGCCGCCGGCTTGATGGCCACCTTTGGACCAGTCTTGCTGCTGTTTTGTGGATTGGCTGGTCTTAGCCGAGGCGCTAGCCGTATCGGCATTAGCAGTGCTGCTGGTAATGAGCGATCCGCCAGCGGTGGCGGCAAAGGCACTCAGGCCAACCAGGCCGGGTAAAATGAGCTTTTTCTTGATATTCATAGGCATTCTCCTTGTTAGTTACTAAGCCTCCGGATGGCTGCAGCAATAATGTCAGGCAAACTTTAAAATGTCCTGAGATGCTATACTGTACCTAGTATGTTTAGACGATTACCACTGTTAGTTCTAACTCTGAGCACGCTTATGTTTGCGGGCCACGCCGCTGCTGCATCGCCGGCTGACACGGAGCGCATTAGGCAGTTCGACGTAGACATTACGCTCAGTAAAGAAAACATTGCGCAGGTGCAAGAAAAAATCGTTTACGATTTTGGCGCCAATTATAAGCATGGTATGTACCGCGACATCCCGGTGGAATACAGCGACGGAGCCAACAGCTACTACATGCAGTTTACCTATCGTGGTACGAAAGACCAGCAGGGGCAGACCGTGCCAGTGCAACAGTCTAGTGAATCCGGCAATGAGCGGCTGCGTTTAGGCAATCCTAATCAGACCATCACTGGTGCGCATACCTATGCTATTAGCTACGAACTTGGCCCTATTTTGTATCAAAAAAATGGCCAACTTTTCTTAAATTATGATGTTATTGGCACTGGTTTCACTGTTCCAATAGATAATGCTAAGATTACTTTCCGAACTGCCGATAGTACACCGCTTGGCAGTCTGACATGTTTCCAGGGCAGTCAAGGGTCGTCACAAGCTTGCGCAGTAGAGCAAGCCACGCCTGGTGTTGCGACTATGTCGCTGACTGGCCTGCAGACAGGACAGGGTGTAACCCTCAATGCATACTTGCCGGGCAGCTACACTACAAACGTACTTCAGCCAGGCGTAGGCAAGAGCCGTAATTTTGATTCGGGCTTTGCGCTAGGTGCTATAGGTATACTTATCGGATCAATTTTGCTGCCAATGTTTGCCATTACCTTTCTGATGTTTAAGTTTTTGAAATCTAAGTTTGATGACAGGAAATTGCGGAAATCGCAAACCATAGTGCCTCAGTATGAACCACCAAAAAACTTGTCTCCTGCAGAGGTGGGCTACTTGAACGATGATGTGTCGGACGGAGTGGAGATAACGGCCACCCTGATTGATTTGGCAAGACGGGGTCACTTAACGATTGCCCAAAATGCGGCACCCACTGGAGTTTCAAAGCTGCTTGGTGGCAAGCCAGACTATACATTTACGGCAGCGGAAATACCGCCAGCTGATCAAAGAACGCCAGCCGAAGATAAGATTTTTCAGGCTATTTTTTGTCAGGGGAAAATCGCCCAACTTAGCACGCTCAATAAAAATGCCATGGGCAAAGCTGTGCAGTCTTTTGACAAAATGATTGCAAAATCAATGAGAGAAAAGGGCTTCTATAACCGCGTGGGTAGGCTTATCCCCACCGACCACCTGACATCGCTTGGCGCCAGCGAGTGGGCACGAGCAGAAGGTTTCAAGCTTTATATTACTGTTGCTGAAAAAGACCGACTGGCATTTACCGATGCACCGTCAAAAACCCCAGAGCGTTTTAGCGCACTGTTGCCCTATGCAATTGCTTTGGGGGTAGAGAAAGAGTGGGCCAAGCAATTTGCGGGCATTAATCTAGGGCCAGCTACCCAGTGGTATGCTGGCGATATTGCGATGCTTAACCTCGCCAGCATGTCGCAGGGTTTTGATATTGTGTTACCATCGAGCTCATCTTCAAATTCATCGTTCAGCTCCGACGGCGGTTTCTCCGGCGGTGGTTCCGGCGGTGGCGGTGGCGGCAGCTGGTAGCCTTTAAGAAAAATTTAAGCTTGCATCTTTAAGCTCTACACATGGCAACATTTTACAACTCCACCACTCCTAAAATTGTTGGCGCATTGGTCATTGTGGCCGTGACGGCCAGCGGCGCCTACTACTTCATTTTGCGCGATATTAAACCAGAGCAAACGCGGTCTACGTTGCCGGCCGCCACCACTTCAAGTGCGGTTTCTGTTCAGCCGACAACTTCGGCAACTACAACGCCCGCTACAACAACCCCCGCTACTGCGACAACCCCGGTAGCAACAACTTCATCGGCCACTACCAGCGGCTACAAAGATGGCACCTACACGGCCACCGCCAGCTACTATGTGCCGCACGGGCAGAATAATATTAGCGTCAAAATCGTTATCAAAAATGGGGTCGTCAGCAGTGTCACGCCCACGCACGACTACGCCGATGGCGAATCGCAGATGTACACCGGCAGCTTCAACGATTCCATCTCCGGCAAGGTGGTTGGCAAAGACATCAGCAGCCTAGCCAGCCTGAGCCGCGTGGGCGGCGCCAGCCTGACCACCGAAGGTTTTGACCAAGCCATCCAAGCAATAATCAGCCAAGCTAGAGCGTGAGCATGGCGGAGTGGTCCTTTAAGGCGCTTGGCACGCAGTGGTGGCTGGAATCGCCAAAAACTTTGTCTAACCAGAACGAAATTTTAACAGCGGTGCGCCAGTTTGAAAACGATTATTCACGCTTCAATCCGGACTCTCTTTTGAGCCACTTAAATGACACACATCAGCTGGCCAATCCATCTGTGGAAATGCAGGCCATGCTGCAGTTTGGTCTGGACATGTATCAGCAAACAGCCGGCGTTTTTAACATGTCAATCGGCGCTCACTTAGAGAAAACGGGCTACGGCCGCGCCGCTCCGACGGATGCCGCCGTTTCCGAAGATTTATTAAAAGAAGTGCGGATAACTCCTAAAAAAATTAAGCTTGCGCCGCATGTGCGCTTAGATTTTGGCGGCTTTGGTAAGGGCTGGCTGGTAGATAAAATAGCGGCCATGGTTGACGGCCCCGTAATTGTTAATGGCGGCGGCGATATTTATGTCAAAGGCCCGGCGCAGACGCTCCTCATTGAACATCCGCTGGAGCCGGGGCAGGCCATTGGCACGGTGCAGGTTCAAGGCGCATCGCTCTGCTCTTCATCGCGCCAGAAGCGCGTCTGGAAAGACGCAAGCGGTCAGCAACAATCGCATATTCCTGGCAATTCTGATCTGTTAAGCGTACATGTTAAAACAGACACGGCGCTTTTGGCGGACACACTCGGTACCGTCTTTTTATTGATTAATCATGTGCAGCGCCAGCAGATGGCCGCTCATTTTAACGCAGAATTTTTAGAAATCAGGCACGATTTAAGCTACTGGCAAACGCCCGGTTTTGGCCTGCAACCGTTTAAAAACTAAAGGCTTCCAGGGTGATTTGCTCGGGCGGCACACCCAATTGTTCTAGCTCCCCGGCGACATATTTGGTAAAGCCTTCCGGGCCGCAGACAAAGTAGTGCCACGCGGTGGTATCCGGAACAAACTTGGCGATAACATCAGCAGACACATGGCCCAAAATTTCTCCGGGCTGCAGCGCACCTTCTTGACGTGATAGCACATCTACGTATCGACCTCCCAAGGATTTTCTGAAGACATCGCGCAGTGCGGCCGACTCACGAGTGCGATTAGCGTGCAGCATGTAGTGGCCGGGTTCTGCCAGTGCGCGCTTGAAAAACGGCGTGGCGCCAATGCCGCCGGCAATAAAGACAGACTCCGGCGGCACGGCCGGCTCTTGTAGGAAGCTGCCGTAGGGACCGTCCACCAGCAAGCTATTGCCAGCTTCTTGCAAGGCTAGTTTCTGAGTAAAACGGCCGTAGACCTTGAAAGCAATCAAGAGGTCGCCATCATCATTAAAATCCAAAACGCTAAATGGATGCTCCTCTGTTTTGAGGCCCATTTGCAGGTAGACATACTGCCCGGCCTGCAGCTGCAAAGCTTTATTCTGGGGCCTAAGACGTAGTAAATACACAGAATCCGTCAGTGATTTTACAGAGGTAATGGTGTAGGCCAGCTTATCAAATCCAAAAACGTGCCGCAGCCGCAGCGCCGTGCAGAGCAGGGTGATAGCCACGTAGCACAGCCAGTAAGCCTGGATGGCACCCTCCCTAAAAGAGGTGCCAATATCCGGTACGTGGAACAGGGATAGAACCAGCACCGGGTAAGCCAGATAGTGCAGATATTTCCACGGCCGATAGGCAATCGCGCCCCGCACAATGGCCGATGTAAACCAAACCAGGGCTAGCGCAATTAGCGCAAACCGCCCCCAGGTAACTGATGATTCATAGCCACTCTGAAACGACGGCACAAAAATATACTGCCACGGCCGCGCGTAGGCCAGCAAAATCAGCAGCGGGTGCAACAGAAAAATGATAATGCCATATTTGCCCAACCAGCTGTGCAGTTTGAGCTTGGCCGCCAAATCTTTAAAAAACAGACCGCTAATGGCCCGCGTACCCAAAATAAATTGCCAGAGCAGTAACGACAGGCCAATATAGCCAGCCACGGAAGATCCCCACAGCGCGGCAGATTTAGTAAGGCCCCAAACGGCGGGCGGCTGTACCAAGACAAAGAAGGGGAGGGTGGCAATAAACAGGCCGGCAATAACTAATCGGTGTCTGTTTTTTTCTGTCATGCGTGCAGTATAGCCGCTGGTTTCTTAAAATTTTCTTAAAGGCGGTTGAACTTATTTACGTCGGCTGCCATAGTAAAGTAATTATGAAAGAGCATCGGATTTTTTCCACCAGTTTTGCTGACGTATACCCTCTGTATCTTGCAAAAGTAGTTAAAAAGGGGCGCACGCAAGCCGAGCTTAATACAGTTATTTGTTGGCTGACGGGTTATACGCCGGAGGACCTCAAAACACAGCTCCATGCACGGACAGACTTTAGAACATTTTTTGCCGATGCACCGCTGCTTAACCCTAATCGTACCTTAGTCACGGGCGTGATTTGCGGTGTGCGCATAGAAGAAATTCAAAGTCCGCTGATGCAGGAAATCCGTCGACTAGATAAGTTAGTCGATGAACTGGCTAAGGGACGAGTGATGGATAAGATTTTACGAAGATGAGGGATATCGCCCAGCTTTCGGCTGGGCTTCTTCCTGCGGTGCTCGGCAAAAACAATCTTGCTTGTTTTTGACCTGTGCTCCTCGTTCGCCGAACCCTAAAGGATCTATATCCCTCCCCAGCCACGAAAAAAGCCGGTCCTAGGACCGACTATTTTCGTGGCTGGGGATGAGGGATTCGAACCCCCGATCACGGGACCAGAACCCGTTGCCTTACCACTTGGCCAATCCCCAATATTGTCTACCACGAAGATTATAACGCATAAAAAACAATTTTGCCATAAGGGGTCAAATGCAAAAGTTAATAATTATTTAATATTGCACCTTTGTCCCAAAGTAAAATAGAAGGAGTAATATGAACCAATATATCCCAAGACGGAATTTACTGACAGGTACTTCATATCATGAGCTTGAGCGTAAAGCTAGAAAGCTTCATAGCATCATCGCTCACAAGACTAAACGACGGGCGTATATCCGTTCCGCCTATTTTGGTGGTCGAAAAGTTTTCATTGATAGCTACTGGGAGCACCTCATGCAAAAACCAAAGCGCGAACGAAAAGAGCGTCTACGTTTGTATGCTGCTTCATTTGAGACTATCGAAAATACCCGGTGTGCACCAACTTCGCGATATAACCCAAATGGCAATGGCGATTTGTTATACAGATTCTATGGTGTTACAAAAAATAACAAAGAGTTTTGCGTGCAGATCAAGCAAGATAGACGTACGGGTGGTTTGTATTTTATGTCAGCATTTGAGCCAAAAAGAAAAGCCCCGCAAGTGTAGTGTATGAACTACGCGCCGGGCCTTCAAGTTAATAATAGTATAAAAGAGTAGCTATTGCAACAGTGTCACGCGACAAGAATGAGCATAAGCCGTTGGTCGTGCGGTTCAGGTTCAAATTGGACTCGACCTGACTTGTGAGCAAAGCCAATGCTTACTGCACCACGCTGCACGGCCAAAAGCCGATCGTACCAACCGCCACCGCGTCCGAGTCGGTAATTATCAACGGTATAGCCTAGGCACGGGATTAAGATTACATCGTATGTTTCAGCTGGCAGCGGTGCATCCTTTACAGGCAAAACATAGTCAACTACAACGGATGTATCAAGCTGTGCTAGCAGTGGTGCTGGATCAATTTCACCAGGCAGCGGATGGTAGGCTAAGACGCGAGTAAAAGGCGGCAAATCAAGCTGGCCAAACTGCTTGGCCACAGCCAAGCTGGCCGCAGAGATATCAGGAGGCAAATTGGCCAGGAGTTTACGGCGGAGCTGCGCTTTGGTGGTCATATGCTCTATACTAAAACTATGAAGCGGAGACTACCAATTAATTATCAAACAGGGCTGGCGCTGGCCGCGGGCGTCCTGTTGGCAATTGGAGGGATGATAATCATGCAAAAAGTGCAAAATATGCCGCAGCCGCTGCGCTACCAAGATAAAGGCGTCACTATTCAGTGGCTACCACAGTCAGTCAAAAAGTGGTCTACGGACATGGAAAAAATGGGCAAAAAATATAACATAGACCCCAATTTAATGGCGATAATTATGAACATAGAATCTGGCGGCAACCCCAAGGCCAACAGCGGTGTGGCCACTGGCCTCATGCAAATTACCAACCCCACGGCGGGCGATATCGCCAGTAAATATCTCCAAAAACCGTTGAGCAAATACAACTTAGAAGACGGCCCCACCAGCATTGAATTTGGCGCGGCTTACTTAGCCATGCTGCGCAAAGAGTACTCCCAAGGTAACTCAGACTTAGAGGCTATGTACACGGCAGAGTTAGTGGCCGCGGCGTATAATGGCGGCTTTGGCGCGGCTAACGCTATAGAAAAAGGCGAAGGAATAAACGACCCGCAAACCATTGTTTACAGTCGCGACGTTTTTAATATGTGGCGCGAACGACACGCCGCAAAAAGCCCAACGTTTAATCGGTGGCTGGAGCGGGGCGGCCAAAGTTTGGTAGACGCTGCCGCGCGGCAGTGATAACACCAGTCCAAAACGCAGATTCTTCAGATACGACCTCATGCTTTCCGGCATATCTATTAGGTAGGCAAGAGGTCCTGGTCGCGGCTAAAATGCTTTGCGCATGGTTATACGCATCGGCGTCAACAGGCCGACCAAGCGCAGCTTGAGCATCGTAACTATTCAGCAGCATGGCTGCGGCGGTGGGACCGATTCGTTTTTCTAATGACACAAGTGGCTATTTTAACAGATATAAGCGTATAATGGAAGTCTATGAAGTCTCTTTTACGTATTGGCAAGGTCACCAAAGATCTCTGGCCGCTCTACGCCGGCGTTAGCCTATTTAGTATTTTGGTGGCCGCTGCTAATCAGGTGCAGCCGCTGCTGACCAAAGTTATCGTGGATCAGCTGACGCTGATTACCAGCCACAAAGGTGCTAACATAAAAATTGTAGCTTGGTGTGTGGCGGGTATTTTTCTGGCCGATGTTTTGGCCACCTTTGTCAGCAATATTGGCGGCTATATTGGCGACCAGCTTCAGGTCCGTTTGCAAAAAAGTTTGAGCCAGCAATATTATGAGCATTTATTAAAACTGCCACAAAAATATTACGACCAAGAGCAGACCGGCAAAATCATCAGCCAGCTTAATCGTAGCATTGGCCAGATTACCAGCTTTGCACAGGCCTTTAGCAACAACTTTTTGCAATTTATTTTTAGCACCATTCTGTCCCTGGCGATTGTTTTTTGGTACTCCTGGCAAGTCGGGCTGATGCTGGCTGCGCTGTACCCAATTTTTATTTGGCTCACCACTCGCACGAGCGCCAAATGGCGCGAATATCAGAAGCAAATTAATGAGGATTTTGATATTGCCAACGGTCGTTTTACAGAGGCGATTAGCCAAATAAGGGTCGTCAAAAGCTTTGGTCGTCAAGCGCGTGAACTGGATTTTTTTAAGAAACAATATGGTCAGGCCGTAAAAACCACCCAGCCGCAAAGCAAACTATGGCACAAGCAGGACGTCATGCGCCGGTTGGTATTGAACGTCAT
>CAZRPP010000002.1:10815-58029 GCA_964602145.1 uncultured Candidatus Saccharibacteria bacterium
AGGGGTTTACGCCTACCTGTTTATTGCCGCCGCCCACGGCCATTATTCCTTGGGTGTGACCGTGCTGCTAATGCAGTACGCAGCCGCTATCCGCATCCCAATTTTTAGCATCAGTTTTATTATCGATATGTCGCAGCGCGCCGTGGCCAACACCCGCGATTATTTTGCCGTTTTGGACCAGCCCACAGAGGTGGATAAGCGCGGCCAGCTAAAGGTTTCCAAGGGCAAAATCAACTTTACAAATGTAACGTTTAGCTACGACGATACGCCGGTTCTCAAAGATTTAACCTTCAGTCTGCCCGCCGGCAAAGTAGTGGCGTTGGTGGGCGAGAGCGGGCAGGGAAAGACTACTATTACATCACTGTTACTTGGTCTCTATGAACCAGTCAGTGGCCAGATTACAGTTGACGGGCAGGATATTGCGGACGTAAGTTATGGCTCGCAGGAGCCAGCGCTGTTTAGTGGGACGGTACGGGAGAACATTGCCTATGGTAAGCCAGGTGCCAGCCTAACAGAGGTAGAAAAATCCGCCAAAGCCGCCAATGCCCATGAATTTATCGCCAAGTTTGAAAAGGGCTACGATACACCGATTGGTGAGCGTGGCCTAAAGCTGAGCGGCGGCCAAAAACAGCGCATTGCTATTGCCCGTGCACTATTAAAAGACGCACCAATTTTAATCTTAGATGAGGCCACCAGCAGCCTAGACACCAAGAGCGAGCGCCAGGTGCAGCAGGCGCTGGAGCGGCTCATGAAGGGCCGCACCACACTTATCATTGCGCACCGCTTGAGTACCATCCAGTCCGCTGATCAGATTATTACGCTGAAGGATGGTAGAGTGGATGAAATCGGCACGCCCGGCAAGCTGGCGGCTAGTGGCGGCATTTATGATCAGCTACTGAAGTTGCAGGCGCATCACGATAAAAAGCGGCTCAAGTCGTACGACTTGTCATAAATAACAAATAAGTATATAATAATACTTGCTCAATCCAACAAGAGAGAGGTGAGTACCATGGGTGAGACCCATGACCAGCGTGTTGCTCGGCTGAATCAAATGCTTCGTGAGCACGAAAAGCACGAGCGAGCCGCTCACAATAAGCGCGCGGATGAACAAAAGCAAGCCATCGCCGCACGTGACAAGAAGCGCGCCGCCGATGAGGCAGCCCGCAAGAACAAGGCCAAGAAAGGCTGGTGGTAAGACAATCTCCATGATGGGCGTAGCTCAAACAGAGCAGCCAGGTAGCCAACTTGGAAAGATGCAAACTTAGGTTTGCCGCCCCGCACCCCTTATTGTATTGAGCATCCGCACGGTGAGTGAGAAAAAATAGTCATGGCCATCCGCCATTTTATCCAACTATTTATTTTTCCTCATCGTGCTTTTGCTTTTGCCTGCAAGCTATAATAAAATAGTACAAGCTTAACAATAAATATGAAGAGGCGACGAGAGAACTAGCTCCCTGACTCGCCAGCAACCAGTGGCGTAAGCGGCCACAAGGTGCTCCATCTAGCCCAGCATGGCCGGGGAAGATATGTGCAAGAAAACGTATCCTTTCTTCTGCCATGAGGCATACATAGAAAGGATTTTTTTATGCCCCAAACAAAACTATTTACCAGCGAGTCAGTCTGTGCCGGTCACCCGGATAAAATTGCCGATGCCGTTAGTGATGCCATTCTAGATGCCATCCTCACGCAAGACCCACACGCCCGTGCCGGCATAGAAACCGTGTCTGGCGCCAACCAAGTCAGCCTGTTTGGCGAAATCAAAACCTCCTCCAACGTAGACTTAGAGCAAATTGTCCGCAGCAAAATTGCGGAGCTGGGCTATACCAATGAAGATTGGGGTTTTAGTGATAAGTCTGATTTTAGCAACTACCTGCACCAGCAGTCGCCGGAAATTGCCATGGGTGTGGACCAAGATGGGGCGGGCGATCAGGGTATGATGTTTGGTTACGCCTGCACGGAAACACCGGAGCTGATGCCGCTGCCAATCGCCCTAGCACACGCGCTCACGCGCCGGATTGATGAAGTCCGCGAGAGTGGTGAACTTAAGTGGTTGCGCCCCGATGGCAAAGCGCAGGTAACCGTCCGCTACGAGGATGACAAGCCGGTGGCCGTTGAAAAACTAGTCGCGGCTGTGGCCCACTCAGAGGACACCAGCGCTGAGCAGGTTCGTGCCGATATTATTGAGCACGTTTTTAAGCCTGTCCTAGAAAAATATAAACTGTCACTGCCGGAAGATAAAGATATTACCGTCAACGGCACCGGCCTGTGGCACATCCCCGGCCCGGAATCAGATGCCGGCTTGACTGGCCGCAAAATTGTGGTGGACACCTACGGCGGCTATGCCCGCGTGGGCGGCGGTGCGTTTAGTGGTAAAGATCCGTCCAAAGTGGACCGCTCCGGCGCCTACGCCGCGCGCTACATTGCCAAAAATATTGTGGCCGCGGGCCTAGCCACCAACTGCGAAGTTGGTCTGGCATATGTCATCGGTGTGGCTACGCCGCTCATGCAAACTATTGAAACGTTTGGCACGGCCACTGTTCCAGAGGAAGAATTATATGCATTCAAGGACAAATTAATTGATACGTCCGTCCGCGGCATCATAGAAAAACTGGATCTGCGCCGGCCAATTTACAGCCAAACCAGCGCCTATGGTCACTTTGGCAAAGAGGATTTGCCGTGGGAGAAGATTGCTTAAATATTTTGCAATGATATAATCCCAGTATGAACGCAGTGCAATTACAATTTACAGCTCGTCGTCGCCAAACGCGTATGTGGCGGAGCTGTCCTTGCACTAAATAATTACAAATAGGTTTCCAGACGGCTTCCGCAAATTTCGGAAGCCGTTTAATTTTGGAGTAAATATGAGCTTAGAAATAACAAATTTTGCTGAGCTGGGGTCACTACAAGCCCACGAGATTGCCAGCAAAATACAAGACTACACCTTTGGTTTAACGGCGGAAAAGCCGCAAATGATTCAGGCAACAAAAGAGGAAATATTCGCCAAACTTGCGGGCCAGGTGGCCATGCTAGATGGTACATTTGTGGGATATATTGGGGCCGCTCCAGCACTGGAGTGGCAGGGTCAGTCTATGACGGAGATCGGCACCTTATGGGTGGTCAGTAATGCCAGAAAAATGGGCATTGCCACCAAGCTGACTGAAAGCATCGTTTTGGATGTGACTGCCGGGGGCTATGTTCCGTACGCATTTTGTAATAACCTGAGCAAGCCAATATTTGCAGCCGTAGGCTTTACGGAGGCCACGGAAGAACAGATACCGGCATCGGCATTTGGTTTGTGCGGAAAATGTCCCGCCAAGCCGCTCAAGGGCTGCTGCGACACGACCATGACTTACCAAGGAGTCAAAAAATGAACAGCGCCTGGATAATAGACAGTGGTAAGCCTGGGCCGGTAGTCGCCATTTTTGGCGGTACGCACGGCAATGAAAAAGCGGGTGTGTTTGCGATTGAAGAACTAAAAAACAGCCTGACCCTAAAAAAGGGTCGTGTGCATTTGGTTATTACCAATCCGCCGGCGGTCAAGAAAAATGTCAGGATGATGGACGTAAACCTGAATCGTTTGTTTGACCGCGAGTTAACCGGTGATACGTGGGAACATGCCCGTGCCGCGGACCTTATGGGCCTGCTTGACGAGTGCGATGCGCTTTTAGATTTGCACATGTACTACGATGCAGGCGGCGAGCCATTTGTGATTTGCGAGCCGTCCGCTTTGCCGGTGGCTAATCTGCTGGACGTGTCAATTATTTCCACCAATTGGACCAAAGTGGAGCCGGGAGCGGCCGATGGCTACATGCACGAGCAAGGTAAAATCGGCATCTGCCTGGAGTGCGGGCCCATTGCGCAAGCACATCAAAAAACCGATTTTGCTATCCAGTCCGTCAAGCAATTCCTGGCCTTTTTTGACATGCTTGATTATCCGCTGAAGACTACCACGCCAAAACGACTTTTGGAGGCCCAAAAAGTTGTCTATAAATCGTCCAATAATTTTAAGTTGGCACCTAATCTTAAAAATTTTCAGAATCTTTTGCCCGGCCAGCTGATTGCAACTGATGGTCAACGGCAGTACACGGCGGCACCTGGTGAGTGCATTATGTTTCCGCACTACAACGCGCGGGTTGGAGAAGAGACCTATATCTTGGGTAAAGGTATCAAACTATAAAGTACTTGCGGGCCGCAAAACGCTTGTGCTACAATGCCCTTGTAAAGGACAAAACAAACATGAGCGTGGTACTAACAACAGCAGTGATTTTTGTGGCCGGAGCGGTCGCCGTTTGGCGCCGACCCAAGCCAACCTATCGACACCCTAGCTACTAATCAAGGCTCGATGCACCGATTCTTGTGCAGATGCCACCATTTCTTCGGATATGGTGGCGTTTAGTATTTGGTAAACCTCTGGTCGATAGGTGTCCAGTGGTTGCTGCAAGATTGCCTGAACGGCTGCATAATTCAGCGCCTTGGCCCCAATCTTATTTGTAGTAGAAAATTGAGCGCAGGCTTCTATCTGTAAATCAACGACTTGCATTAGCACTCTGCGGGCTTCGCGTAGGGCAAGGCGCTGTCTGGCTTCGGCGGCCGAGGCCTGGCCCTGGACAATTTGCTGAAGGCCAGGTAATTCATTATCTAAGGTTTCAAGATGATTAAATTTTGCATGTAGGGCATCCATAAACACAGAAGATTGTTGCCAGAGGAGCCAAGGACCAACATGTCCAATCCTGTCGTGCAGGCCAAGGCTGCCATCAGTGCTAATGAGGACTTGTCTACTGGATGCAAAGGTCTTGCCAAAAAATAAATTTGAATAATAGGTGCCATCAAAAGTTTTGAAAAGTTTTGGGAGATTGTCTGGAATTGCCGATGTGACTGTTTGGTCCTCTTTAATAAAATCAAAACCATGAGGGGCGAGCCTATCCGCTACATCAGGCCACCGCTGCGCCATTGCGCAGGCCTCATCGTAGATGTCGCCAATATGTGGCATGGGTGTGGGCGTATCGCCAACTCCTGCAGGACGAATACTAATACTACATGCCGATTCAAAAGCCTCATAACGGGCCACAAAATTTGCCATATTTACATTATATTATATTTTAACTAATATCGCGTCTCTGGAAGCCAAGTACTCCTACCATTAGTCCTGCTACGTAGACCACAAACAGATACAAAATCAGGCCGCGGCCAACCTGCCCGTGCAAAATTGCCAGCGGGTCAAAGTAATGAAACGGCACCAATTTGCTGGGGATTTTGAGCCAGTCTGTCATGGGTGATAGGCTGGCAATTAAGTATCCACCAAAGCTGATTGCCACAGCCACGGCGGTGGCGGCCCGTTTCGTTAAGCTGCTGGCGGCCTGCAAGGCAAAGGCAATCACGCCAAAGCTCAGGCTAAAAGCGGCCGTAAACAAACTGGCCAGTAACAGATGTCCAGCACCAACATTTAATTTGAATTGTGGCGCTAGTAGCACAATGGCCAAGCAGGTTATGCCGGCAACAATCAGCATCTCCGCTATGAGCGCAGCAGCTTTTGCCAATAGTAGGTGCGAGCGGCTAATGGGGCGGGCTAGCAAAACCTCTAGGGTGCCATCTTGCTCATCGCGGCCCAAAATACCGCTGCCGCGCGTAATGGCCATAATAATCCAAACCATGGGCAGGGTGATGTAGAACAGCTGGGAGTTTAAGAACTGGGCGGGATCGCCGACGTCTACGTGGCCGACGCCACCAGCTTTCATTTCTCGAATCCCCTCTGGTAATTGGTTAATGACCTGGTTCATTTGGGCGGCTTTGTCCTGGATAGACGGGAAGAGTGCCAAAATAACCACAGTTAGCACTAGGCTGCCGATGGTCCACCAAATGAGCGCAGTGCGGCGCCGTTTAAGCTCCCAGAGTAGTGTGGCTATCATGCGCCGTCTCCGTAGTATTCCATAAATTCGTCTTCTAGATTAAGCTGCTCGGAGGTGAGGCTGATAATGTCGTGCCGCGCCAGTTCCGCCAGGGCTGCCGCCAAAGTGCCGGTTGGCTGCAAAACAGCTGTGGCGCCCTGCTTGGAAATGACTTTCAGGGCTTTGCCAATTTTTGGCGTGTCGCCCTTAAAAACGACGCGGAAAACAGCGGCGCCGAGCTGATGATCATCTTTTATGACTTGTTCGCGAATCAGCCGGCCGTGTTTAATAATGCCCACGCGGTCGCACATACGCTGCGCCTCTGCCAGGTTGTGGCTGCTGACCAAAACCGCCCCGCCGCGGGCGGCTGCCGCGCGAATTTCTGCATAGAAAACTTCTTGCATCAGCGGGTCTAGACCGCTAGTGGGCTCGTCCATAATTAAGACATCGGGCTGATGCATCAGCGCCTGAATCAGGCCAATTTTCTGTTTATTCCCCTTAGATAATTCACCAATTTTTTTGGTGGGATCGGCCTCAAATTTTTGGATGAGTTCGTGTAAATACGGCCGACAATCTTGGCCCTGGAGCTGCATTAAATAGTCGAACATTTGCTGGCCGGTTACTTTGGGCCAGAGGGCAATATCGCCCGCCAGATAGCCGACTTGTTTTTTTACTGCCACGCTTTCCTTAACAATATCCAGTCCGTTTATTGTGGCCGTGCCGCTGGTGGGCTGAATGAAATTGAGTAGCAAACGGATGGTCGTTGTTTTGCCGGCACCGTTGGCACCCAGGAACCCATAGACTTCTCCGGCATGGACTTCCAAATTGAGCTTATCAAGCGCTTTCTGGCTAGTGCCAGGGTACATCTTAGAAAGATTGTGTGTGCTAATAGAGCTCATAATCCTCTATAAGTATACGCCGCTTTGGTAGCGGACGCCAAAAGCTGTACTATGTTTGTAATGCGTCGATTTTCGCCATATTACTTAATTATTTTGAGCCAACTTGTTTTGGCGGCGAGTATCATTGCATGCACCGTTATTTTGCCGCAATTCTTCTGGAGCTCTAATCAAGGCGGCATTAGCAACTATGGCGTTCACCACGAGACGGCACTGCTTTTTAGCCTCGGATTTGGCGGCTGCGGTGGGCTACTCTTATGGGCGGCCGCTGGCTTGCCTGTGAGGTCACGGTATCACCACTGGCTTAAAGTATCGATTGTGGCTGTGGCGGTCTTAACATTACTTGTTGCCGTCACAACCTATACCTATAAACTTAGCCCTCTCTTGGACAAGCTCCATATTGCAAGCACGTTTATTTTGTTCTTTGCTCAGCTACCGCTCGCAATTTGGTATGCATTCTGGCTCGATAAAAGTAGGCCCGCCCGATTGCTGTTCTGGAGCTATATAGCCGGCATGGTTCTACTTGGATTAACCTATTTTAATGTTATTCATATTCTATTTATTGCAGAAGTTTTGGCGGCGTTTAGCTTTGGCTTGCTGCTAGCGGCAGTGGTCCGGAACGCAACGCTCGCCAAAAAGTAACTTTGAACTAGTGGTTAAAAAAGGTTTTGGTCTGCCAATTCCGGCGGCAAAAAGCCGTCCGGGCGCCGGGCACCGGCTGTCCACTTGGCGCCCTTGCCGTAGCCCAAGTCTTTCATAAGTTTAGTGGGTGCGTTACGGATGCCTAGTGGCACCGGCAAGTCAGGGTACTGCTGTGCCAATGACTGGGCTTGGCCCCAGGCATCATAACTTTGACGCGACTTTGGCGACTTAGCCAAAACCGCCGCGCAGTGGCTCAAATTAATGCCGCACTCCGGCATGCCAATCCGCTCTACTGCCAAGAAGGTAGAGACGGCCACATTCAGCGCCGCCGGAGCGGCCAGGCCAATGTCTTCCGATGCAAAGACTACCATGCGCCGCGCGATAAATTTGGGATCTTCGCCGGCCTGCAGCATCCGCGCCATCCAGTAGAGCGCGGCGGTGGCATCGCCGCCGCGCATCGATTTAATGAAGGCGCTGATAATGTTGTAGTGCTGCTCGCCGTTTTTGTCGTAACCGGGCAGGCGAGTCTGGGCCGCGGTTTCTACCAGCTCTGGGGTAATGCTTTTGCCGCGGGCCAGCTGCGCGGCCAGCTCTAAGTTGCCCAGCGCTACCCGCGCATCGCCGCCCGATAATTCTGCTAGCAAATCCAGAGATTTGGCGGGCAACTTTATTTTTTCTGTTTTGGCGGCTTTCTTTATAATGGCCGTGAGCTCGTCTTTGGTGAGCGGCTCTAGAACCAGCACGCGCGCACGGCTTAAAAGGGGGTTTATAACCTCAAAACTAGGGTTTTCTGTGGTGGCGCCAATCAGGATAATTGTGCCGTCCTCTACATGCGGCAAAAAGGCGTCTTGCTGCGCTTTATTGAACCGATGAATCTCATCCACAAACAAAATCGTGGTCATGCCCAGTCGGCGATTTTGCTCAGCCAATGCCACCGTTTTGATTACATCTGCTTTGCCGGCAGTCACTGCGCTCAGCTCAATAAATTCTGCACCCGTTTCCCGTGCAATGATGCGGGCCAGTGTCGTTTTGCCAGTGCCGGGCGGCCCCCACAGAATCAGACTAGTTGGCTGCTTGGAGCTAATAATCTGATCAATGATTTTGCCGCCGCCCACCAAATGCAGTTGCCCCACAACCTCTTTGAGGTTTGTGGGGCGTAATCGTTCTGCGAGTGGCTGCGGCATACTACTTTAGTATAGTCCTTCTCTAGCTTCTAACTTCAAGAATCTAGAATCTGAGTCTACCACCAGCCGTGGTTGACCCAGAAGCTGTAGGCGCCTTCCCAACCACCATAGCGATTCATGGCGTAGTTGGTGAAGAAAGCATCCTGACAGTTGTAGTCTGTGCCACACAGTGCGCGCAAGCGACCGTTACAGTCTTGGCCGATGCCAAAGCATCCAGAGGCGTTGGTGGCGGCAGGGTTGTTGCCGCTTTCCCGAGCGTAGATGTAAGCTTTAGCGGCATTTGCGCCCAGGCTTGGGTAGCTAACTGCTGGCGCAGCGGCTACTGGTGCAGCGGCTGGCCGTGCAGCTGCCACTGGGGCAGGCGCTGGTGCTGGAGCTGGTGCAGCAGCAACTTGCTGAGCTTGCCAGTCAGCGTAGCGGTCTGGCAATTCTTCGTCTGCGGCTGGGATGCGCAGCTCTTGGCCGGGGTTGATAATGTCGGGGTTGGCAACTGCCTCGTTGGCGTTAAAAACGCGGACGTAGGTGGTTTGCTTGGCTTCAGCAATTTTGCTGAGGCTATCACCCTCTGCAACCGTTACCATAACTGGTGCGGGTTTGGTTACGTTAGTAGTGGTGTTAGCGCTGGCGGACTGGCTGCCGGCACCAACAAATACTGCCGCTGTTAGGGCGGCTACTAATGCGATAGAACGCATACTGTTCTCCCTCCTTGCAGATACAAATGTTGTCAAAGCAAAATGTTAGTTACTAAATTTTGGGGCCTTGACTTGTTCTGCGGATAGTGTTCTAGTCTCTCAAACTGACGCAAACACGTATTTCTGAGCATACCAATACCCACATATTGTGTCAACAGCATAAGCGCAAACGCTACATGTAGAAATAGCCATAACCGAGGTAATTTTTGGCGATAATTTTACAACACAAAATTGCCGAGTAGGGGATTTAATTTCCAACTAATGGGCGACGCGGCCGGGTCACAATTTTACGTTTAATGGGTTTTTTGCGGGCATTTGTAATAGTCCGCTTAAAGCGCCGTTCCGCGTCGCGATCAGCGTAGCGGGCCAGGGGGCCATGCGATATAACTTGCTTTGGTAGCTCCTCGTCCAAATGCTGAATCAGCTCTACAGCCGATTTTTCTATGAGCCACTCGCGGCCCGGTGCAGTTTCCGCAACAGCTGTAATTTGCCATAACGATTTGCCAACTTGCGCTGTTTCAATAACGGCTAAAGGACTTACTAAAAGGAGCGGGCCTACCGGTAGGCGAGCATTCGTTTCCTCTATAAGTTGCTCACCAACCTCAGGGTTATTGACAAATAACTCAAGCGCAATAGTGCGGATGCCGCGTGGCGCAATACGTACGCCCTGAATATTTTGGTTGTTTACCCAAATTACCTCGCCATTAAGGCCACGAATGCGCGTGGAACGCAGGGTAACTCGTTCTACAACGCCCTGTAAATCTGTAAACGGCTCTAAGCGGACATGGTCTCCCACGCCGTACCACTGCTCGGCCATCATAACGCTACCGCTCGTTAGGTCACGCAAAATCGGGCCAAAGCTGGCAGTTAAGAAAAATAAGGCAATGGCACTGGCGCCAATCAAGGCCGTTGGCTGCGCGCCAGTATGGTTAAGTTGCCACCAAAAATAGAGACTAAATAATACGAGCCCCATGCGGATAACCGCAATACTCAGTACGAGAAACGTTTCTATACGCCGTAGCCGATTGACGGTGTGGAGGTTCTGACTTTTATCGGCACGGGCACCAATCATGAGCACTACTCGCCGGAGCAGCCAGGCAATAATCCGTCCAATGAGCAGGGCAGCACCAACGCAGACGACTAAGCTGACTAGTGACCGCCAGCTAAGAACTCCTTGTGTGAGACGCGTAATAATATTGTCGGCGGCAGCCAATTGATCAGTGGCAAAATACATATGCTTCTATTTTGCCAGTTTACGGCGTGCTTTGGCAACGTGACTTTGGCGATCCGTCTCATCTTCTATTTCGTGACCAACAATTTCCTCGAGCAGGTCCTCAATAGTTATGACGCCCACAATTTTGTCATCCTTTTCTACGGGGATGAGGTGTGTGCCGCTGCTAATGAAGCGACGGAACATCGTGTCCAGTGCCGTCATGCTCCCAACCAGCTGCACTGAGTGCAGCGGCAAGTCATCCACCCGGTAGTCGTTGCCGTCAAAATCGATATCCACGAGCTCCTTCATGAGCAGCAGGCCATAACACTTTGTTAAGGCGCGGTTAAAGACTGGGATACGGCTGTAGCCAGCGGCCTTGAGCTCATCAATGCGCGAATCAGTGAACTTTGCATCAGGTGTCATCCAGTACACATCTGAGATTGGTGTCATAATATCGCGCACGCGTTTTTCGCTTAATGTTAATGCACCGCGAATAATTTCAATCTCGTCCTCATCCAGCTCTGAGCCGCGAATCGTCTGATGTTCCGTAATCAATAAGCCCAGCTCTTGGCGGCTTTGCAGCTGCTGTCCGCGCTTACCAACCAGTTTGTCTAGCATTACCTGCAGCGGCTTACTAATAATGTAGGTAATGAAAATCATGCCGCGCAGAATTGGCGCTAGGAGGCTACACCAGAACAAAGGGTTTTTTGCAAAAATTGCCTGCGGCACAATTTCTCCAACCACCACCACTAACAGCGTACTAATAACGCCGGCCAGCAGCCCGCCAAGGTGATGCTCTAATACAAGCGATGTTGCGGACACTGCCGCTACGTTGGTAAGCAGGATACTTGAAAGCGTGAGATGGCTGGATCGGCGGAGCGGCAATACGCGCTTAGCTTGTATGTTGCCGAGCTTGGCTTTACGGCGCAAATCTGCCGTATCTAGCGACATAATAGCAATATTAAGACCGGAACAAACTGCCGAAAAAAGTAACAAAACAAGGACGGTTAGAATGGTAAGCTGTATACTCACAAGTGAAAATATTGTACCATAGTGAACATGCATAATAACCACTTGGATCATTTTATTAAGGCCAACCTTTGGTCAATCATTATTACGGTCATTTCACTGATTGGATTATTCATATGGCATGGCGTGGGCGCCGCGTTTACGGCCTTTGTGCTAATAGCTATTGAAATGGCCTTTAGCTTTGATAATGCAGTGGTAAATGCAAAAATCTTGAGCCGCCTGAGTGTTTTTTGGCAAAAGTTATTCCTAACGGTTGGGATGATTGTGGCCATTGTGGGTATGCGTTTTGTATTTCCTATTCTCATCGTGGCCGTTACGGCCGGTCTTGGATATAAAGAAGTAATTGATCTAGCGCTCAACAATCCGACTGGTTATGCACATCACCTTGAGGAAGCACACCCAACCATTGCAGCCTTTGGTGGGGCATTCCTCCTTACACTTGCGCTGTACTTCTTATTCGATAAAAGCCGTGAGATTAAATGGATCACTAAATTTGAACAAACGCTGCAAAAAGCTGGTGGCCACTGGTGGCTGGCGCCACTGCTCGCGCTGGTTGGTGTGGGGCTTGCGGCATTGGTGCCCGGTAATCAGCACGTAAAAACTACGCTCGAGGCTGGAACAATCGGTGTTATTTCCTACACAGCCATGACGCAGCTTATGGCATGGCTTGGTAAGCACGAGCCAGCCGGCAAAGATGGCAAAAAGCCCAAAGTCCAGGTTGGCTGGGCGGCATTTGGTGGCTTTATGTATCTGCAACTGCTCGATGCCAGCTTCAGTTTTGATGGCGTCCTAGGGGCCTTTGCAATTACGAATGACATTATCCTCATTGCAGTTGGCCTTGGCGTGGGTGCATTATGGGTAAGAAGCTTGACAGTGCAACTGGTGCGTCATCAGACCCTCGATCATCTCCCTTATCTGGAGCACGGCGCCCACTATGCAATTTTGGCCTTGGCAATTGCGCTGCTGGCCAGCATTACTTTGCATATCCCAGATGCAATCACTGGATTTGTTGGCATCGTGATTATTATTGCCTCGCTCCGGGCTTCGCGCCTGGAGGCGCGGCGGCGTGCTTGAGAAGATTTGGCACGGTTGGCTCAAACGGCCATATACGCTCTACCGACGAATCGATGAGGGCGTTGGTACGCCTGTTGTCCTCCTGCATGGCATTGGCCGATCCGGGGCCGTCTGGACTGCGCTGCGCCAGCTACTGGTGCAGGATCACCGTGTGGTTGCATTTGATTTGCTGGGCTTTGGCGCGAGTCCTAAGCCGGATCTTGCGTATACTATCGACGATCATGCCAAGCCAGTTATCGCAGCTATTAAGAAGCTACATGAGCCGGTGGTGCTGGTGGGGCACTCTATGGGCGCGCTGGTAGCGCTGCGCGTGGCACGGCTACGGCCAGACCTGGTGCGCCACGTGGTACTCTATGAAATGCCGCTCTACGAGGGCTTGCCAGACAAACGCATCTATAAAACTCGTCTTGCTGCCTATTTTAATTTTTATAAGTGGGTTACCCGGCAAGATTTTGGCTTTGAAGATGCGCAGCAGACATTTTATGAAAAAATTGCGCTAAAAGTTGTGGGCTCTGACTTATCGGCAGAGACTTGGCAACCATTTGTTCGTAGCTTGCAAAACACGATCATGGATCAAACCGCACCAGAGGATCTGGCGGCGCTTGATGTACCGGCCGACGTTATATTTGGCTCGCGCGATATGCTCGTTTTTAAAGGACAAGTTAAGGAGCGGATTGACTCAGCGCAGGTGGGACCTATAGATACCCATGTGGTGAAGGCGCCGCACCGTATCACGCCAGAGGCGGCAGAATTTATCGCCCAGCGTATCCACGCCGCCTGTGGATAAGCACTTGCATTATAAGCAGCTTAAGCATAAGCTAGTAGTAGGAAGTGTGAGGCTTCCTAACGACCGGGGCTTCGGCTCCGGTTTTTAGGTTTTCATACGCCTGGCAATCGCACATTTCGCGCGTCAAACTGCACGGCATACAGACTTTGATATAATGACCAAAGATGTTGCAAAAACCAGTGTCACTAGAAATTCCAGAGGAAATTCAATATTGTACGCTCCCTTCAGCGGGCATTTCTGGGGGAAATCAAGTCAAGAGAACCGGCTTAAAACTCCCGTGGCAGTATTATTTTATAGGAGTTATCCCGGCTACTTTGTTCTTTGTTGCTCATATGCATCAAGTCTCTGCTCAGACTCTTGTGGGCACTACAGGACTATTATTGGTACCAGTCGGAATCATACTCTTACTAAAAAAGATTAGTCAGCCAAAAGGCCCCAAAATGGACTGGGATCGTTTTTGGGCAGCCAATAATCTTGAGATTGTTTCATTGCGAGAGGCCCCAGGGTACGCTGGTCTCCCATTCCAAGGAGGACGTGACTGGATTGTTAACGCATCACGGGGACAGTTTAAGGGTAAATTGTTCGAGATAGGATGGGTTAACTATATTACAGGTTTAGGGACCGGTACCTACGCAACGCCTCATTGCTTTACCTATGTCAGGGTCGGCGTTGAGAAGAATTTGCCGCACGTAACGTTTGATAACAAATTTAATTATTGGGGTCCAATCCGAAAAACCGATTTTATCCCCAAGGGTGGTTGGAAAGTAAAACTACCCCCTCAATACTCCGCTCAGTTGACGATGCGTAGCTTAAACGTAAAATATGGTGTTGATCAGCCAGATAATCCTTTTACCGTTGCGGTGGTTGACGCGTTGGCTGCGCTACCGCTCGCTTTTGACATTGAATGTATTGGTCAGGAAGTCTATTTATACAATGGAAAGGCAGACGAAAATGATCCTGAAACCATGCAAAAATTGATTGAGTCTAGCCGAATCGCACAATCATTATTCAGTTAGTAATAAAGCTATAACCTGCGAATTGAATCTATTCGGTCTGGCCGGTAAGCCAATCTTGCTCTACAATAAGACATGATGTTGCCCGTAATTTTGTCGGCCGCTACTTTTTTCTCTACGCTTGCGGGGGGCTACTTTGCTATTCGTTACAAAGATCGGCTGCACCGTATTTTGGGCTGGACCGCCGGTGTGCTCATGGGTGTGGTGGCATTTGAGATTTTGCCAGAAATTTTTGACGCATTGCACACGCTCAAGCAGGCGCCAACTGGGGCCATGCTGGCACTAGTTGGCGGCTTCCTGGTATTCCATATTGTAGAAAAAACTATCCTAATCCACCACAGCCAGGAGGGCGAGTACAGCGCACATCATCATCCCAAAGTGGGCAAAGCATCGGCCTTGGCACTGGCTGGCCACAGCTTCCTGGACGGTGTGGGGATTGGCCTGGGCTTTCAGGCGGGCGAGGCAATCGGCATTGCAGTGGCCATTGCCGTGATTGCGCATGATTTTAGTGATGGCCTCAATACCGTCAGCCTCATGCTGCTCAACAAAAATAACCGTCGACAGTCCATTAAGTTCTTACTAATAGATGCCCTGGCGCCAGTTTTAGGCGCGCTGTCTACGCTGCTGTTCTCAATTCCGGACGCCGGCCTGGTGATTTACCTGGGCTTCTTTGCCGGCTTCTTGCTCTACATTGGTGCCAGCGAAATTTTGCCAGAGGCACACTCCAAGCACTCATCCTACGGCACGATTGCTATGACAATTTTGGGCGTGGCGTTTATGTTTATCGTAAGTCGATTTGGTTAGCATGAATCCTAATTATTACCGTTCACATCGCCGGCCTGCGAGTGTGGCCAAAAAACAAAAAAGCAGAAAAAAATGGCTGCTACTTCTGCCAATTGCCGCGGCAATTGTTTGGCTTTGGCCAACTCATAAATCGCAGCCGGTAAAACCCATGCCTGCAGCTGTTCAGACATTTAATAAAACGCAGCATTCTTTAACGGACCCAAGCAGTATTTGGGTGGTTGTGAACAAGAAGCGTTCGCTCCAACCGGCCAATTATATTCCCGCCAACTTGGTTACTCCGAGCGTTCTGCTGCGCGTGCCAGATTCTGAGAGCATGCAGTTGCGGGCAGATGTGGCCCTGGCGCTCAAAGACATGTTTGCCAGCGCTGAGGCTGCCGGCGCGCCACTTATGCTGTCAAGCGCCTATCGCTCCTACACGTACCAAGTCAATCTGTATAACGGTTATGTCATGGACGAAGGGCAGGCCCAGGCCGATAAATCGAGCGCCCGGCCCGGTTTTAGCGAGCATCAGACCGGCCTAGCCATGGACGTAGAACCGGCCGATAAATCCTGCGAGGTCCAGGCCTGTTTTGCCGACACCGCCGCTGGCAAATGGCTGGCTACTAATGCTTGGCAACACGGCTTTTTGCTGCGCTATCCAGCGGACAAAACGACCGTTACAGGCTACGAGTTTGAGCCCTGGCACTTCCGCTACATTGGCAAGGAATTAGCGGCAGAGATGCACGCTAAGAATATCACGACGCTTGAGGAGTTTTTTGGCTTGCCCGCCGCGCCTAATTACTAAATGGGATTGTTTGACCCAGCGCATTTAAGGTTGATTGCAATCGGTCTTTTTGCGTGGCCGCCGTTGTTTTGAGCTGCTGCTTGTTAATCATGTCCTGCGTTACATCTTTTAACAGATGCATTTTGACGTTGGTGCGGGCCAGTAAATCTTCCTTAGCGGCCTGATCGGCTGTCCACTCGTAATGGGAATATATGGGCAAAAATGATTGCTGTGACACCCGGTGTGTCTTAGCGTCAAACGTGATTTGGGCCAAGCCGTTAAACAACGTTTCTGCTTGCAGCTGCGTACCCAAAAAATTCCCCAGCGAATACCAAACAAACGTATTACCAATTTTTTGCACCGGCTGGGTGACGTGCGGGCCATGCCCTAAGACCAGCTGCACACCTTGGCCAGCCAAAAACTGGGCATCTTTTTTCTGCTGCTCGTTGACTTGACCGGAGAATTCTGTACCCCAGCGCATGCTGACAATAATAATCTGCGCACCCTGTTTTTTTGCCTCCGCAATCTGCGTTTTGGCAAAATCTTCCGAATAGACATTGACCCCGTAATCGTTCTGCGCCGGCGCATCTTGATTAAGGTAGGTGGTATAAGCTAAAAACGCGACCTTGGTGTTTTTGACCGTAAAAACGTGCACCTTTTGGCGCTCTGCCTGACTGTGATTTAAGCCTACCGCGGCCAACATGTCTGGCTGGCGCGCCCAGGCATCTGCCGTGGCATTTATGACCGATTGGTCGCGGTCAAAACTGTGGTTGGTGCCGTTAGCCACCAGATTGCAGCCCACTTTGGTCATGCCATCCACAAACTCCGTGGGGGAGTTAAATTTGGGATAGCCACTGATGCCAAACTTGGTGCCGCCGTTCAGGACACCATCGCTGCAAAACCGGATATCATTTTTTTTGAAGATGGGCGCAAAGCTGTCCATAAGGGGCAGGTAATTGTAGCTGCCATCTGGCTGCTTAGCGGCCATATTTATGGAATCGTGGGCGATAAAATCGCCAGCGGCCAGCAGGGTCAGATTGGTATCGGCGGGTTTTTCTGCTTCCAGATTTTTCTGGACGGCAGGTTTTTTAACAGTTACCGGGGCTTTGCTCGTGCTTGGCCAAAAAAGCCAAACGCCAGCCGCGCCGAGTAGCAAAATGATGAGTGCAGTGGCTATTTTTTTCATTAGTACTATCATAGCACTGCGGACCGCGCAGTAGGGTATACTAGGGGTATGCAAATTGCCATTATCGTTTTGGGTGCATTGGTGCTGCTCATGGGTGCGGCGCTGTTTCTGCAGACCAAGAAGCCTAAGGATGACCAAGCCAGCCTCCTGCTCAAGCAGGATTTAACCAATCTGTCGGCCGATATAGATAAGCTGCGCCAAGGCCTGGGCGATCAGATGCAGAAAAACCAAGCTATGATGTTTGGTGGGCTACAGAAGCAATCATCGGAAACCAATAAGATCATCCAGGATATTACGCGCAATTTAACGGAGCTCAAAGAGTCCAACAAGCAGGTTATGGGCATTACGGACGAGCTGAAGACGTTGCAAAACGTGCTGCAAAACCCTAAACAACGCGGCGGGCTCGGCGAATATTACCTAGAAAATGTGCTGCAAAACGTGCTGGCGCCCGGCATGTACGCCACGCAGTACAAGTTCAAAGACGGCGAGATCGTGGACGCCGTCATTAAGCTAGACAAAGGGCGCCTTCTGGCAATAGATAGCAAGTTTTCTCTGGAGAATTACAACCGCTTGGTGGAATCCAAAGATGCCCGCGAACGAGCAGATTTAGCCAAGCTGTTCAAGGCAGACTTGAAGCTGCGCATAGATGAAACATCCAAATATATCCGCCCGGCAGAGGACACGCTGGACTACGCCTTCATGTTCATTCCGTCAGAGGCCATTTACTACGATTTGCTGGTCAATAAAGTGGGTACCACCGGCACGTCCGCCCGCGATTTAATTGAGTACGCATTCATTGATAAGAAGGTGATTATTGTTAGCCCCACCACCTTATTAGCCTATCTCCAGACAGTTTTGCAAGGGCTAAAATCTTTGCAAATTGAAGAGCAGGCCAAGGACATTCAAAAGCGCGTGGGCGAGCTGGGCAAACACATCGCCGCGCATGAGCAGTATATGCAGAAGCTGGGCAACACGCTGGGCACCACCGTGAACCACTTTAATGCGGCACACAAATCGCTAGGCCACATCGATAAAGATGTCATTAAGATTGCGGGCAGCAATCCGGCTGTGGAGCCGCTGCTGCTGGACAAGCCCACTCAGGCTGACGACTAATGCACACCATTTTTCTCGTGCTTTCTATCGTCCTGGTCCTCGCGGCCATGCCGCCCTATATTATTGATATCCTGAAGGGAAAAACCAAGCCGGAACGCATGACGTGGCTAATCTGGAGCGGCTTGGGCATAACCGCCTTTGTGAGTCAGGCGGCACTCGGCGCCACCTGGTCTTTGTTCTTTTCTGGGCTCGATTTATTGGGTAGCGTGATTATTCTAGGCTTGTCCATAAAATATGGGGTGGGTGGACTTTCTTTTAACGACAAATTGGCGTTTGTCCTAGCGGTGATTGGAATACTGGCTTCTCTGATTGCCAAGCAGCCCGTTATTGCAATTCTAGGAGTAGTCCTGGCCGACGTTTCTGCCGCAGTACTGACATGGATAAAAGTCTGGCGCGACCCGGGCAGCGAAACTACCATCAGCTGGCTTCTGTTTGCCACCGGCGGCGTCTGCAGCCTATTCTTAATTCGGCCGTGGTCCTGGGCGCTGGCAGTCTATCCGTTGTATCTTGCGGTGGCAAATTATATTGTGCCGATGCTGCAGCTGCTTAGAAAAAGAAGTTAGCCCTAAGACCGGACCACCAAAAAATACCGGAGCATGCCAGAACCGTTATTGCTACAGCTGAAACAATCGTCAGTGAGCGTCGTTTGTAATAATCGTAACCTAATAGTATTAAGCTTAAGATTGCCCAAAATACTGCGGGTGATTCAACGGTATGGGAACTCCCATTACCATGTATGAAGGCAGTATGGTGCGCAACCGTTAAGACGCTTTGCAGAAACAAAAGCGCCAAAAGTAGTGCTAATGCAGGGAGGGGTCTATCTATTGAATTTTTTGCTTGTGTTTTCATATTCGCATCGTAACATAGTCAGTGCTGTAAAGCCAATTGCTACAGCCAGTGCAGCCCAAGCAGTGCGAAAATAACCAAGCCAGCCGCTATACGGTAGTAAGCAAACATCTTAAAATTGTTGCTGGCAATATATTTGAGCAGCCAAGAAATGGCCAGCAGGGCCACAATGAACGAGGCTAACACGCCAACACCTAATGCGGGTAGGCCGCCCGGCAGGTGAGCGATATCCGCCCGGTACTTGAGCATCTTATAGCCAGTGGCAGCGATCATGATCGGCACCGCAAGGTAGAAAGAGAAAGCGGTAGCAGTGGGACGGTTGAGGCCGGTCATTAATCCGGAGACAATGGTGGCGCCAGAGCGAGAGACGCCGGGGATAATGGCCACGGCTTGGCCCAGGCCAATCAGCGCCGCTTGCTTCGTAGAAATATCGCCTAGCTCAACCGGGTCATCGTGTTTGTGAACTGGCTTGCGATCTACCAGCCACATGATTACACCGCCAATGATTAAGGTGGTGGCCACTACGGCTGGCACGGTAATACTGTTCATGTGTTTATCAAGGAACAGACCAAACAGCGCGGCTGGGATACAGCCCACGATAATCACGGTCCAGAATCGAATAGCTGCCGTTTCGCGCTTGAACAGGCCAACTATGCGGCTCCACAGATCCTGGCGGTAGTACCAAATAACTGCGGCAATGGCGCCCAGCTGTATGACAACAGTGAATAAATCGTTAATATCCTTAAAGCCTAAGAATTTTTCTACCACAATTAAATGGCCGGTGCTGGAGATGGGCAAGAACTCCGTAAAACCTTCTACGATGCCCAGGATAAGTGCGCGCAGTAATTCAATCATGCTTTACAGTTTACGCTTTCTCCAGATGGATGGCTAGGGTTTAGTGCTTGCGGTTGCGCAAAAATTTATATCCAAAAGCGATGGCCGCAAGTAAGATGGCAATTTGCGGCAATGCACCGGCGAGCCCTGAAGTACCATGAAGGGTTGGCTTGAGGATTATCCAAAGTGCGTACAACGTAAAAATGGCGACTGTTTTCCAGGGGAAGCCTCGCCTGAGAACGCCAGGCGTGGACGGGGCAAAGCCTTGCGGGGAGTAAGTGCTGGCCTGCTTGCCAAGCTGGGCGGACAAAGCGCTAGCAGCCGCTTGCAATTGCTGTAATTTGGCAGGTTCACTTAAATCAAACTCACCTTTAATGTAGGCGTACAGATAGTTATCGACTATTTCAAAGTTGTAATTTGGAAATTGCAAGAAAGTCTGTAACACATCCGGTGTAAGTAGATAGAGGGCTGCGGTTTCGTAGCCATCGGGTACGTAGAGGGTAAAAACATCGCTAAAGTTGCCTTCTGGATGAAACTTTTGTGAGCGTGCATAGGTGGTGGGCATATCGCTTATGCCCAGAAAATTATTGCTCTTAGCATCTAGGACCATGTTAGGCATATTGTTCGTGAGCTTGATTCTGAAATAGCCAAAATTGTAATGACGGGAGTTTTTGCCAGAGCCGATTCGGTACCAATAATTACCCGTCTGCAGAGTGGGTGATAAATCAATCGCTTCACGAATAAAATCATCGCTTGGGTTCTGGTTGAAAATGATGCCAGGCTGCTCTGACGGCTTTCGGTATAGACTAAGCGGAAGTGTATTGGCGCTACAAAACTTTGTGAGGCGAGCCTGGTCCCTTAGTTGTCTGAAAGAGGTCGATCCCCACCAGATAGTCCCAAAAAGGGCAGCAATCGGCACGATGGCCATGGGTAATAACTGGGGCGAAGCGCTACCTGGTACGCTGAGAAAACCAACAACCAAAGGCAGATAAACGATGCCTCCAAATAAAATGACAATTGGAATGGCAAGGCGCACAAGTTTGTAGGAGGTGGGCTGCTGATTCAGCACATTTTTTAAATCGGTTATTGATGGTGAGGCTTGCAGGCCGCTGTAGTCTAAATTATTTGGTGTCATACTAGGATTTTACCGTTTTATGAGGTCTATCACGAGCGCGGCAGTCCAACTAAAGTCGCGGCCACCAGCGGGGGTGCCGTCTAGGGGGTCAAAGTATTCATGGCAGCCGCCCTTATTTACCATTTCTAGGGTAGTTTCCCGGAGCGCGGCGGCGTGGTCTGTGTAGCCGTATCGTTCCAGACCATCGATAATAAGCCAGTTCATATTCACCCACGAGGGGCCCTGCCAGTAGAGTTTTGGGTGGAATTCTTTGGCATCGGCCGGCACCGACGGTACGGGATAGGGTGTGCCAAAAATAGTGGGGTTTTCTAAGAGTTTGACCAGTTCTGCGGCCCGCTCGGCGCTAACAGAACCCCCGTAGAGCGGCAGCAGTGTGGCCATGGACGGCACTTTAATCAGGTTGTGCGTAATAAAATCGCGGCAGTAGTAGCGGCTCAGGTGCGGGTCCCTTAAATCCTCCAGGGCTTTTTCTGTTTTCTTCATGCTGGCTTTAAGGTCTTCAGGAATTTCTTGGTGCAAAAAGTGGGCGATGTGCTTCAGCTGACTATTGGCACGAATAAACATACTATTGAAGGCCACATCTTCAATGGCAAATAGGGCGTGGTCCAGGATACGGTCTGTGTCATAGGCTTTGCGGCGCAGGCGTAGCTGTGCATCTAGGAGTGCCAAGGCCTCTATGGTGCTAAACCGTTCGCCGGCCGGTACAGACTTAGTGTCTCGTCGCACTTTATTAACGATAGACGATAGGCGTAGTTTGTCTACGGCGCTAACCCACCAGGCCAGCTGATGCTGATGCAACTGATAAATCCACGGCGGCGTGTTGTCCATGCCGCACTCCCAGGGGTGAATCAGTAGAATAAGGCCTTCGCCATGCGGGTCGCGCTCGTTATACAGCCACTGATGGTACTTTAAGAGAGCCGGATACATTTTGCGGTACCAGATGCGCCGCTCTGTTTTATCCATTTTTTCGCCCACCCGAACCACAGCTTCCGCTAGCAGCGGTGGCTGCGTAATGCCGGTGGTGGCCACATGCTCGGGGGCGTGGGGGCTGAGCCAGCTACGCCACTGATTTCGTTCTGCCCAGTACTGCGGCTCGGGCCTAAAAATAATGTTGGGCAGCATACCGTTGTGCCACTGACCTCTCAGTAAACTAGTGAGCTCTTTCTGGGCGCGCGGCACATCCAAATGCGCTAATCCTATAGCTGTAAAACAGCTGTCCCACAGCCATTGGTGCGGATATAGGCCCGCGGCGGGCTGGGTGTAATCGCCCCGATTATTTTGCTCAAGGACAGCGGTGGCCTGGGCCAAAAGGTCATCGTAATTAAGCATATGCTTACAGTATAGCGCACGCTTGACGTCTGCGCCTGCTTTGTTACAGTTAAGGCATGTTGAGTAAAGAGGAATTGCTGGATAGACACGCCCAAGCTGTGTTAGGTGCCGTTGAGGCGGCGAATGTGACTAGCTTCCATTTGAAGGACATTCAGGTAATTACAGGTCAGGCTAAAGAGTATGATGCCCTACCTGCTGTACACAATCTTCATGTGTTATTGGCCGGTGCATTATTAGCAAAAAGAAATGTTGAGGTTTTGCTCGTAGGGCAACGTGTAAAAGATGATGTGTTTACTGCGTCGGCTGGCAAAGTAGTAGACAGTCGTGGCAGAATGCCTGCTTTCACGTACCTACGGCAACGACCTCAGCCAGGCCAAACCAATGAATTAAGTGATGGCTGGTCTGCAGTTTTTGCAGAGGATAATGGTGCTGCATATTTTGCACTCCGAAACGGTTGTAAAACAGAACACTACCCTGGGCTCGCAGTAGTTTCCGGAAGTATAGGTAGTATTTTGGCGATACGGGTTGCTTCAGGACCAGAAATGGTCGGAACTGTTATCCCGCGCGCCTAGCTCTGCTATACTTTTGGTATGTCTTATCAAAATCAAATAATCGCTACCACTGCCGACGTATTGCAAGCGCGCTTGTCGAATTTGAAAGACCCGGCAGAAATCCTGCGCGCCCCAGAGCTCAAAGCGCTGTATGACCAGCTGCGCACCTTACCCGCTGATCAAAAAGCGAGCTTTGGCCAAGAAGTAAACCAGCTGCGCCAGGAGCTGCAGCAAGCAGTGGATGCCGCCAAAGACCAGGCACCGGACTTGCCGCCAATCGACATCACCGCACCGTTTGACGTCAATTTAACCCCCCTTGAACGCCCAGCTTTGCTAACCGCAGACCGTGGCTCTGTGCATCCCCTCATGCGCGAGCTGCAAACTGTTTTGGATATTTTTTACCGGATGGGCTTTACGGCCATAGAATCGCGCGAGCTAGACGATGATTTCCACATGTTTGGCAGCCTGAATTTCCCGGAAGGCCACCCGGCGCGCGACGATTACGACACTTTTATGACCGAACAAACGGACGCAAATGGCAAGCCGTTCATTGCGCCCGCTCACACCAGCACCATGCAAAACCGCGTCCTAGTAGAACACAAGGAAAAGCTGGAAAACGGCGAACCAATCGCGGTGGTTATCCCTGGCCGCGTCTTCCGCAACGAAGATCTGGATGCCCGCCACGAGCACACTTTCTACCAGTTAGAAGGTGTCTATGTGGGCAAAGGCGTGCACGCCGGTAACCTCATTGCTACGCTCAAAACCTTCCTGCAGACCTACTACGGCAAAGAGCTAGAGGTTAAGACGCAGCCATTCTATTTCCCGTTTACCGAGCCATCGTTTGAGTTTGCTTTAAGTTGCCCATTTTGCGATAAAAAAGGCTGCTCCGTCTGCTCTCAATCCGGCTGGATTGAGCTGCTGGGCTGCGGCATGATTCATCCCAACGTGCTGCACGCCGCTGGCATTGACCCGCAAATCTACACCGGCTTTGCTTGGGGCGGCGGTATTGAGCGCCTGGTTATGATGAAATACGGCATAGAAGACATCCGCCACTTTGAAGCGGCGCGGCTTGATTTTCTAAAACAGTTTGCATGAGTACGCTGGCAGAAATCGTCCAGCCGTAGTACACTAGATTTCACGACAAGGGGAAGAAAGGCCAAAAGGTCTATGTCCCCTGAGCCCCTCAAGAAACCGCGCGTCTACGCGTTTATCGATAGTCAGAATTTGAACCTGGGTGTTAAATCGCAAGGTTGGTTGATAGATTATGCCAAACTCCGTTTGTATCTGCAAAATCGATACGACGTGTCTCGTGCATTTATGTTTTTAGGTTATATGCATGAGAATAAAGATTTATATAAAAAGCTGAGATCATGCGGCTTTGAGCTTGTCTTCAAAGAAGTTTCAACTTACAGAAACAGCGCAGGCGAATGGGTCACAAAAGGCAATATCGATGCGGAGCTGGTACTCCATGCCGCTGCAATAATGTACAAAAACTACGATAAGGCGATAATCATCAGTGGTGACGGGGATTTTAGCTGTCTGATTCAGTATTTGCAGTCACAACGAAAATTCAAGCGGGTTTTAGTGCCCAATCAATTTTATTCAAGGCAATTAAAAAAGTTTTTGCCCCATGTGGTCAGGATGGATTTACTTAAGGATGAGCTGAGATACTAAAAATGCCGGGATTTGCGGTCGGTCGAAACCTTAGGCTAGCCCGGCGAAGTGATACACCATGAATTTTAATCATTTAAAGTATATCTGTCAAATAAAAAGACCGGGAGCAGCGGTCGGATTCTTTTTCCTTCGCGCGCCAAGATTGCGGTTTTTGCCGCCAACGCGCTATACTTTTAAGATATGAGCGATACACTTTTTGACAGAATCGTCCGCGGCGATATCCCCAGCTACAAAGTCTGGGAAGACGACGGCTATCTGGCCTTCCTAACCCCATTCCCCGGCACGCCCGGCATGACCGTGGTCATCCCCAAGACCAACCAGGGCGATTACATTTTTGACCTGACCCCGGAGCAGCAAGCCGGCCTGCAAAACGCTTGCACTCAAGTAGCCAAGCTTCTGCAAAGAGCATTTCCGGACTGCCAGCGCGTGGCGCAGGTTTACGAAGGTACCGGTGTGGCGTACGTCCATGCCAAGCTGTATCCTTTGCACGGTGAACTCGGTGGTCAGACTGATGTTTGGACCAAGCACCAAGAATTTTATCCCGAATATGTCGGCTATATAACCACCGTCGAGGGGCCGCGGATGACAGATGATAAACTGCTCAAAATTCAGCAGCAAATTGTCGAGGCTGACCAATGAAAGTAAGCTACAACTGGCTCAAAGACTATGTCCAAAATGTGCCACCCGTGCAGGAATTAACAGAGGTAATCGGCGCGCAGCTGGGTGCCGTGGAAGAAGTCATTAACCTTGGCGCTAAGTATGACAAGGCTGTCATTGTAGAGGTTAAAGAATGTTCAAAGCTAGAAGGCTCGGACCACCTCAGTCTCTGTTATGTCCAAGATAACGGCGCGGCCCAAGATGTAGAACGCCGCGAAGATGGCCTGGTGCAGGTTTTGTGCGGTGCGCCCAATGTTACAGCCGAGCTTAAAGTGGTCTGGTTGCCGCCTGGCGCCACGGTGCCATCTACCTATGGAACGGCCGAGCCGCTTGTTCTGGGCGCTCGCAAAATGCTCGGGCACACCAGCAATGGTATGCTGGCCAGCCCGCGCGAGCTGGGCATTTCAGATGAGCATAATGGCATTTTGGAGTTGCCGCCAGATGTGCCCGTGGGTAAGCCGTTTGCGGAAGTGTATGGTTTAGACGACCAGATTATCGACATAGAAAACAAGATGTTTACGCACCGGCCAGATTGCTTCGGGCTGCTGGGCGTGGCGCGCGAAGTTGCCGGCATTACGCGGCAGCAATTTAAGAGTCCGGACTGGTACCTGGAGAACAACAATCAACTGAAAACTAGCAACGATCAACTAGCGCTCGCGTTTACCAATGAGCTCCCGGGCGAGGTGCCGCGCTTTATGTTACTGCCCATGAAAAATGTGACGGTTGGGCCAAGTCCGCTCTGGCTACAAACACTGCTGCTACGTGCTGGTATGCGGCCGCTGAATAACGTGGTAGATGCCACCAATTACATCATGCTGCTGACCGGCCAACCCACGCATGCCTACGACTACGACAAAGTCGCAGCCTTGTCTCAAAACGGGCAAGCACATATTGTGGTCCGCAATCCGCACACGGATGAAAAAATTCAGCTGTTAAGCGGCAAAACGGTGGATCCGCGCCAAGAGGCGATTATGATTTGCACGGACAAAGTGCCCATCGGCATTGCCGGCATAATGGGCGGCGCCAGCACGGAAGTGGACCCGGGCACCAAAAACATCATCCTAGAGGTGGCCAATTTTGACATGTTTAGTGTGCGCCGCACCTCCATGGCGCACGGCTTGTTTACCGATGCGCTGACGCGCTTTAACAAGGGTCAGAGCCCGCTGCAAAATCCGGCTGTTTTAGGAGAGCTGGGACGACTGATGCACGAACTAACTGGCGCAGAAGCCGCCGGCCCATTGATTGACGATAACCACGCGCCAGAGCACCAGCCAGTAATCAAGGTAGATTACCAATTTATTAATGATCGACTGGGCCTGGAGCTGACTGCCGATGAAACTGCCCAGCTGCTCCGCAATGTGGAAATGCAGGTAGATGTGGATGGGGATCAGCTCACCGTTCACGCACCGTTTTGGCGAACGGATCTGCTGCTCCGCGAAGATATTGTAGAAGAAGTTGGCCGCCTGTATGGTTTTGATCATCTGCCGCTGGATTTGCCAACACGCACGCTCAAACCAGCGCCTAAAAACGACCTCCTCAACCTGAAAGAACAGATACGCGGCAAGCTAGCGGCAGCTGGTGCCAACGAGGTGCTCACCTACAGTTTTGTCCACGGTGACCTGCTCAAAAAAGTCGGCCAAAACCCAGACAATGCCTTCAAATTAAGTAACGCGCTCAGCCCAGACCTGCAGTATTTGCGCCCCAGCCTTATGCCCAGTCTGCTAGAAAAAATTCACCCCAACATAAAGGCTGGCCACGATGAATTTGTACTGTTTGAACTAGGCAAGGGCCATTTAGTGAGCGCTAAAGATCAAGATGGTCTGCCGCTTGAGGACAACTTAACTGCACTGGTAGTAGCGGCCGCCGATAAGCTCAAGAAACCAGGCGCAGCTTACCATCAAGCGCAAAAGTATCTGCAAGATTTGCTGGCCACACCAGTGACGTACAAGCCAGTAGAAGCGAATGAATACGACATTACCAAGCCCTACGACCTAGCCCGTGCCGGCTACATCTACGCTGGCGAGAAGTTCCTGGGCATAGTGGGCGAATTCCGCCAGAGCGTACGCGCAGCCCTTAAGCTACCCGCGTACTGCGCCGGATTTGAGCTGGACACCAAGGAGCTTCTGCCCGTGTTAGCCAAAGGCAAAAAATACCAACCATTGCCGCGTTTCCCAGAAGTGAGCCAGGATATTTGCCTCAAAGTTCCTTCTGCAAACAGCTTTGGTACTGTAGAGAAGCTAGTCCAAGAAACGCTGCAAAGTAACAAACCGGATCACACTCGGCTCACCCTTAACACGCTCGATATCTATCAACGGCCGGACGACACTGACCACAAACAGATTACCTTTAGCGTTCAGCTAGCCAGCTATGAAAGGACGCTAACCTCTAAGGACCTCTCGGCGCTCATGGAAAAGGTGGCCGCGGCGGCTAAAGAGAAACTTAATGCGGAGCAAATATAATGCGCACAGCGGCTCGAGCAATCATCATTAAGGACGGTAACATCCTCACTATGCACCGCAACAAGTTTGGACATGAGTATGATATTTTAATTGGCGGCGGCGTTAACTACGGCGAAAATCACCAGCAGACACTGGAGCGCGAACTGCATGAAGAGTCCGGCATTACCTTCCAGAATCCCCGGCTGGTGTTTGTAGAGAACGCTGGCGATATGTACGGCATGCAGTATATTTACCTCTGTGAGTACACGGGCGGTGAACCAGCGCTTAATGAAAAGTCAGATGAGTTTGCCATTAACGCCATGGGTCAGAATTTGTATCAGCCGCGTTGGTTGCCATTGACGCAGTTAGAAAATATGCCGTTCAGGTCCGAGTCATTAAAGCGCGCCATTCTTAAGGGCGCCATTAAAGGGTGGCCTAAAGATCCTGTCGACATAACGGGTATGTAACCTGTATACTAGTCCTTGTTAAGAGGGAACAACTATATGGCCACGCGCAAACGCGACCGCTTTTTTGCTCTATTTGGGGCGATTTTATTTTTGGTAACATCATCGGCTTTTGTTATTGCAATTGTTGTAGATAACATGCAAAAAAAATCTGATGCGCCAAAAGATACCACAACTACATCGCAAACAACTAAGAAGGAGGACAAGAAAATGTTACAAGGAACACAGCTCAGCGGTTTTACACCCATGGCAACTATTGGTAGTCTGCAGCGCGTAGACACCGTTCCGGGCACTGGTGATGAAGTCAAGCCCGGCGATACCGTAACCGTAGATTACACTGGTGCTGTAGCCGCCACAGGCGTTATTTTCCAAAGCTCGCTCGACAGTGGCCAGCAGGCTACTTTTGGCCTGAACCAGGTTATTAAGGGCTGGACCGAAGGCATGCCCGGCATGAAAGTTGGCGGTACGCGTCGCTTGCTAATCCCGGCTGCTATGGCTTACGGCGGTACGCCACCACCTAATTCTGGTATTCCTGCGAACGCCGACCTAGTGTTCGATGTGACACTACACAAAATTGGTCAATAATAGCCTTATGAGCGGCACATTCTGGGCGCTAGAATCCGGTCCGCGCTCCCTGTACTTTTAGTACGACTCGCTTGCGGTCCTCTTCTACCATCCCAGACTGCACTCGCCCAAAAGTCTATTTATAGGAAAATGTATTAAAAAACACAATATATAGCGCATTGACCAATATGCTAACGCTATATATACTTTTAAGTACGACTTGAGGCAGACATAAAAACCTTTGGGAGGTTTCCTGCAAAAAGCCAAAATTAAAAAAAATTTTAGAGGGGACACTATGGTCAAAAACATCACGATTTTTACTACCAACACCTGCGCCTACTGCGCCATGGTTAAAAAGTACTTAGACGCCAAAGCGCACAAATATGACGTCGTTAACCTAGACGAACAGCCAGAGCGCCAAGCAGAAGCCATGGCCCTCAGCGGCTCCATGACCGTCCCCATTACTGTTGTTACCAAGCAAGATGATTCGCGCGAGGTGGTGGTGGGCTACAATTTATCTAAACTGGCGCCGGCCTTAGCATAATGAGCAAAACACACGACATAGTAATCATTGGCGCCGGCCCAGCCGCGCTAACAGCTGCTATTTACACGACCCGCGAAGACATTGATACGCTGCTTTTTGAGCGCGGTGTGGTGGGCGGCCTGGCGGCAATCACTGATAAAGTAGATAATTACCCGGGTTTTCCAGAAGGCGTAGAGGGCTTAACGTTGGCTCAAAATCTAGAAAAACAAGCCGAGCGTTTTGGTGCCAAAATTGAATACGGCGAAGTTACCGCCATTCACGATGAAGGCGCCCTAAAGCGCCTAGAAACCACCGACGGCGATTATTTTGCCAAAGCCATCCTGATCGCCACCGGCTCGGACTACAAGAAACTGGGCATTCCTGGTGAGCAGGAGTTCTACGGCCGCGGTGTGCATTACTGCGCTACCTGCGACGGTGCATTTTACCGCGACAAAAAATTGGTAGTCGTTGGTGGCGGCAATAGCGCCGTGCAAGAAGCGCTGTTTTTGACCCGCTTCGCCAGCCACATTGACCTCCTTGTCAGGTCAAAATTGCGCGCCAGCGATGTGCTCATAAAAGAGCTTGATAAAGCAGCCGCAGAAGGCAAGATCACGGTCCACCTAGAAACGCCCACCGAGGAAATTGTTGGCACTCCAGAGGGCGGCGTTACATTAGTCAAAGGCGGCGGGAAAGAATTTGCGGTTGACGGCGTGTTTGTCTTCGTTGGCCTGGTGCCTAACTCGCAATTCCTGCAAGGCTCCGGGGTATTGTGTGATGAAATCGGTTTCGTGCTAACGGACCAACACCTTATGACTAATGTGCCGGGCGTATTTGCGGCTGGTGATATCCGCTCTGGCGCCACCATGCAGATTGCTTCTGCCACAGGCGAAGGCGCCACTGCCGCGCTCAAAATCCGGGAGCATCTTGAAGAAGCTGCCCGGAACGCCAGCTAAATGCTTGTGTAGCCAGGAAACGCATCAGTAACGACCTGTTTTGTGGGGAGGCCCTTCTTAAGCGTGTCTACGAAAGGTTCTGGGCCACTGATAAAAATCTGAGTATCCTGATCTAATTCCGCTAGAGCTTTGACCATTTCTGCTGTCAGATGGCCGCGTTCGCCACCCCAAGCGGCGGTGGGTTCCGAGACTACAATGGTGGCGTGTTGCTGAGCGGCATCCATGACTTCTTGGAAGATAATATCGTCCTCTGAACGAACGGCCCACATGAGGCGGATTGGTCGCTGTTCGCCAGTTTCTGCGAGCCATTTTAGCTGGCTGATAAACGGCGTGATGCCAATGCCGCCGGCCACCCACACTAGGGGTGTTTGCGCCAATTTGGGCAAGACAAAATCGCCCATTGGCTGGCTGATGTCCACGCTACTGCTGGCATTCATGGCAAAGAGGGCTTTCTTAAAATCGGAATCTGACCGACGAGTTGTAATACTCAGATCATGCTCCTGCGGCGAGCTGGACAGCGTAAACCAGTGCTTGCCCACGCCTGGCAGCGTCAACTCAATAAATTGACCTGCCGTGTACATAAAACCATCCGGCCGCGCAATGCTAAACGTGCTGATCTCAGGCGTAATTTCATGTTGTCCGGTGACGATAGTTTGCATACATCTAGTGTAGCAGACGGCTCGAATTATTAAATTTTTATTAACTATTTGCAAATAAATCTAACATGTGTTTTGGTTTGGCGTATACTGATAGGTATGGCGGAGGAAACAACCAAATTGGCGATTTTTGAGCAGCGTGCAATACGCCGTTTGTTGCTAGATGGCGAGTGGTGGTTTTCAGTTGTTGATATCATTGCCGTTTTAACAGATAGCGCAGACCCTAGAGACTACTGGTACCGTATGAAAGTGCGCGTCAGTACAGAAGATGGCCTTAAGTTATCGACATTATGTCGACAGCTAAAATTACAATCTTCAGACGGAAAGAAGTATGCAACTGATTGCGCTAATACGGAAAACATCTTTAGGATAATTCAATCAATTCCCAGCCTCAAGGCGGAGCCTTTCAAGCGCTGGCTAGCCCAAGTAGGCTACGAGCGGGTCAAAGAAATTGAAGACCCGGAGCTGGCCCAAAAACGTATGAAGGAGCTATATCGTGCCAAAGGCTATTCAGAAAAGTGGATTGAGCGGCGGGTCCGCGGCATCGCTGTCAGGCAAGAATTAACAGATGAGTGGGATAAACGCGGCGTTAATGGTCCGCGGGATTATGCCATTTTAAGCTCAGAAATTTCTAAGGCTACGTTCGGCATAACGCCAAGCGAGTATAAAAAGCTTAAAGGCGTGCAGCACCAGAATTTGCGAGAGCACATGACGGACCTTGAGCTACTTTTTACGCAGCTGGGGGAAGCATCGACTACAGAAATTGCTCGCACCGAGGATGCGCAGGGTATGCCGGCCAACACAGATGCGGCACGCCGCGGCGGCGGGGTGGCCGGACTGGCCAGGAAGCAGTTAGAAAAGGAAACTGCTAAAAAGGTTGTCACAGCCAATAACCGGGCTAACGGAAAAGGTCTGGCCGGTCTGTAAACACGCCGTACAGACCATGTTTTTTCCAGCCACTGATGCGCTGGGGATTGTTTACCGTGTAGGCGCTCAGTAGCCAGCCACGCCGGTCCATGTGCTTAATAAAACCAGACCACAGCCAGCGGTGATTCATGCTTAGCCGCTTTGTGTTTACCCGCCGCGCACGCACTACAGCCCGCATGCTGCTCCACGGCTCTTGGACGCACTTAGTTACCTCTGGAATCGCGCGGTGCAGGGCCTCTAATAAGAAGTAATCTTTGGAGCTGATCACAAAATCGTCAGCCGTCCAGCCTTTGGCAAAAAATTCATCCAAAACGTTGAGGATTGGCTGGGTGTAGACATCTGGCTTAATGTCTAGAAACAGCGGCACCAGCCTGTCGATCAGCTCAATAGCCTCGGCAAGCGTGGCAATTTGGTTGTCTAAATCTTTGAGCTGTTTGTAGGTAGAGTTGGCAACTTCAAGCCTTTCGCCGCCGGCGCTGCGAAGATACTCATCGTGAATCAGCACTGGCACATCGTCTTTTGTAACGCGCACATCTATTTCTACTTCATCCACACGGTTTTGTAGGCCATGCGTGATAGCATCTAGGGTGTTCTCTGTGGCCAAGCCGGCCGCGCCGCGGTGCCCAATAATTTTCATACTTCTATAGTACAATAAGATGGATGATAAGGAGATATTCAAATGGCAGATTTTAATGTTGTTTTAACGTCGGGCGATGTGGCAAACGGCCTGGTTAACACTGTAGTAGAGATCCCAGAAGGCTCACGTCTGAAGGTGGAGTGGGACCGGAAGCGCGCCGTCTTTATGCTGGACCGCGTGGAGCCAGCCATTTTTGCCAAGCCCTGCAACTACGGCTTTATCCCGCAAACACTGGATGAGGATGGCGATGAGCTAGACACGCTTATAATCTGCCCCGAACCGCTCGCCACCGGTGTCTGGCTGGAAGCCCGCATTGTGGGCGTCATGAAATTTGAGGATGATGGCGAAGTAGACGACAAAATCGTCGTTGTACCCGCCGATAACCGCGACCAAGGCGAGCTCCTGAAAACCCTTGATGATGACCCGATGCTCCGCCAAAAACTAGAGCACCACTTTACGCACTACAAAGACCTCAAAAAACCCGGCTCCACTAAAGTTTTGGGCTGGGGCGACGCAGAAGAAGCCAAGCAAATCATAGAATCCTGCATTAAGCGCTATCAAGAAGAAAAACCAGAAATTGCTGGCTGTGGCTGCGGCACTTGCGAGTGCCAAAAATAGCATGCGCATAATTACCGTTGCTAAAACTATTGTCATGAATCCGGACGGTCAAATCTTGCTGCTACGCCGTTCGGCCACAGATGCAGACCGACCGGGAGAGCAAGATTATCCAGGTGGCTGGCCAGAATCCGGGGAAACACCGGAGCAGGGCGCGGTGCGCGAGGCGCTGGAGGAAGCTGGACTTAGCCTTGATACTTCCAAGCTCCTACTTATCTTTACCGGTACTACTGCTTACCCGGATACCAACAAAAGCGTTAATCGATTCTTGTTTTTTACCAAACTTGATAGTCAGCAAGATGTCGTTTTGAGCCATGAGCACGATGCGTACCAATGGGTTAAGCCAGAGGAAGCACTCAAGCTGTTCCCGCACCCATTTTGGGGAGAAGGTTTGAAGTACGCACTTAAGCACAAGCTCCTAGACATTTAGGCCGTCCTTAGCTTACAATGTAAGCATAAGTGAAAACAGGGGGGCTCTAACTTGAAAACACGAGTAGCCATTAACGGGTTCGGCCGGATTGGTCGGATTGCATTTAGGATTGCTAAAGAACGTTCAGACCTGGAGGTCGTGGCGGTAAATGATCTAACAGACACCAAAACGCTAGCCTACTTGCTGGCGCACGATACTAACTACGGTAATTACGGCCACAAAGTAGAACACGATGATAAAAACATCATTGTGGACGGCGTCAAAATTCCAGTTTTGGCAGAAAAAGACCCAGCCGCGCTGCCATGGAAAGACCTGAAGGTTGACGTTGTTATTGAATCCACCGGCTTCTTTACCAACGGCGAGGCTGCCGGTGCTCACCTAAAAGCCGGCGCAAAAAAGGTGGTTATCAGCGCCCCCGCCAAAGACGACACGGTCAAGACAATTGTCATTGGCGCCAACGACGAAGAACTCAAAAATGCCGGCGACATTATTAGCAACGCCAGCTGCACCACCAACAGTATTGCCGCTGTTATGGACATTATGGACCGCGAGTTTGGCGTAGAAAAAGCCATGCTGACTACCGTACACTCGGATACCGCCAGTCAATCTTTGGCCGACGGCCCCAAGAAAGACTTAAGAGAAGGCCGCGCTGCGCCGCAGAACATTGTTCCCACCACTACTGGCGCCGCCATTGCCGTGACCAAAACCGTCCCCAGCCTGACTGGCAAGTTTGACGGCCTGAGCGTGCGCGTGCCAACCCCCGTGGTTTCCTTAAGCGATGTAACTATGCTCTTAAAGCGCAACACCACCGTAGAAGAAATCAACCAGGTGCTTAAAAAAGCCGCCAACGAGCCGTACTACCAAGGTATTGTGGCGGTCAGCGACGAGCCACTGGTGTCCAGTGATTACATCGGCAATGCCACATCTGGCACCGTGGATTCGCAGCTGACCAACGTGGTGGACGGCAATCTGGCCAAAGTTGTGGTTTGGTACGACAACGAGTGGGGCTATTCCAACCGATTAGTAGAACTGGTGGCGGACGTCGGCAAACTTCTATGAAGATTTTCTTAGGCGCCGATCATAACGGCGAAAACTACAAAAATCGCATTGCCGAATTCCTCAAAAAATCCGGCCATGAGGTTGTGGACAATGTCGGGCCAAACAGCCCTACCGATGATTTCCCAACTTTTGCCGGCAAGGTATGTCACAGCATTTTGTCTGATAAAGATGTTACAGCACGCGGCATTTTGATTTGCGGATCTGGCCAGGGAATGGCCATGGCAGCTAATCGCTTTAAAGGCATTCGTGCCAGTCTCTGTTGGAGCATAGAAGAAGCTCGTGCCAGTCGTAACGATGATGATGCCAACGTCCTTTGTCTGCCGTCGCGCTACCTGGACTGGAAGACTACCGAAGCTGTCGTGAACGCATGGGTAGCCACGCCATTCGCTGGAGCAGAGCGCTTCACGCGTCGTATTAAGGAGCTGGACCGCTTGCCATGAGCGCCACGATTTGCCCCACTATTACTGCGGAAGAGTCGCACGGCTATCGCGCCCAGATTGAGCGGATTGAGCATTTTGCCACTCGCTGGCACATAGACGTGGGCGATGGCATTTTTGAGCCTCGTGAGCTCATTGCTTTGGACAAGCTTTGGTGGCCCGGCAACGTGCAAGTTGATTTGCACGTCATGTTCCAAAATCCCACCGCGCACACGGAGCTATTTGTAGTGATGCACCCGCGTTTGGTCATTATCCAAGCAGAATCAGACGGCGATTTTGACACCTTTGCCGACACGCTGCACCGCCACGGCATTCAAGTTGGCGTGGCGCTGCTGGCCGGCACGCCTGCCCAGGCACTGGCCTCCAGTATAGAAAAGATTGACCATGTCTTAATTTTTAGCGGTAATATTGGTTACCAAGGTGGCTCAACCGCAGACTTACATTTATTAGAAAAAGCTAAGTACCTGCGCAGTCTCAAGCCAACTCTAGAAATTGGCTGGGACGGTGGCGTAAACGATGAAAACGCGGCCGCCATAGCGGCCGGCGGCGTGGATGTTTTGAATGTTGGCGGCTTTATCCATAACGCGCACAATCCGGACGCCGCGTACGCATCATTAGTGCAGGCAGTATCTCAAAAGTAGTATAAAATCTATACTACTTTTGAGAGTGTTAGAGCACATGCCAGCCTGCAAAGAGTGCTATAATCATAAGCAGTATGACCAACCAACAACTAGAGCTCAAAGCCACAGAAATTAGGCAAGATATTATTAAGATGCTAGAAGCCGCGGGCAGCGGTCACAGCGCGGGGCCGCTTGGCCTGGCAGACATTTTTACCGCCCTCTACTTTGAGGTCATGAAGCATGACCCCAAAAAACCAGATTGGGATGAGCGCGACATTTTGCTTATGAGTAACGGCCACTGCGTGCCGGTACGGTATGCCGCCATGGCCCACGCTGGCTATTTTGACCGTAAAGAATTGCTGACCCTGCGCAAATTAGGCTCACGGCTGCAGGGCCACCCAGAGCGAACCAAGCTGCCAGGATTAGAATCCACCAGCGGGCCGCTGGGTAGCGGGTTAAGCCAAGCTATCGGTGTGGCGTTGGGTCTCCGGCTGAACGGCCAGCCGCATCGGCAAATCTACGTGACCATGGGTGATGGCGAGCTGGACGAGGGTAACGTCTGGGAGGCCGCCATGCTGGCGCCCAAATACAATTTGGATGTTATTACCGCCATTGTGGACCGTAACAACATTCAGATCGATGGCCCCACTGAGTCGGTTCTACCTCTAGAGAATTTGAAAGACAAGTGGGAAGCCTTTGGCTGGCACGTGCTGGAAATCAACGGTAATGATGTGGAGGCGGTGATTGATGCCTGCGCTATGGCGCGCGCAGTGACAGACCGCCCAACCTGCATTTTGGCTTACACCATCCCCGGCAAGGGCGTAGATTTTATGGAATACGATTTCCGCTGGCACGGCGTGCCACCAGATCATGAACAGGCTAAAAAAGCCCTGGCAGAACTACGCACCTTGCAGGGCAAGATTAGGAGTGAACATGAGTAATGCTGAACCAATTCGTGCCGGCTTTGGCCGTGGCCTGGTTAAGGCCGGCCAGCTGGATGCAAATGTTGTCGCCTGCTGCGCGGACCTAACCGGCTCCGTAAAAATGGATGCTTTCCAAAAAGAATTTCCAGATCGATTTTTCCAAATTGGGATTGCAGAGCAAAACTTGGTTACCGTGGGCGCTGGCCTAGCCGCTGCTGGCAAAATTGCCTTTGTCTCCAGCTACGCCGCCTTTATGCCCGGCCGTTGCTGGGAGCAAATCAGAACTACTATCTGCCTCAACGAGCAACCAGTTAAGCTAATTGGCGCGCATGCTGGTATTTCCGTAGGGCCAGATGGTGCCACCCACCAAATGCTAGAAGACATTGCGCTCATGCGCTCGTTGCCGAACATGGTTGTGCTGGCGCCATGCGATTCTATTGAGGCAGAAAAAGCTACGCTGGCTATGGCCAAGGACAAGCGACCGAACTACATGCGCATGGCGCGGGAGGCAACGCCGATTATTACTAATGAAAAAACGCCGTTCACTATTGGTCCTGCCTATGTTTTGGAAAGCGGCGCCGATGTAACGCTGATTGCCACCGGCACTATGACGCCCCAGGCCGTCAAAGCGGCCGAGCTGCTCTACAAAGACGGTATCGAGGCAGAAGTGGTACATGTGCCGACTATTAAGCCCCTGGATGTCAAAACCATCTTAAAGTCGTTCAAGAAAACGGGCTGCGTTGTCAGTGCGGAAGAGGCGCAGATTACAGGTGGACTGGGGTCGGCTGTGGCAGAGGTTATCGCGGAGGAAGGTCTAGCTGCGCCGCTGATTAGAATCGGCATGAAAGATCGCTACGGTGAGTCTGGCGATCCGGAGCAGCTTATGCATCATTTTGGATTAGACGCTCAGCACATTAGATTGGCCGCGCATGCAGCCGTAGAAAGGAAGAAAAAATAGATGTCCCAGAGTTTAGAGCAGATTAGAAGAAATTGCGCCCAGGCGCGCCGCCGCATGCAGCAAGCTCGGCAGCAAAAATGGGCCTTTGGTGCCTTTAATTTAGACGATCAGGCCACACTTAAAGCCATTTGCCGCGCCGCCGCCAAGCTCCGTGCACCCGTGCTGGTAGAAGTCAGCCAGGGCGAGGCCGATGACATGGGCCTAGAAAACGTCCGCGACATGGTAGACAACTACAAGCAAGAGTACGGCATAGAAATGTACATCAATTTGGATCACTCACCATCGGTAGAGGCGGCCAAAAAAGGCATTGAGGCCGGCTTTGAGTTTATCCATATCGATATTTCCCAGGCCAACCACGACGCTACCGATGAAGAAATCATTGCCGCCACGCGAGAAGTTGTAGCGCACGCCAGACTCACTGGCGCGCTGGTAGAGTCTGAGCCACATTATTTTGGCGGTTCATCTAATGTGCATAAAGAAAAGATTAACTACGAAGAGATTAAAAAAACCTTTAGCACCCCAGAAGGTATGTCAGCCTTTGTTAACGCCACGGGCATTGATATTTTTGCGGCCGCGGTTGGCAACCTGCACGGCAAATACCCCGTGCCAAAGAAGTTAGACCTCCAACTTTTGGAGAAGCTACGAGCAGCCAGCAAGTGCTACATTAGCCTGCATGGCGGTAGTGGTACGCCGGGTCATTATTTCCGGAACGCCGTTACCATTGGCGTCACCAAGATTAACATCAACTCGGATTTACGTTACGCCTACCGGACTAGTTTGGAGAAATCCCTCAAGGCTAACCCTAATGAGTATTCTGTGGCCAAGCTAATTACCAATGATGTAGAGCCGGCCGTACAGAAAGTTGTGGAAGCTAAGCTCCATGACTTTGGCGCCGTGGGGAAGGCTCGACTGTAAGTGTCAATCGTGGCATACTATAAACATAAGCATAATAAAGGGTGGATATGGCACAAAAAATAGACATTTTAGCAGTCGGCGACACCGTCACTGATGCCTTCATAAAAATGGTGGACGAAACAGCGTACACCTTCAAGGACGATAAAGGCAATTGGCTAGCCATACCGTTTGGCTCAAAAATCCCCTTTGACCACGCAGAGGTAATTGCCGGTGTGGGCAACGCCGCCAATGCCGCCGTTTCCATGACTCGGCTAGGCCTCAATACCGCCCTGGCTACCAACGTGGGTAGTGACGGGTTTGGCCGCGAAATAATCGCCGCCTTCCAGAAGAACAAAATCGATACCCGCTTAGTGCGCATTAACGCCGGCAAGGCCAGCCACTACCACTACGTCCTGTGGTACAAAGAAGAGCGCACCATTTTGGTTAACAGCGTGGACTTTAACTACTACTGGCCACATCTTCGCCCCGATGAAATCCCAGAGTGGATCTATTTCTCCTCTGTTGGCAAATATGGTGAGGATTATCATGATCAAATTGCCGATTGGCTCGATAAACATCCAGAAGTTAAGCTGGCTTTCCAGCCTGGTACCTTCCAAATGAACCTGGGCGTGGAGCGTCTAAAACGCATCTACGCACACTCGGAAGTTTTAGTCCTGAACAGAGAAGAAGCTGTTCTGGTAACCGGCGGCAGCTACGACAATTTGCACGATCTTATGGATAGACTACACGGCCTGGGTGCTAAAATTGCTGTTATTACCGATGGTCCCGACGGCGCCTACGCCTCAGATGGCCAACAGCGCCTAAAAATGCCGCTGTATCCAGACCCATCGCCGCCCAAAGAGCGCACCGGCGCCGGCGACGCTTTTGCCAGCACCTTCGTAGCCGCCCTAGCCAAGGGCAACAGCCTTGAAGGCGCACTGCAGTGGGCGCCAATTAACTCCATGAGTGTGGTGCAACAAACCGGCGCCCAGGCTGGCCTCTTGAGCGAAAAAGCCTTGGAAGAGTGGCTAGAAAAAGCGCCGGAGTGGTACAAGGCTACGCCGTTTTAGGCCGCTAAAATAGCAACTTTCAACAGGTCCATGATTAACCCACGCTGTGTGCCTTGCAAAGCCAGCGGCGCGGCTTCTTGAAAAAGGACAATTATGGCGTTTTACTTGCGGTCAGGGCAACGCTTATGCTAATCTAAACATAAGAAACGAGACACAAAAACATGACCCGGATTTTGTCAGAACTCCTCCAAGCGCCGCAGATGCAGTTCAGACTGCAGATGAGTGGGCTGGAGAAGGCCGGTGGGCATCAGAATCAGGACATTAAGCTATCCGTAGATGTCATGCAGCAGGCCCGGCAGAAGCTACGGCAGCTGAGTTTGGATAGCCAGGACACCACCCCAGAAGAGTTATATCAGGCACTCAAACAGCGTGCCTCCGATGATGATAAACGCCTAGAAAAAGCGCTGCGTCTGCGCGCCGGCAGCCATGTCAATGCGGAGGCCAATCTCATGGACGGCCTGGTGCATGCGCTCACCGCAGAAAGCGCTGACAGCAAAACCTTTATGGTTAAGCCTGTGGCTGTTAAGCGACTGCTCAAGAAACAGCCGCCTAAAAAGCTGCAGAAAATGCTCAAATACCGGTCCTTGGATGGCATGTTGCGGGCAGAATCGCCAGCCGCGCTAGTGGCCGCTGCCTTAAGTGTAGAAAGTCAGAGCTGGGCCAAAATCTGGCGGGAAAAGTACAAGCAGCTGAGGCCGGCGGATTTTGAAACAAAATCGCCGCAAATCCTCAGTCCCACCGATAAGAAATGGCAGCCCGTCACTCAAGCGATTATGCAAAACAAAGCCCACACTGTGCTTGGCCTACCGGAGCTAGGTGCCGTTATTTTGCTGCCCATGCCCAAGAACAAACCAGCTGGCATGGTGCTAGCCACCGCCGCGCTGGCCGTGCATGAACTAAACGCCATTGCGGCGGCTGGCAACTATCTCAAAGCCGCTCAGGTGCATGGCGATTTTGCGCAGCGCGTCCAATCCGTGGCACTCGGCCGCGTGCAGCTGAACAACGCGCTCATGGAGCAAGCGCTGCCATGGCATGTGGTGCAGCAGTATTTTGCTCGGACAAAAGAATCGGTCAACGAGGATATTTTTGGCCCCTACGTGCAGGCCGCCGATTTTTATTGGCACGATGCCTGCGCGGTGCTGAGCAAATGGGCGCCCAGCTTGGCGTTCTGGGAAAATACTGATTACCTGAGCTTTATGCATCAGGGTAAAATCGTGTCGTTGAACCTGCTGGATAGCGCCATAAACGCATGCAACCAGCTAGAGTATCAGGCGCGGCAGTTTAGTAACGCGCAGTCTGCGCTGTGGAACGAGTTGGCGCTGCGCTACCTTAATCACGAAAATCTTGAGCACGCGGTGGCCGATGTGCTGCAGCCGCAAAAATTGGCGGTAGAGGAGGCCGCGATAGCATGAGTCATTATCAAATCGCCGTTTCCGGCGCCGCCAAGGGCGGCAGTGTAGAAGAAGGTAAAGAGCTGGCCCGCGCCATGGGCGCTGCCATTGCCAAAGCCGGTCACTCACTCCTTACTGGAGCGACAGTAGGATTACCAAATTATGCCGCAGAGGGCTACAAAGCGGCTGGCGGCGCTATGAGCGTGGGTCTGAGTCCAGCTGCCACTAAAGTGGAGCATGTCCTCAAATATCGTTTGCCCACCGAAGCTTACGACACTATTATTTACACCGGCCTGAATTACATCGGCCGCGACACCCTGCTGATTACCTCAGCGGACGGCGTGGTGAGCATTGGTGGGCGCATCGGCACGCTGCACGAGTTCACTATTGCCATGGAGTCGGAAACGCCGATCGCCTTCCTGCAGGGCGCCGGCGGCGTCAGCGAGCAAATCCAGGCCATTCTAGCGCTCGCCAAACCGCTCCGCAACGCCGACTCCGTCATTTTTGGTGAAGATCCAGACAAATTGATCGTGGCGCTGACTAAACTGCTTGACAGAGATAATGCCAAGTACAAACATATCTACAAAACTAAGTAATTCTTAGAGCTGCTACAATATAAAGATGGCTAAATTCCATCTGAAAAGCGATTACAAGCCCACCGGCGATCAGCCGTCGGCGATTGCTCATTTGACTGACGGCCTCCAGAAGGGCGAAAAAAATCAAACACTTTTAGGCGTAACTGGCTCCGGCAAGACCTACTCCATGGCCAATGTTATCCAAAACGCCGGCCGCCCCACGCTGGTTTTAAGCCACAACAAAACGCTGGCGGCCCAGCTGTACAGCGAGTTCAAGCACTTCTTTCCGGATAATGCCGTCCACTACTTTGTGTCCTATTTTGATTACTACCAGCCAGAGGCCTACATTGCCCGCTCCGATACCTACATAGAAAAAGACAGTCAAATCAACGAGGAAATTGACCGGCTGCGGCACGCCGCCACTGATGCGTTGTTGCAGCGCCGCGACGTAATTATCGTGGCTAGCGTGTCGTGCATATACGGCATCGGCTCGCCGTCAGACTACAACGATTTGTCCGTCCGCGCCAAGACCGGTGAGCGTCGTCTCCGCGACAAACTTCTGCGTCAATTAACAGATATCCAGTACCAACGAAATGATGTCGATTTTCACCGCGGCACCTTTCGCGTCCGCGGCGACGTGGTCGACATATACCCGGCCGGTGAGGAGCTGGCCTACCGCCTAGATTTTTTTGGCGATGAAATTGAGCGCATCACCCAAATTGACCCACTTACCGGGGAGATTTTAAGGAAGCCGGATAGCATAACCATTTTCCCGTCCAGCCACTACGTCACGCCGCAAGACAAGGTAAAAGTGGCCATTGGGCAGATCGAACAGGAACTGGCCGAGCGGCTCAAGTGGTTCAAGCAGCACGACAAACTCTTAGAGGCGCAGCGTCTAGAGCAGCGCACGCGCTTTGACCTGGAAATGCTTGAGGAAACCGGCTTTGTAAAAGGCATTGAGAACTACAGCCGTTACCTAACCAACCGCGAGCCCGGCGAGCAGCCGGCCACCTTATTAGACTACTTTCCAGATGACTACCTCATGATGATCGATGAATCGCACATGACCGTGCCGCAGTTGCGCGCCATGTACAATGGGGACCGCGCGCGCAAAGAATCGCTGGTGGAATACGGCTTCCGCTTGCCATCGGCATTAGATAACCGGCCCCTGACATTTCCGGAGTTTGAGCGTCACGTCAATCAAGTTATTTACGTCAGCGCCACGCCCGCGGAGTACGAACTTAGTCGCAGTCCAGAGCCTGCCCAACAAGTTATTCGCCCCACCGGCCTCTTGGACCCACCCATAGAAGTCCGCCCGGTGGAAGGCCAGGTGGACGACCTGATTGCGGAAATTAGAGACACCGTCAAAAAGCACGAGCGCGTGCTAGTTACCACCCTGACTAAGCGCATGTCGGAAGACCTCACTGACTACCTGAAAGAACTCGGCATAAAAGTAGCTTATCTGCACTCCGACGTAGACACCCTGGACCGTACGGACATTTTGCGCGACCTGCGACTGGGTGTGTACGACGTATTAGTTGGTATTAACCTCCTGCGCGAAGGCCTAGACCTGCCGGAAGTATCCCTGGTTGCTATTCTGGACGCCGACAAAGAAGGATTTTTAAGGTCCGAGCCGGCATTAATTCAAACCGTCGGCCGCGCCGCCCGCCACGTGGACGGTCACGTCATTATGTACGCCGACACGATTACCCGCAGTATGAAAGCCACCATCGATGAAACCACGCGTCGCCGCGCCATCCAAGAAGCTTACAACAAAGAGCACGGCATTACGCCACACGGCGCCGGCCGGGCAGTAGAGGGCCGCATGAACCAGGACTTGCCAGGCGAGGCTAAGCGCGCCAAGCGCGAGCTCAACAAGATTCCGGCAGAGGAGTACCCATCGCTCATCCGCGACTTAACAGCGCAGATGGAACTGGCCAGCGCCAACCTGCAGTTTGAAGAGGCGGCGGAGCTGCGGGATTTGATTCAGGAGATTAAGAGCAAGCAGTAGACTTGGTAATATTGCAGAAAAAGTGTTATAATATATTTGATATGCCAAGGAAAGTCAATTCAAAAAAACCTAATCTTAGAAACTACCCTCAGGGAAAGAGTGTTATTGACAAAAACATACTAGCTCATTTAGGGCAAGAGCACCAATGGTCCTGGGTAGGGAGGCAACTTATTCCGGAACAAAGTTTGCCATTCTGGCATAAACTTGAAAGTCTTCTTGGTGATAGTATGGGCCAGATACGATGGAATGTTGCAGTCGTCCATGCCAGTAATGGATTGGCAAAAGATAGACCAGAGGTTTTACGCCGACGAGCACTGGAATCTTCATTAGGCAGTCTTGTTCTTCCAGGCAGCCTACATGTGGTTGGTGGCAACATCAAGTTCGCTCACGTAAAACGCGGCAAGCGAACTGTTTTGCTCGTAGAGCCACTTGAGGTATACGGCGACGTTGACCAACTCATAGATTTGCAAGCAGAGAAGAAGCAGATTGCCTCTGTGGTAGCTGGAGCAAACATGCAAGTATCTACCCCAATGATTCGGCTTGGTGACACTTCAAAGAGAGAGTATTTTGAGCCCATAGCAGCGGGTATCACCCCAGAGGAAATAAGCTTTACACTGGGCCCACTAATAGTGAAGTAATCTGGCTGCAAATGCCGGTTATTCCTGCTACAATAGATACAAATGGCAGATTTAACTCGTGATGATGTATTAAAATTGGCTCAGCTTGCGCGGCTGCAGCTGTCGGACCAAGAGGTCCAGGAATTTAGCGGCGAGCTCACGGCAATTTTGCACTATGTGGAACAGCTGCAAAATGTGGATGTATCTGGCTTTAAGCCCACCAATCAGGTTAACGGCCTAACAAATGTGATGCGCGAAGATACAGAGGTAGATTATGGCTACGCGCCACTCGATCTGCTGAAAAATGTGCCAAAAATGCAGGACAACCAAATTGAAGTCAAGAGGATGGTGGGATGAGCATTGCAGACCTAGCGACCGATGTCCGCGCCGGCAAAATCAAGGCCGCAGACCTCGTTGAAAAGTCACTCCAGGCCATTAAAGACAAAGCAGAATTTAATGCCGTTATTGTTACCTTAGACGATGCCGCCCGCGCCCGTGCTGCGCAAATTGATAAAGATCCCAAAGGCCGCCTAGCCGGCGTGCCGTTTATTGCCAAGGATAACTTCCTGGTGTTTGGCGCAGAGACTACCGCTGCATCTAATATCTTAAAAGGCTTTACTGCGCCGTACCAGTCCACCGCCATAGAGCGGTTGGAGGCAGAGGGCGCCATCTGTGTAGCCAAGGCCAACCTAGATGCCTTTGCCCACGGATCTAGCACAGAAAACTCAGACTTTTTTACCACGCTCAACCCGCACGATAAAACCAAGGTTCCAGGCGGCTCCTCCGGCGGCTCCGCCGCCGCTGTCATGCTTGATTTGGCGCCTTTTGCACTGGGCACAGATACGGGTGGCTCTATCCGTTTGCCAGCCAGTTTCTGCGGCGCAGTGGGCCTGAAGCCAACCTACGGCTTGGTCAGCCGCAGTGGCGTGGTGGCTATGGCCTCCAGTACGGATGTAATCGGTCCGCTAACGCGCACCGTAGAAGACGCCGCGCTCGTTCTGGATGTTATGGCCGGTCAAGACCCTCTAGACGGCACAACCATCCAGCGGCAAGACAGCTATGAAGTGCAGTTAGCCAATCTGAAAGGCAAAAAAGTCGGCATTATTAAAGAATACATGGCCGATGGTTTGCAACCCGGCGTCCGCGCTCAAATAGACAAAGCTATTCAGGTGCTTAAGGACCAGGGCGCAGAAGTATCAGAGGTTAGTTTGCCCACGTTGCCGCTTGGACTAGCGGTCTACTACGTGCTGTGTCCGGCAGAAGTTTCTAGCAACCTAAGCCGTTACGATGGTCAGCGCTACGGGTTTACATCGGCTGACGCTAAAGATTTGGACGCCAGCTTTAAAGAATCGCGCAGCCAGGGTTTTGGCAAAGAGGCTAAGCGCCGCATAATGATTGGCACCTACGTCCTAAGCTCCGGCTACTACGACGCGTATTACAAAAAAGCCCAGATTGTCCGCACTAAACTCATCAATGAATTCAAGGCTGCTTTTGAAGAGCACGACTTTTTGCTAGGGCCCACCTGTGCCACCACTGCCTTTGCGGTTGGTGCCAACGCCGACGACCCGCTGCAGATGTACTTAACAGACATTATGACCGTAGCCGTCAACCTGGCCGGGATTCCAGCTATTAGCATTCCCGCCGGTGTTTCCGCAGACGACACCATGCCCGTTGGCCTACAAATAATGGCCGCTCAAAAACAAGATAAAGAGCTGTTGGACTTTGCCGCCAGCCTAGAAACGGAACTCACAAAATGATCGAATTTAACTGGTTACTCTATGTTCTATTGGGTGCCATGCTGCTAGTCGTGTTTAGTGCCGGCTGGTTCATGAAGCGCCGCGCACCCAAGCTGGATCAAGCCAAATTCCAAGAGCGCTGGAAAGATTTACAGCAGCACTTGCCGCAGAAACAAACTTGGCCGCTGGCAATTATCAATGCGGATAAAATGGTGGATGATGCGTTAAAAGCCCGACGCTACAAGGGTAAAACCATGGGCGAGCGCCTAGTCTCTGCTCAACGCGACCTAACCGCCAACGACCGTATTTGGTACGCTCACAAAATGCGCAACAAACTGGTCCATGAAGATTACAACTTAACCCGCAAAAACGATGTTAAAGAGGCGCTGCTGGGCTTTTTGCAGGCGCTCAAAGACTTAGGAGCTATGCCTAAATGATTTCTAAAGAAGTACGCGACCAGTACAAAGTTACCGTTGGCATTGAGTGTCATGTGCAGCTCAAAACCAACACCAAGCTGTTTAGTGCTGTAGGTAACGATGCCCGCGAAGCACCGCCCAACACCCTAGTGAGCCATATTGATTTTGGCCTGCCGGGTGCTTTGCCCGTACTCAACAAAGAAGCCGTTCGTTTGGCTTCCAAGGCGGGTTTTGCGCTCCAGTCCGGCGGCCCGCAGAAGTTTTCTAAATTTGACCGCAAACACTATTTCTACCCAGACCTGCCCATGGGCTACCAAATTAGCCAATACGATGAGCCCATCGTATTGGGTGGTAAGGTAGACATTGAGGTAGACAGCCAGCCTAAAACCATCGGCATAACCCGTGCTCACCTAGAGGCCGATGCAGGCAAGTCTGTTCACCCCGCTGGTAAAGACTACAGCCTGGTAGACCTAAACCGCGCCGGTACGCCGCTGCTAGAGATCGTGTCCGAGCCAGACATGCACACGGCGCAGGAAGCCAAGGCCTACGCGCACGAGCTATATCTGTTAATGCGTTACGCGGATGTGTCGGACTGCAACCTGTACTACGGCAACATGCGCTTTGACGTTAACGTTTCCGTATCCAAAACGGACCAGCTGGGGACGCGCACAGAAACCAAGAACATCAACAGTTTCCGTGCCGTAGAAAAGGCTGTGGAATATGAAGTTTCTCGCCAAATTGAGGAGCTAGAAAAGGGCAACAAAATCATCCAGGAGACCCGCGGCTGGGATGACTCCAAGATGAAAACCTTCAGCCAGCGCTCTAAAGAAAACGCCGACGATTATCGCTACATGCCAGACCCGGACATCCCGCCGGTGGTGCTGGACGATGTCTACGTTGCAGCTGTAGAAAAATCCATGCCCGCGATGCCAGCCGACATTCGCGCCAAACTCCGCGGCCTTGGCCTGGACCACGCGCTGGTAGAGATGTTGC
>CAZRPP010000003.1:0-37450 GCA_964602145.1 uncultured Candidatus Saccharibacteria bacterium
CTTGTGATTAATGGAGGGAAATAATGTCATCACCACGTCTACACGGCGAATTAACATACGGCGGAAAATGTTCAGTAACTGGTGCAGAAGCGTTCATGGACCGGAGTGGCGCAGTGCATTTAGCTCGGTTTTCCGGCGAGGCAGTATTAACCGAGGGGCAACTGGTTGACGCAACCGTAACCACCCTTGGCGTTATTGAATCAGTTCAGGCAGATGGAGTAGAGCTCCATAGCTCCAACCCCATGTTCAACTAGGTTGACGCGCGCCCAGCTTCTAAGGTATAATACCCGTAAGTTGCCAGAGACAGCGGCGGGCCAAAAGCCTTAAGAATGCCGCCTAGGTATAACAAATTCATACTTGAGTTTGCACGTCTCTGCCGCCAGCAGAGGCGTTTTTATATGGCAACCGGTCAAGCAGGTCGACTTGGCTTAACCCTAATAGGGAGAAATACATGGCATTAACTAAAAACAAGAAGCAAGAAGTAGTCGATCAGGTGGCTGAGCTGCTAGGCGCTTCCAAAATGACCGTCGTTGCCAAATACCAAGGCACCACGGTTAAAGCCATGCAGAGTTTGCGCAAAGAGGCTAAGGCCGATGGCACTAAACTAAAGGTTGTTAAAAACCGCTTAGTTCGCCAGGCCATCGCCAAGCACGATTCACTGAAAGATGTGGACACTAGCAGCCTAGAAGGCATGCTTGTCTACGCCTTTAACCCCGGGGACGAAGTCGCCCCCGCCAAAGTGATTCACGCCTTTGCCAAAACCAACCCCACCCTGGAATTTGTGGGCGCCATTAGCGCCGAGGGCAAATTCCTGAGCGCCGATGAAGTCAAAACGCTGGCCCAAATGCCAAGCCGTTCTGAACTTATTGCCCAGGTGGTGGCCACGCTCTTAAGCCCGGTCCACGATGTGACCAATGGCCTGAGCGGCAATCTGCATGCACTACTAGACGGCGTCGCTGACAAAGCTGCCGCATAAATATTAGAAGCTAGATTCTAGATTCTAGGAGCTAGATTTAAGGAGAAATAACATGGCTGACGTAAAGAAACTAGCAGAAGAGCTAACCAAGCTGACCGTGCTGGAAGTAAACGAACTAAAGAACGTATTAAAAGATGAGTACGGCATTGAGCCGGCTGCTGCCGCTGTTGCCGTTGCTGCAGGCCCCGCCGCTGACGGCGCTGCCGCTGCCGATGACGCTAAGAGCGAATACGACGTTGTCCTGAAGGACGCCGGCGCACAGAAAGTCGCTGTCATTAAGGCTGTTAAGGACATCACCGGCCTCGGTCTTGGCGAAGCCAAAGCCTTGGTAGATGGCGCTCCTAAGACCATCGCCGAAAAAGTCAAAGCAGAAGACGCCGAAGCCCACAAGAAAACCTTGGAAGCTGCTGGCGCTACGGTTGAGTTAGCTTAATTTAGCTCAAACAATAAATTATGGGGGGGTGCTTGCACCCCCTTTTTATTTCAATATGATTAATCACCCAGAATATATTGGCGGTGTGGCTGGTCCTTCCGATGCCTTTATCCAAGAAATACCTTTGCAGGCATATGGAAACAACCTGGAAATTGATGCCGATACGCTGCGGGCAGCACTGCATGATTTGCCGCCTGGATCAAAGCTGTATATAAGGCAGTTGCCGGTAATGACAATATTGAGCCAAAATGGCTTACCACCCCCCCAAGAGATAGAATTTGGCAGCGGAGAGTTTGTGTATCAACCAGAAATACGAAGGCTAGTGGGTAGAAATACCGAGCAATACTTAAACCCAGTACCGGGCACAGACTTGCAAAAATATGCTCTTCAACTTGACGAACCGGTCTCGCTTTATCTTCCCGGGGTTCCAAAAGCAAAACAACGGGCAGCCGTAAACTCGCGAATAGACAGGTTGCAGTGTATACTCGATGACCTGGTACCTGGGGCAGGTGACACACGTACGGGCGTACTTGAGACCGTGCCATACTTGGGGCACGCACTTTTATCAGAGTGGCCTCATTAGACTTTATCCACAGCCAAGCAAAAAATCTTTGACAAGATGGCCGCGGCGTGGTACTTTAGGGACAACAGCGAGAGAATAAACAGCTATACCGGGAGACAACATGGCAGACGTCGCAGACAAGCAAATCAAACGCCTACGGGCGCTTATTCAGGAGGCAGAAACCTCTTTAGCTGCCGCTAACGAACTTTTGATTAGTTTGGTAGGAGATGAAAAGACCGTTGCCCCCGTTTCTAGCCAAGAAGTCCTAGGCAAGGTTATAGAGGGCGTCTTTGACGGCCAAAACATGGTTGGTTCAGACAGCAAAACCTATCCCGTACCCGCCAACTACGCCAGCAAATCCAAATTGGTTCAGGGGGACATCTTAAAGCTCACTATCGCAGAAGACGGCGCCTTCCTCTACAAGCAGATTGGCCCCATTCCACGCAAACAAGTTGTGGGCCTCCTAAAACTAGAGAATGGCCACTACTTTGTAGACGTGGCTGGCCGCCAGTTCCGCGTTCTATTAGCCTCCGTAACCTACTTCAAGGCAAAGCCGGGCGATCAAGTCAGCGTCAACCTCCCAGAAGACGATACGGCCACTGAATGGGCCGCGCTTGAAGCAGCGCTCTAAAACTGATTGGAGAAACTCATGGAATTACCCAAACGTCCGACGCTGTCGGACTATCAGGCATATGTAAAAGCTCAGTGCCAAGCCCGCGGCTGGACGGACAGGACAGATACGGAGCGCGTCATGATGCTGGCCGAAGAGGTTGGCGAGATTGCCAAAGAAGTCCGCAAACATAGCGGTAAATTTGGCTACAAAAAGCCAGCCACTGCCGATGAACTCGGCGCCGAACTGGTAGATGTCCTGAACTGGCTCATCGATATTGCAAACAACAACGACATTGATTTAGAAAAAGCCTTCCGCGCCAAGTGGGACAAAACACAAACGCGGTCCTGGGAAATCTAGCGTTTCTGGGCAGCTCTAAAGAATGTGCTACTAGCAATTGCCGCCTGCGTTAGTGCGTAGCGGTCAAAACAAGCTAAAGTCAAGCTCGAGGGTCTATTAGGCACGGTTAACCGCCTAAATGCTACGCTTGCCCCGCCCATGCCCCAGAGGCTAGTAAGCAAAAATCCCGTCGCACTCATTCCATTTGCTACAAGAAGGCCTTGTTGAGCTGTCAAAATTGCAGTACCAAAGGCTGCCACCCTGACCTCGTCAGCAGGTAGAAGTCGTTGCTTTACCGTATCGCGAAGTGCTTGCTTTGTACCAACACTTAACTGCTTGGCAAGATTTCGGGGATCAAGTGCACCTTTTGGATATTTTTTGTCGTCTTGGCAGCGCACATGCAGCTCACTCGTGTTGATTCTAATGAATACAGTTGGCTTTTTTTGTTCAACGAGGTCGCCGTGGCCGCTGCCTAATCTTGCTTTAGTCTCTGTAACGACACAGGCTGCAGAAGCCACGCCACCATTATTGCCCATGGGCATAGCCGACACGCCTGATCGCTCACCGTCATAACCCTGCATAATAATCGGCCCCAAAGCGGCCGCCTTTTGCACCCTAGAAAAAGCTCGTAGGTTAACCTCTACTGAATCCTCAGGCATCCCAACAGGGAGCCCAAGATTATTGACAGACAGTACGCTTGGGTAGTTTTCTACCTCAGGCAATGGGACAAAACCCATGGGTATTTCAGACATTTTGTTATTCTAGCATATTTTATAAATATTTCTAGCGTTTGTAATTTCTACATTCTCTAAATGGCGGCCCACTATTCTATAATAGAGCTAATGGGAGTTGCACTGTATCGGAAATACCGCGTTGCCAGCTTGTCTGAGTTGGTTGGGCAGGAGCATATTGTGAGTACACTCCAGAATGCCATCAAGAGCGGCAAAATCAGCCACGCCTATCTGTTTACTGGCCCGCGCGGCACCGGTAAAACCAGCGTGGCGCGTATTCTGGCGCACGAGGTCAATGGCCTACCGTACAGTACGGATTCTAACCTGGATATTATAGAAATCGATGCCGCGTCCAACCGCCGCATTGATGAAATCCGCGACCTCCGCGAAAAGGTCAGCGTGGCGCCTGCTGCCGCCAAATACAAAGTCTACATTATTGATGAAGTCCACATGCTGACGCGGGAGGCCTTTAACGCGCTGCTCAAAACACTAGAGGAGCCGCCGGCGCACGTCATTTTTATTCTCGCTACCACCGATGCGCACAAGCTGCCGGAAACGATTATTAGCCGCACCCAGCGCTACAACTTTAAGCCCGTGAGCGGGCAGCAGGTGGTGGATCATTTAAAGCACATTGCGACGTCTGAATCCATTACTATCGACGATGAAGCACTGGCCCTCCTGGCCCAACATGGCGGCGGCTTTTTCCGCGACAGCATCAGTCTCTTGGACCAAATTGGCAGCCTGGGCATTCCAGTAAATGCAGAAATTGTCCGGCAGCAACTGGGCTTGCCGTCCAGCCAAGCCATAGATGATGTGCTCGCTAGTTTACGGTCCGGCGATCTTGCCGCCCCAGTTATTGCGCTGCAAAACCTGTATGACAACGGCCTGCGCGCCAGCAGCATCGCCGCCAACTTAGCCGTGCGTCTGCGCCAAAGTTTGGCCGATAGCCAGCCTATTTTACCAGCCGCCGATACACTCAAATTATTGTCGCAGCTGCTGCTGGTAGACGGCTCACCGCAGCCTGAACGTTTTTTGGAGCTGATTTTAATGGAGCCACTCAGCGGCAGCGCCCCAGCGCCGGTGGCTGCGCCAAAACCGGTTAAGCAAACGTCTAGGCCAGAGCCTCAGCCTCAAGCAAAACCCGAACCTAAGCCCGAGCCAGAACCAGCGGTAAAGCCCGCCAAGAAAATTATTGCCGGTACCGCGACACTCGATGAATCCGCCTGGCCTAAAGTGCTCACCAACTTAAAGAAAAAGTACAACACCATCTATGGCATCGCGCGCATGGCGCAAACAGATTTTTCTGAACCCGGCAAAGTCACGCTCACGTTTACCTTTGCCTTCCACCAAAAACGCCTGCACGATGCTAAGAATCGGCAAATCTTGGGGAACGCCATATATGAGGTCACCGGGCAGAAGCCAGAAATCGTCATTAAACACGATAAAGACGCCCGGCCTACACCAGCGCCAGCCGTGGTTAGTGTAGAAATGCCCAAGAAATCTGACGCCTTAGCCGATGTCAGCGCCATTTTTGGCGGCGGCCAAGCCATCTAGAATTTACAACAAAACCTGGCGCGCGTGTCCAAACAAACGTATAATAAAACCCAAGTGAAGGGGAGTTCATGGACAACGATGGTCGGGCGCAGACAGGTGTAAAAACGCCGCCGCAAAGCCAGGAGGCTGAGGCGTCGCTTTTGGGCGCCCTGATTATTGACCAAGACGCCGTTACCAAAATTGCCGATGGTCTACTACCGGACGATTTTTATGAAAAACGCCACGCCCGCATCTACGAAGCCATCCTGAGCCTCTATGAAAAACGCAGCGCCATCGATACGCTCACGCTCACCAATGAGCTCAAAAACACCGGTTACCTGGACATGGTGGGCGGCGCCGGCTACATTGCGGAGCTAACAAACTACGTGCCAACTGCCGCTCACGCCGAGCAGTACGCAGAGATTGTCAGCGGCAAAGCCATGCGCCGCCGCCTCATCGCCACGGCTCAGGAAATGGGCCAGATGGGCTACGATGAAAACATCCCCATGCGGGACCTAGTTGAGCAGGCGGAATCTAAGCTTTTCAGCGTTAGCCAGCAGCAAATTAAGCAGAGCGTGGTCAGCCTAGAAGATGTGTTGGCCGCCAGCTTTGAGCGCCTGGACGACCTCCACAAAGACAAGCAGAAACTGCGCGGCATCCCCACCGGCTACAAAGATTTAGACGGCATGTTGGCCGGTTTGCAGCGCTCAGACCTGTTTATTTTGGCGGCTCGCCCATCTATGGGCAAGACCGCTTTTGTGCTGAACATTGCCCACAACGTGGCCGTGCAGGCGCAGGAGCCAGTGCTCATTTTCTCCTTAGAAATGTCCAAAGAGCAGCTGGTGGATCGCCTCCTGTCTATGGAGTCCGGCGTGGATGCTTGGGCGCTGCGCACCGGCAATCTCACTGATAACGACTTTGAAAAAATCGCCGATGCCATGGGTACCTTATCGGAAGCGCCCATGTACATAGACGATACGCCCAACATTACCGTGTCCGACATTAGAACCAAGGCGCGCCGCGAAGCGCACAAACGCCCCTTAGGCCTGATCATCGTGGACTACCTGCAGCTGATGAGCGGGGGCGCCAAATTTGGCGGCTCCGATAATCGCGTCCAAGAAATTTCTGAAATCTCCCGCGGCCTGAAAGGCGTGGCGCGTGAACTCAACGTGCCGCTGATCGCCTTAAGTCAGCTGAGCCGCTCCGTGGAAAGTCGCAGCCCGCAGATTCCGCAGCTGGCAGACCTACGCGAATCCGGCTCAATTGAGCAGGATGCGGACATCGTCTCGTTCTTGTACCGGGAAGAGTACTACAACCCGGAATCGGACAAGAAAAACATTATGGAAGTGCACGTTAAGAAGCACCGTAACGGGCCCACCGGCAACATTGAACTATACTTTGACCGCGACAAGCAGAAGATCCGGTCGCTCGATACCCGCCATTCCGACACCCCTTTCAATTAACACTCTAAAAAGTAGTATAAATTTTATACTACTTTTTAGAGTCATTTAGCAGATGCCAAGTTGCGCACGGCCTGCTATACTAACCATTAGCATGAAATTCTTAGGGAAACCCCGGCGTAAGCCTACCGCTGAACTTGTTGGCGGCGGCGTCGTGGTTGGAACGGCTATTGCGGCGCTCACCTGGAAGCTGCCGTGGATGCTCAAAGGAGCCGCGGTGCAGGAAATTTCGCTCCAGCCATTTATAGGGGCTCTGAAAAGTCTGTGGCATGACCCGGTAAACCTAGGCTATTCAGTAACACGTTTAGGCATTACCGGCATTGCGCCCACTGGCGGCATTACCACGGCTCGACTCGGCAGCGTTCTGCTGGCGCTCAGCATGATTGGCCTGATGTACTGGCTGCTGCTACGCTGGTACGGCGTGCGCACCGCTGTTATGGGCGGCCTGCTGACGGCTACCGCTACCTGGTTCCTGCACGCCGGTCGGCTGGCCGTGCCGGACAGTTTGTATATGCTGGCAATTGTGATTGTGCTGGTGCTGTCATCGCTGTGGCACCAGCAAAAACGGCCCCGCTGGCTGCTGTATGTATCGGCCGCCGTGGCGGCAATTTTGGTCTACTCGCCAGGGGTGATGTGGCTTTTGCTGGCGCTGATTATCATTGAAAGGGAGCACATTTGGGAAGACCTACGGGCCAGTAAAAAACACACTGCCGCGGCCTTCGCGGTAGCCCTGGTACTGCTGGCGCCGATGGTCAACACCATCGTCAACAACTGGCACATTATGGCAATCTACGCCGGCATTCCAGTGCACGGCCACGCGCTCAGCTACCTGAAGCAAATTGCCTGGGTCTGGCCGCACATTTTTGTGATTGGCCCGCACGATCCTATGCGTAACCTAAGTACGCTGCCGCTAATCACTATTTTTACGTCCGTAATGTTCCTGCTGGGCATGTATCTGTTCCTGAAACACCGGCACGCCAACCGGAGTCGATTACTCCTCGCACTATGGCTCATCGCCACCATATTGATTGGCCTGGGCTTTATGCCGCTGGTCACGCTGCTGCCGCTGATTCTGATGGTGGCCACCGGCGGTATCGGTTACTTCTTGCAGCTATGGCTCAAGACCTTCCCGCGCAATCCGCTAGCGCGCTGGTTTGGCTTTGGATTTATATGGCTGCTGCTGGCCCTGGCCATGCTGTTCAACCTGCGCAGTTATTTTGTGGCTTGGCGCTATAATCCGGAAACGCGCGCGACATTTGTGCAGCGGCGCTAACATCGGTATACTATAAGCCATAACGGAGGTACGATAATGGGACGATTTGATCAGGCCAAGATGCTCATGCAGGTCAAGAAAATTCAGAAAGAGCTGCAGAACATGATTATTAAAGTGGAGCAGGGCAACGGCGCCGTGGTGGTAGAAATCACCGGTGAGCAGAAAATTAAGAAGGTGCACATTGACCCCGATTACGTGGACCTAGATGACATTGGCCAGCTGGAGCGCTGGATTGAAGACGCCATTAAAGAGGCGATCAGCCAAAGCCAAAAAGTGGCCACAGAAAAAATGCAGCCCATGATGGGCGCCCTTGGCTCCCTGGGTCTATGACAATTTTGCCGCCGGCCCTCCAGGCCGTCATTGATGCCTTTGGCGCCCTGCCGGGCGTCGGCGCCCGCACGGCTGAGCGCTACGCTTACAGCCTGCTCAAGCGCGACCCATCCATCTCCAGGCAGTTAGCCGGCTCTCTGGAAGGCTTGGCAGACGGCGTGGGCTACTGCACAAAAACATTTGCGCTGGTGCCCGCCGGCCAGGCGCTGTCTGACTTGTACACGGACCCCCGGCGCGACAAAACCGTCGTGGCCGTGGTAGCCGAACCATTTGACGTGGTGGCCATAGAGAAGACGGCCCAGTTCCACGGCACGTATCACGTGTTGGGCGGCTTAGTATCGCCGATAGACGGCATCTCCCCGGAGCAGCTGCACATTACTGAACTACTAGACCGCATCCAAGAAGACGGCGTGCGCGAGGTGATTTTAGCCACCAACGCCTCTGTAGAAGGCGAGTCTACCGCGCTGTATATCCAGCAGCAGCTAGCCGGCACGGACGTGGAAGTTACGCGCCTAGCGCGCGGCCTGGCCGTGGGCGTGGACTTGGAATATGCGGATCAGATTACGCTGGGGCGGGCTCTGGAGAATCGGACTAAGCTCTAAGGTATACTATGAATATGCAGGAAGAACTCTCCAAACTTATCGCCGATGCAAAGGACATAGTCATTCTCCAGGCCGATAATCCCGATGGTGACAGTCTGGCCAGCAGCCTAGCGCTAGAGCAAATCCTGGGTGACATGGGCAAAAATCCGCACCTCTACTGCGGTGTGGACATTGTGGCGCACCTCAAATATCTGCCCGGATGGGACCGCGTGTCTAATGAGCTGCCGCACAAGTTTGACCTAGCTATCATTGTGGACACCAGCAGCCTGAAGCTGTTTGAGCAATTAGAAAAAACCCGTCAACTGACCACGCTCAAGTCTAAGCCTGTGGTGGTTATTGATCATCACCAAGCAGTAGAAAACACCTTGGATTTTGCACGTGTGTACATTAATGAGCCCGGTGTTTCTACGGGCGAAGTGATTTATGACCTTGCCCAGGAGCTTAGCTGGCCGCTGAACCAAGAAGCCAAAAACATGATTGCGGTCAGCATTTTGTCGGACAGTTTGGGGCTTATGACGGATAGCACCACGCCACACTCCATTCGCGTCATTGCGGATCTGGTGGAGCAGGGCGTTAACCTGCCGCAGCTGGAGGACACGCGCCGCCAAATGATGCGGAAATCGCCTGAGCTAGTGGCCTACAAGGGCGAGCTGCTGCAGCGCATAGAATACGCCGCGGATGGCCGCCTAGCCATGATCACTATCCCGTGGAAAGAAATTGAGCAGTACAGCCCGGAGTATAACCCGTCTGTGCTGGTGCTAGACGATATGCGCCTGATCACTGATGTGCAATTGGCGCTGGCCTTCAAACTCTATGCCAATGGCCGCATCACGGCCAAAATCCGCGCCAACTACGGCTACCCGATTGCAGCCGATTTAGCGGAAGCTTTTGGCGGCGGCGGCCACCCCTACGCAGCCGGCTTTAAGGTGCAGGACGGCCGCACCTATAACGAAGTCCGCCAGGCCGTGATTGATAAAACTTCGGAGCTATTAGATGCAGCTGTATAACACACTCTCTCGCCAGATAGAGGAACTCCAGCCGCTCAAAGCACCACACATCGGGATCTACACCTGCGGGCCCACCGTCTATGACTACGCGCACGTGGGCCACTGGTTCACCTACATCCGCACGGACATTTTAATACGGGGACTGAAAGCCAACGGCTACCAGCCGGAGTGGGTCATGAACATCACGGATGTGGGCCACCTGGTGTCGGACGCAGACGATGGCGAGGACAAGCTTGAAAAAGGCGCTCGCCGCGAAGGCAAAACAGCCTGGCAGGTGGCCGAGTTTTATGAGGCAGATTTTCTGAAGGAAATGGCGCTCTTAAACATTACGCGGCCGGACCATATTACCCGTGCCACGGAGCACATCCCGCAGCAGATCAAGCTAGTACAAAGCTTAGAAGAAAAGGGCTACACCTACATTATTGACGACGGCGTTTACTTTGACACCTCCAAATTCCCCAGCTACGGCGATTTTGCGCGCCTAGACATGGATGAACTCCAAGCCGGTGCCCGCGTAGAATACAATCCGCAAAAGAAGCAGGCCACAGATTTTGCGCTCTGGAAATTTAGCCCCAAAGAATCACAAAGAGATATGGAGTGGGACAGCCCGTGGGGCAAGGGTTTTCCAGGTTGGCACATTGAGTGTTCTGCCATGGCCATGGAATACTTGGGGCCCACGCTGGATATCCACACCGGCGGCATTGATCATATTCCGGTACATCACACCAATGAAATCGCCCAGTCAGAAGCTGCCACCGGCCAGCAGTTTAGTAGGAGCTGGCTGCACACCAACCACGTGCTGGTGGACGGTCAGAAAATTAGCAAAAGTTTGGGTAACGGCATTCGCATAACGGAATTAGTAGAGAAGGGATTTGAGCCGCAGGCTTTCCGCCTGCTGGTACTAGAATCGCATTACCGCAGTCAGTCCAAGTTTAGTTTAGATGGGCTACAGGCAGCGGCAAATCGACTCAAAGATTTGAAAGCTATGGCCGTGCTAAAATACCAACTGCTCGATAAACCTCAAGATGACACGACCTTCAGCTTTGGAGACGTTGGCAGCCAGCTGGCAGCTTATCTTGCAGACGACCTAAACACCCCAGCAATTATGGCCTACTTGAGCGATGTCAGCCGTCAGATTCAGGCAGTGCTGCTGTGGCACAAATCGCTGCCACACTTTGAAAATATGCTGGCCGCTATAGACGATATGCTCGGCCTACAGCTTTCACAAGTGCCAGATATTTCAGACAATCACAAACAGCTCGTGCAGGCACGGGAAACAGCCAGACAAAATAAAGATTGGGCGGCGGCCGATACGGCCCGGAATCAGCTGCTTGAGGCAGGCATCGAACTTAGGGACACACCAAGCGGCGTTATTTGGAACTGGGCTTAGGCTTTTGCTTTGGGGGCTATAGCCGGGGGCACTTCATCGTCTATAAGGTCTTTAGCGCGAAGGTATTCAAGGACAGCAACACGGATACAGCCGGCCACAGGAATTGCTACAAGACCGCCCAACAGACCGCTAAAACTGACACCAATTACAACGCTGGCAAAGACCAAAAGGGGAGACATATCCGTTGAGTTGGCTTGAATACGCGGTTGGATTAAGAAGTTTTCAATTTGCTGGTAGGTGATATACCAAGCCAGCGTAACCAGTGCAGCCTCTGTTGACGCAAACAGCGCAACCACCGTGACGATAGTAGCGCCAATGGTGTGACCAATCATGGGGATAAGGCCACAAATAAATATTACAAAAACAAGCGCGATTGGGTAGCTAACATGGAAAAGGAACAGCACAGGGCTAATCATAATTGCCGCAACGGCAGCCAGCAAGACTTGTCCGTTGACATATCCCTTAACCACTTTGTACATATCATTAGCTATGCGTGATGCTTGTTCTTGGCGCCGCCTCGGTAGTAATTTCTGCAGAAAGTCTAGATGGCGCGGCCCTTCTACAAGCATCATGAATGTCATGGCTAGAATGGTCAGCATGGCAAAAACACTGCTGCCAACAGATTTAACCGTGCTAAAGGCTTGACCGCTGCTGTTCTTAATGCGATCCGTAAGCTGCGTAGCAGCGGTATCCAGCTGCTTCTCTAGGCCGTAGTGACGCACAAAGTTACCCAGTGGGCCATTTTGATCCTGAATATCGCGCACCAGGCTTGGCGCGGCTTTTACAAAACTCTCCGTCTGCTTAACCAGCGGTGGAACCAGGCTCGCTAAAAACGCGCCAAGTAGTACTACAACGATTAAGAAGGCAATGGTAGTAGCAACCGGACGACTGCCCCTAATTTTTCCCGGCAACCGACGAGCAACCGCTGAAACAGGACCATTGAGTGCCAATGCCAAGAAAAATGAAATAAAAATAAGCACGAGGGAGTGCGTCATTATTTTAAGCGCCGCTAACCCTAAGATGGTAGCTACAATTAAAAATGCAATTCTAAAGTAGGTGCCGTTACTAATAACAAGCTCTGTCTGATCCTTGCCACTGGGAGATTTAAATCTATTAAACATAGCCGTATTATGTCATGCTCTAGATTTTTTGTATAGCTTGAGAATTTGCGGCCCAACTACAGCTTTGTCGTATTTTTTAGATTCCACCTGGCCCCAAGCTGCCAGCTTATTGCGCTCGGCGGAATCGTGGAGTAAGTCTTTTAGTTTTTTTGCTAGCAAGTGGCTGTTTTTGGCATCAAAAAGTAGCGCGGGGTGGCCCCCAATAACACTTTTATACCCAGGATTATTACCGCCCAAAACAGCCGCACTGCCGCTGGCCATTGCTTCAAGTAAAACTATGCCAAAACTTTCACCACTGCTGCTTGGAAACACACTTATATCACTGCTTGCCAAGAATCGGGCTTTATCTTCTTCTGATACTCGGCCAGCAAACGTAACATAATTTTGGAGGTTATTTTGTGCCACATAATCCGCTAGCTTGCGACGCAGCTCGCCATCGCCGCACACAATAACTTGAAATTTTTCGCCTTGCTGCGCTAATTCTGCCGTTGCTTCAAGTAACGTTTGACAGCCTTTGCGGGCAACTAATCTGCCTAGGAAAACGATAGTGGGACGCTGCAGGCCTGGCATTGGTTTGGCGGCAGCAAAGGTAGCGTAATCAAACATATTTGGGACCACTTTGGATGATATGCCAAATGTTCTTACGGCAAAGTCCTGTGCCGCCTTAGAGACGCTGACAATACTATCAAAACGCTTGAGTGAAGCACGACACCACATGCCCAACATGGTAGCGCCCATGGTCGCCAACGTTGAGTAGGGTGCAATATGAAACGTGCCAACGATTTTTGTCTGAGCGGGGGCTAATCGCAAAATCCGTCCGGCCAGGAGTGGACTATAGGGCATCATGATATGCAGTACATCAAACTGCTCCTTGGCTAACAGCTTCTTAATAGGGAACAGCGGCGCCGGTAAGGGCATGCCAAGTTTGTTGCCATTAAAAGTTACCCGTACATTACGGCTCAAGCTATGCAAATTGGGTAAGTCTGTGCGGTGCGTTTCACCCACCAGGTAATGCACTTCATGACCTTGGCCGCCGAGCCAATCGCCCAAGGCTAAAACGTACTGCGCAACACCGTCCGTGCTGTCTAGAGAATCGTCAAAAACTAGGCCGATTTTCATGCTGCGTGTTTGGCCAGCGCATCTTTATAGGACTGCTCGTACATGTCGATAATGCGCGGATAGGCAAACTGCTTGACGTACTGCTTAGCCCAAGTTAGCCAAAGCTTCCGTAATTTTGGCTCTGTCAGTAAGACATGCAGCCGACGGGCAAAATCTTCCGGGTCCTGCGGGTTAACTAAAGATATTTGGCCAATGTCTTGGAGTACGCCGGTGTAGCCAGAGTTATTGCCAGCTACCACTGGCGCACCGCTGGCCATTGCCTCTAGGAGCACCAAGCCAAAACTTTCGCCGTAAATAGCCGGGGAACAGAACAGATCACAGGTAGCCAAAAGTTCCATTTTTTCTGCGTCTGATACAAAGCCCTTAAAATCAACATTTTGCAGCTGCATATCTTCTGCCAGCAGCTCCAGTTTTTCTCTGTCTGGGCCGTCGCCCGCGATCACCAACCGAGCACCAGGCAAACGACGCTGCAAAATCCGGAAAGCTTGCAATAAAAAGTTTACGCCTTTGCGTTTTTCTAGGCGGCCCACGTACAGAATCATCGGCGAATCAGATGGGTCTGGCCGATCCGTCCAGGTGTAGCGCGTTAGATCAATGCCGTTGGGAATCAGCTTGATCGGCTCATCTGTTAAACTGCTGATGTACTGCGCGGCAGCGGGCGAGACGGCGGTAAATTCATCGATATATTTTAAGATGGACTGCGAGTAGGGCGTAACCACTTTGATAATGGTTTGGCTCATGAGCGTTTCCGGCAGCGCGCCGTGGAAAGTGGCGATATTCACGGCCTGGGAGCGCGACAAAATTTGCCGGCTCAAAACTGGCACCCATGGCTCGTGGAAGTGCAAAACATCGAACTGTTCTTGCTCCAGGATTTGATCAATAGCCTCTGCGTCTACAGAAACCGAGAAGTGTGATGTTGTGTGCGTGGGCGATTTAAAATCTGTGCCGCTGCCCAAGAGAATCATGCCGGTGGTGTCTACGTCTTCTAGGTCGCGCGGGCGAGGTGCCAGGATGGTTACATCGTGCCCACGGTTAATTAGTCCAGCGCGCAGATCAAGCAAAATCTCCTTGACGCCGCCGCCCTTGGCGACGTTGTAGGGGCAAACAAGACCAATCTTCATATGCTTATTATACCTTACGCCGCAGCCGGGTGCGCAGAGCAGCGGGAACCATGACGGCCATGTCTTTTTTATCGCCCAAAAGATGCGGCGTGTGGCTCTTGGAATTCATGGTGCTGCGGTTGTAATCGGAAAACACAACGCGCATGTGCTGCTCCACAAATTCATTGTTAAAATATGTGTCGTTACTGGAGGCCACATGCCAAACGGGGATATCTAACTTAGTGCCGCAGTTGTCGATGTTCAAGAATTCCGCAGTGGTTAGCCAGTGGGTGCGAACATCGTTGATTTGCCAGAGTTTTGTCTCGTATTTAACCAGTTCCTTAAAAAATTCTGGTGATGTTTCCGCCAGCCTAATTTTGCCGTTACCTAGGCGAGCATACAGCCCGCCAATCACTTTCTGATTGAGCAAGCCGTATCTGATAATTTGCGGCACCGGCCGAGCGGCAAAACCTCGTGTGACGCCGCGGAAAACCTGGCGCTTCAGCGGCGAGTAGACAAAATCATCCCGATGCATAAAACCCACCATACTCACCACCAACTGCACGCGCCCGGCAATTTCCGGATATTTCTGCAGCATGCGCGTCGCCACTGCAAAGCCAAATGATATAGCCACAATGGTCAGCGGCCGTTTCTTGTAGCGCAGCTTAACAAAGGCCGCCAAATAATCTGCATAATTATCGATGGTAGTCTTTTTGCCAATATGCGCAAAACTGTCCATGCCGCCAAAACCAGGCAAATCCGGCATAGTAACCGGGCCGTACGTCTGCAAATTTTGCACCAAGCCCCACCAGCGCTCCAGCTGCGCGTGATGGCCGTACAGCAAAAGCATTTCGCGCTTGGCGCGTTTATTGCTAGCGGGCGCCACCAACATGCGGCCGTGCAGGCCGTTCATATTGAGCGTTTGAATATACTGGGCAGGCCCGTTATCTTTCATAAATCTTCTGGGGCTATTTTACTGCAAATCACCTCTGTTAGCAAGCGGCTAACGCAGAATAGCGGAGATAATAACATACAGAATATTATCTGCTGCCTCAGATTCGGGGTCACTAGAAAAGCTTGAGCCAAACAAAATTATTGCTAAAAGTACGCAGATGACCGCCACAACAATCGGCATGAACAAAATATACCCCTCTGGCCGTAGCCAAAAAACAACATATATCAGCAGCCCCGCAATAATGACAAAAACGAGAGCCAGCTTCCGCATTGTTTTTTGAATACTCATTACTAACGAGTATATGCCCAGTGACATTTTTTGGCTAGTACGGTACAATCTATCTGTTAGAACTGATTTATCTGATAGGGCGTCGCCAAGTGGTAAGGCACTGGGTTTTGGTCCCAGCATTCGGGGGTTCGAATCCCTCCGCCCTAGCCAAATAAAAGAACCTACTGAGAGGTAGGTTCTTTTATTTGGCCGGAGGGATGCGAACCCGAAGGGTTCGGCGCAGGAGGAACGGAGTTAAAAACAAGTATGCTTGTTTTTAACGAGTACCGCACGGAGAAGCCTGCCGTAGGCAGGCGCTATCCCTCCGCCCTAGCGGCCGTAAAAATGCCAACAACCTCACAGCTAAAAACACAAAACAGCGGTATAATGACCACAAGATGAAACCAAATCCCGCTACCTTAGAAGAGCAACAAGTCCTGGCCGAGGCGCTGTTTACCAGCATCGGCGAAGGCGCGATTGCCACGGATGAGTTTGGCAAAATCACGCGCATGAATCCCCGCGCGTTAGATATTCTTGGGGCATCAAGACGAGAAATGATCGGCGCCTGGTTTCCTAAAAAAATTAGGAGCCTCAAGGAAGATGGCACGCCTGTAAGCCTGATAGATCGCCCTATAACTCGTGCCTTTTTAACGGGCAAAACAATCGCTGAGAAGGGCTGGTATCAGCACAAAGACGGCCACATGATTCCGGTGGCCATCACCGTCTCGCCGGTGGTGCTCGACGGCAAACCAGTCGGCGCCATAGAGGTCTTCCGCGACATCACCGTAGAAGCGGAAATCGACAAGCTTAAGAGCGATTTTATCTCCTTGGCTAGCCATCAACTCAGAACGCCACTCTCAGCCATTAAAACCTATTCTCACATGTTAATTGACGGCTACATGGGCGATGTAAGCGCTGCCCAGAAAAAGTCGCTCCGGACCATTATTGCCGGCACCAATCGTATGAACGAGCTTATCTCCACGCTACTCAACATTACGCGCCTGGAGAGCGGCAACATGGTGGCCAACATTAAAGAAGTCTATCCGGTGCGGCTGCTAGAGGAAATCGTGAAAGAGCACGCGCTGGCCGCGGCGGATAGCGATATCCATCTGAGCTTTACCGCCCCTAAAAAAACAGATTGCACGCTGAAGACCGATGCGCTGCTGTTCAAGGAAATTATCTCCAATCTTGTTAGCAACGCCATCAAGTACACGCCGGAGGGCGGCAAGGTGACGATTGCCTGCAAAAATCGCCCGCGCGACATACAATTTACCATCACGGACACTGGGTACGGCATCCCGCTCCACGCGCAGGAGCAAATTTTTAGCAAATTTTTCCGTGCCCAAAATGTGGTGCGCCAGGAAACCAGCGGTACTGGCCTGGGGCTGTATCTTGTAAAGGGCATTGTGGATGCTTTAAACGGCAAAATTTGGTTTGACAGTCAGGAAGGCAAAGGCACGGTGTTTTATGTCAGCCTACCAAAGTAAGAAATCTCATTTGAAATTCGCGCCCAAGTAGCGGATACTAGAGACAGAAAGGGAAGTGACCACCGTGGCTAATATTCTGATTGTAGAAGACGATAAGGACCTCAACAACGCCTACAAGATTATTCTGGAAAGCGAAAATCACACCGTTCAGAGCGCCTTCAATGGCCAGGAGGCCCTGGAAGTTCTCAGGACATTTAAGCCTGACCTAATTCTGCTAGATTTGCTTATGCCCATTATGGGTGGCCTGGAGTTCCTAAAAAACTACAAACTGCAGGACAAACACCCAGACGTCAAGGTGCTCATTTTTACCAACATGGAAAATTCCCCAGAGGTCACGGAGGCCTACAACCTGGGCGCGGCGCGCTGCATTATCAAGTCCTGGACGGCACCACAGAACCTATCGCGCGTTATTACTGATACACTGAATGGGCAACCAGCTACGGCTGCGGCTTAATTTTTAGGTCAGCAATATACTCATCGTGCTGCAGGGCGGCCAGTTTTTGTAAGTCTATGGTGTAGGCGGTGGTTTTGCCGTAATCGATAACGCCGCTGTGCTTGAGCTTATTCAGTTCAGTAGCGGCCGTCTCACGGGTTAGGCCAGTGAGGTTGGCAAAGTCTTGGTGCGTCAAATGTAAATCGAGCTGCTGCCGACCATCTGGCAGCTTACTGCCGTGTTTGAGCGCCAGGTAGTGCAGGGTATAGACCAGCTTGTCGCCGGCTTTGGAGTGCTGCAGGGCGTTCAGGCGCATGGACTTAGCCAGTTGGTCTGCCACGTAGCGCTTAAGCTCAAACAGCATGATATCGCGGTGACTGCCAATGAATGTTAAATAGTCGTTTTTGGGGACCAAGCGCAAGACGGCTTCGTCTGTAAACGCTTCGTAGTAATAGATGGCGCTAGGGGTTTGATCGTAAATCCACATGCCGGGGAAGGCGTCTAGGGAGCCGTAAAAACCGACTGGTTTTTCATCGCCAGACACGCTAATGTTATAGGCTTTGACCACACCGGCTTCCACCACGTAACAGTGCTGCGGCGCCTCGCCCTGAAAGATAATGATTTCTCCCTTGGCGTACGTTTTTAACGGATAGTTGGCTAGAAAAGTCTTGAACCGCTCACGCAAATCTGGGGTCATACCTATAGTGTACCTTGGATTGCGGTTTTTAGGGAGTGGTCTTGGTTGTGGTTGCGGCGGGGATTTTATCGGCGCCAATGACCACAATAATGTCCGATGTGTAGCCGGTGTAGGGGCTGGTGGTGGTAACTTTACCACTCGGGAAAACTTGCTGCATGGCTTTGATTGTCAGCGGGTTTTTGCCGGCGGAGTTATCGATAATTGTGGTGGTGGGGATTTTTGTATCGGCATCACCCACGCTCACGACGGCAAAGTTTTTCAGCTTGAGCTGATTGCGCCAGTGCGTTGCTAGACCGGCAGAATCCGTGCCATTTAACACCGTAACTGAAGCACCCTCGCGCACCACTGGGTCAGACGACATAATCGTGCGTAAGTAGCTCCTAATGTCGCTGTAGTCGTCTAGGCCAGCAGCTGGGATTAACGCCGCCTGACCATCTGTAGAAGTATAGTTAATGAGCAGGTTTTTGCCACCAGCGTCGTTGAGCCCAACAGATTGGATATTACTTTGGTTGATGTTCTTTGTAATATCGTACATGCGCCGAACATTGCTGAGCGTTAGGTCTGTTTTTACATTCTTACCAACCGCATCGAATAGCTCAGACAGCTTGAGTGGGTTGCTCAACACACCAGCAGAGGTAGCCTTTTGCCGAATCGCCAGAATAATTTCTCGCTGCATTTCAGTCCGTGTAAAATCGCTCTGCGCGTAGCCGTAGGAATTATAGCTATCACCGCGAGCCCGCGCTAAGTTCAGTGCCGCCCGCCCATCCAGGTGATGAGTCCCATTGGATAATTTTACCAGCGGTTGATTGGTGCCCCAGTCCAAGTTGGGGTCATATAATCCGCGCGGGTCGCTACTCTTGATAGTCAAATCTATGCCGCCCACGGCGTTGACCGCATCGCGCAGGGCAGTGTAGTCAACCAGGGCGTAGTAATGACAGGTGATGCCTAGGTTCTTCTGAATGACTTGCTCTAGCTGGCCCATACCGCCATTTGGATAACCATCGGCGGAGAAGTTGTTAGCCTTGCCAGTTGGATAAACACTGTTGATTTTGCTGTGGCCGTCACCAGGAATGGCAACCCACAAATCGCGTGGGACGCTGAGCATGAAGGCAGTGTGATTCTTTGTATCGATACTCAGTATCATGATTGAATCAGTCAGCTCGGCGCCGTCATGACCAGTGTCATCGGCAGAGTTTCCTGCCAAAAGTACATTAACACGACCGTCAGCCTCACCTTTTAGCGGCGCGGACGTAAAGATATCAAAGATACTACCGCCAAACAATTTGTGAGTATTGTAGAACACTTTAAAGCCAAGCCAGCCACCAAGCAATAACACGATAGTAGCAATAATGAGGACGATGCGCTTTGGGCGATACAGAGCGCGCAACCTGCCGCCTTCTTTGCGTGGGGCTTGACGCCGACCGGCGATGGGTGTTGGCGGGGGCGCAACAGCATCCGGCGCCTCATCTCTCTGCCGAGTGGGCCGTGAACTAATCTCCGCGCGTTTATCAGCATCATTGCTGTGATACGCATTGAGTGTCATGCCAACACTCGGGAAAGTCGATCGTGTATTTGAACGTTTTGGGCCAGCAACATCAAAATAGGTATGTGGTGCGGAAACGTTTCTAGTAAAGGGCCGGTCGTTTTTATTTGAAGACATTGCTAATTATTATACGTTATTCTGGCCTAACTCTAAAAACTAACCATTTTTTGGATAAACTTGATAATAATACGTTTCGTTAGCCTGACTGCCCGTAATACTCTCCCAAGAAATAGTGCATTTATAGGTATTGGGAGTGCCGGTTGGTGAAATGCTGAGCGAGTATTCTGCACCACCTCCATTATCTGTTTTGCAAGTAGCGTCCGTAACGGCAACGGGTGTATTGCTGCCGTCAAAGCAGAAGTTGCCACTGACACTGTCTGTATTGGACGCGCCCGCCAGGTAGGCTCTTAGGCTCTCGATTTCTCCTTGTAGCCGCTGCTGTGCCTGCGCATGTTCTGCACTATCCTGAACGGCGCGGTTACTTTTTGAAACAACAATGAATGCGCCAGTTAAGACAGTTGATATGACAGCAATACAGATTAACACCTCTACGATGGTGTCACCCGCCTGACGTCGTTTGGCTGAAATCTTAGAAAGCATAAGCATTTGTCCTGCTCAAATTGTACACTACGGCGGGCAGGGTTGCCTAGTTTTTTGTATACTAGAGGTATGCGCATACTAGTTATTGAAGATGAGCTGAAAATTGCCGCCGCACTCAAACGAGGGCTAGAGCTAAAAGGCTACGCCGTGGATGCAGTCCATGATTCCGACACGGGCCTTTCTCATGCCACTGACTCAGACTATGATGTGATTTTGCTAGACCGTATGTTGCCCGGCAGTATGGATGGTGTTGAGCTGGCCAAACGCGCCCGAGCCGCTGGTCAATCTGCGCCTATTTTAATGCTCACCGCACGCGGCAGCGTCTCTGATAAAGTAGAAGGCCTAGCTGGCGGCGCGGATGACTACCTGGTTAAACCATTTTCTTTTGATGAACTGGTGGCCCGGATTCAGGCGCTGCTGCGCCGCCCGCCGCTGGTGGCTGGCACGGAATTAGTTTGTCAGGATTTAACGCTCAATCCCGGCACCTACCAAGTGCAGCGCGCCGGCAAGACCATTGAGCTGTCACAGAAAGAATTTGCGCTGCTGGAATATCTGCTGCGTAACCAGGGACAAATTGTCAGCAAAGACACTATTATTGCACATGTCTGGGACGGCGATTCGTTAATTTTACCCAACACGGTAGAAGTCTATATTGGCTACTTGCGCGCTAAGATCGACAAGCCATTTGGCAAAGATTTACTTAAAACAAAGCGCGGCTTTGGGTATGTTCTAGGCTAATGTTCCAGTCCGCAACTTTTAAATTGACGACCTGGTATCTCACCATTTTGGCCATAATTAGCCTCTGCTTTAGCTTAGTGGTCTACCGCATTGCCATGGATGATCTGCGCTTTGGTCTGAGTCAACAAGCCGCCCAGATTATCGATAATTATCCGCAGGTAACACTCGGTAATCATGCGCCGTCATTTATTGAAGCTCGGCAGCACATCATTGGCCGCTTGGTCTTTTTTAACGCCGTGGTAATTGCCACCGGCGGCCTGGCCAGCTACGCCTTGGCGCGGCGCACGCTGTGGCCCATAGAGCAAGCGCACGAACAGCAAAAACGCTTTACCGCCGATGTCAGCCACGAACTGCGTACGCCGCTGGCTGCGCTCAAAATGGAGTCAGAAGTGGTGCTCATGGACCCCGGCGCCAGCCCAACGCAGCTCAAAACGGCGCTGCAAAGCAACATAGAAGAAGCCGAAAAACTCAGTTCTTTGGTGCACAACCTGCTGCGCCTGAGCCGGCTAGACGCCATGGAGCAAACCCTGGAACTATCATCCGTGCCCTTGGCGCCAATTTTGAAAAATGCCCGGCAGCAATTAGTAGCGGCCGCCAAAAAACACAATGTATCGCTCAAAATTGAACCCACCAAATTGACTGCTCGCTCGGATGCAGAAGTGCTCTTGCAACTGTTAGTGATTTTGATTGATAACGCCATAAAATACAGCCCCGCCAAAGGCAAGGTTGTTGTTAGTTGCAAGCGCACCGGGCGCAGCGTAGCAATCAGTATTGCGGACCACGGCCAAGGAATTTCCAGTGCAGACCTGAAGAACGTTTTCCGGCGTTTTTACCGTACGGAGGCTAGCCGCACCAGCAGTGGATTTGGGCTTGGCTTGTCCATTGCTAAGTCTTTGGCTGGCAGCCTGGGTGCAGACTTGCAGCTCAGCAGCAAAGCCGGCAAGGGCACGGTTGCCAAAATCGTCCTGCCAGCTTAGAAATGGTCGCGAATGTGCTTGTAGCTGTAGTCCCAGCTGGCATCAGTTTTCTTGTGGGGATTGAAAATGTTTTGCGGGTCCATAATGTGCTTAACCTCTTGCATGAGCGCAAAAACTTTGGGACCAAATTGCTGCTTCAGCCAGGGACCGCGGACCAAGCCATCGTTGTGTTCGCCGCTTAATGAGCCCTTGTACTGCAGCACCAAATTATTGACTTCTTTCATAGCTGGCAAGAGTTTCTTACGCTCCTTGGTATCCTCTAGCTTCATGAGCGGGATAATGTGAAAGTTACCGTCGCCAATGTGGCCTTGTACGGTAGCAAACAGCTTGTATTTTTTAACAATCCGCCGCAGTTTAGGCAAAAATTCCGCTAAATATTCTGGCCGCACAATCAGATCGTCGATGAACGGCGCCGTGTGCTTGTCCTTAACTTTACTGCGCAGCAGCTGGAAGCTATGCCGACGCATGGTCCAAAACTTTTCGCTCGAACCGGCGGTGGGTGTTTCCTCAAAACCATTTATTTCATAGCGGGCTCTGACTTTGTACAGACTCTGATGCAAATCTCTGATTTTGGCCCGTACTTCTTCTTCCGAATCGCCATTGAACTCTATCATGAGTACCATTTTAGGCACGCCCTTTAGAAGCTGGAGTGCGTCTGGCAATAAGCTAAAGAGCAGTTTAATGAATCGCGGTAGGCCCAGCATCTTTAAGAAATACGGCATAAATTTTATTGATAAAAGAAGTGTGGCATCATCAAAACTCTCAAACGTGGCCGGTTTGTGTTCTAGGACGGCCGGAATTAATTTACCGAGTTTTTTGGTATCTTTTAAGAATAAGACGAGGAGGCCAGAATGCTCCCGATGCGGCACTAATTTGAATGTGATGTCCGTCGTAATGCCCAGCGTACCCTGCGCGCCCACAAACAATTTAGTCAGATCAAAAATGCCGGTTTCTCTATCCCAAACTTCCCACAGCGTGTAGCCCATGGAGTTTTTGCTTACCTGCGGTTTGGCGTTTTTAATAACGTCGTAATTTTTCTCGCACAGCTCGTAAATTTGTTTATGGACTTGGCCCTCAAAATCTTTTTGCTTCATTTTTTTATCTAGCTGTGCCTTGGTGATGGGCTTGACTTTGCGGGCCACACCGTCTGCCCAGACAACCTCCAGCTCAGTTACAAAGTCTTTAACTTTGCCGTACTCCAGCGATTTTTCGCCGCCAGAGTTGTTGCCAACCATGCCACCCAGCGCCGCAAGGTCGCGGCTAGCTGGATAGGAGGGCATGAAGACGCCATGCTTGAGCGTGCGCGGCTCAAAATCTCGATAGTATACACCGGGCTGCGCGCGGCCATGCGTGCGCGTAACTTCATGGATGGTATGCATATGCTTAGTAAAATCCAGGATAATGCTGTCATTAATGGCGCCGCCGGCCATATCTGTACCCGCACTGCGCGGCGTGAGCGACAAATCACGCATGTTTTTCTTGTTTTCGTGCGCCAGCTTGACCAATTTTTCCACGTCCTGTGTGTTTTTGGGGTAAACGATTAGCTCTGGCTTAATTTCAAATAGGGAAGCGTCGTGGCTGTATTTTTCTTTGGACGCCGCGGAGTCGTCCAGCTCACCGCTAAAACCACTGGATTTTACTAATTCTTTCAGTGTTTGCATATTCCTCTTAAGCTTACCCCATTTACTGGCCGCGCTGCAAATTATTGCAAAAAGTTCGTTTTTCTGTTAATCTATATAACTGGTCTTGGTGTTGAGACATAGTTTCCGCTGGGGCCGCACTTTGACAAGCAGGCAGAGTTTGAGTCAAGAGAAGAGTCGGTAGATTTACGCCGATTGCTCCCTTGACTCAATCAGAGTTTTGGAAAAAACCTACTAGGAGTAGCGATGCAGCAGGAAAGAATCCTCACGGAGCTCCCCTTGAGCAACCGGCAAGTCGGTCTGCTCGTCAGGCGCGGTCTGGGAGTCGTCTCTCACAGAGAGACACCGTCCACGCACAGTGGGGCAACCTACGGCATGTCCTTGCCAGAAGGATGGGAGGCTGCGGACATCAAGCGCCACGACAAGAAGGGATACACCCGCACAATCATCAACCGTCTCGAACAGGTAGTTGGGTTCACCCACATCGAGCATGGCAAGTGGCGCTTCAAGCTCCACGAGCGCTGATCGGCCTGGCCGGACATGACAAGCGGGCAAGGGGCCAAGAAAAATTTCTTCGGCCTGCCGCCGTTTTAAATTTTCCTTTTCCTCCTTTGTCTGCTTGTCATGTTCGTCCAAATTGATTACACTTGTGCTTAGAATGAAAAAACATCGGGTGGTGATAGTTGGCGGCGGATTTGGCGGCGTAAAGGCTGCTTTAGAGCTGGCCGGCGATGACCGCTTTACCATTACCCTCATTACTACTAGCCCCGATTTTATCTATTATCCTAGTCTGTACCACACGGCATTGGGCGGCCGCCGCGCCGGCAGTATCATCCCGCTCAGCGACTTTTTTGAAGGCAAGGGCTTAACTGTCATTGTTGACCCTGCAGAAACGATAGACCGCAAAGCCAAAACCATCACTACCAAAAACGGCGAGGTAGTGCCATACGACAGCGCCATTTTTGCACTGGGCGTCATTACCAATTACTTCGGCATCCCCGGCCTAGAAGAATACAGCTTTGGCATTAAGTCCGACAAAGAAATCAAAGAATTCAAAAAACACCTTCATACCCAGCTGATAAACGAAATGAAGCCGGACCTGAGCTACGTGGTAGTGGGCGGCGGCCCCACCGGCATTGAGCTAGCAGGCGCGCTGCCGGGCTACCTCAAGCGCATCATGAAAATGCACGGCATCCGCGGCCGAGCGGTGCATGTCGATTTAGTAGAAGCCAATCCGCGCCTTTTGCCGCGCTTACCGCGCGATGCGGGACGGGTTATTAAACGTCGACTGCGCCATTTAGGCGTAAAAGTCTACACCAACGCCCGCGTAGAAGGTGCTTCTGCGCACAGCTTAACCGTCAACGGCAAGCCAATCCAAAGCCACACCGTTGTCTGGACCGCCGGCGTTACCAACAACCCATTTTTTGCCGCCAACAACTTTACGATTACCAAAAACGGCAAAGTGGCCGTGGACGTCTACCAGCGCACGGAACCAGACATGTACGTCATTGGCGACAACGCCAACACCCCCTACAGCGGCATGGCCCAAACGGCCGTAGAAGATGCCCGCCAAGTGGCCGCCAACCTGCGCCGCGTTATTACGGACCGCCCGCTCAAAGAGTACAAAGTCCACGAACCGTGGTCCGTCATTCCCGTTGGTCCACGTTGGGCCGCCGCCATGCGCGGTGGCTTCCGCACATACGGCCTGCTAGGCGCCTTCCTGCGCCGCGCCTCTGACTTTGTGGCCTTCCACGACTACCAGCCGTTCATAGAGGCCGGCCACCAATGGTCACGCCAATTTGGTTCCGAAGAATCCTGCGAACACTGCCGGCGTGAGCTGGCGAGTGATGAGCTAGCTGCACCTTGGTCATCCAAGCTATAATAGACCCATGGCAACCTATCAGGAGGCATATGCGCAGCTCAACCAGGCGCAGAAACAGGCCGTTAATCAAATTGACGGACCCGTATTGGTTGTTGCCGGGCCCGGTACGGGCAAGACGCAGCTGCTGACTACGCGCATCGCGCACATTTTGGCCACCACGGATGCGCTGCCGTCCAACATTTTGTGCCTGACATTTACGGATGCGGCGGCAATTACCATGCGCCGCCGGCTGCAAGCCATGATCGGCCAGGCTGCCTACGATGTCACTATTAGCACCTATCACGCTTTTGGCAGCGATTTGCTGCAGCGCTACCCGCAGTACTTTGCGGACGTGGCGGAGCTGGTGCCAGCAGACGCGCTTAAAATTGACCAGATTTTGCGGTCGGTGCAGGCAGCCTTACCCTATAAAAATCCCTTTAAAGCGGAGTTTTATCTGCCGGACCTTAAGACGCTCATTAGCGATTATCGCCGTGCGTTATTATCGCCAGACGATGTTCGCCAGATTGCCGCAGATAATGAAATTTTCATGAAAGCCGCCAGCAAACTAGCGCGCACTGAGCTGAGCGGTGTGACAACCATGACTAAATCCGCCTTGCCAGCCTTTGCCCGGCTGCTGGAAGCCAGCGTCACATTGCCAGACAGCGATCTCAAAACCATGTGGCTAGAACAGCTTGCAGGAGCGCTGGAAGACGGGGAAACTAAGCCCGTCACTGCCTGGAAAAATCAATGGTTGGCCAAAGATGCGCAAGGGCAGTGGTGCGCCGCCGGACTCGACACCGCGCAGCGTCAAAAATACGCCGCCGATATCTATGAAAACTATCTGCAGGCGCTGACTAAAGCCGGCTGCTACGATTATGACGACATGATTCTGCGCGCCATCCACGGTCTATCCAGTAACGATGAGCTGCGCTACACCCTGCAGGAGCGCTACCAGTACCTGCTGCTGGACGAGTTCCAGGACACCAATGCTGCGCAGCTGCGTTTAGTAGAGTTATTAACGGACAATCCGGTGCACGAGGGGCGGCCCAACGTCCTAGCCGTGGGCGACGACGACCAAGCTATCTACGCGTTCCAGGGCGCTGACTACTCGCACATGCTGCAGTTTGCCAAGATGTATCGGGACGTGCTGGTGGTGCCGCTCACGCAAAATTACCGCTCGCGGCCAGAGGTTTTGAGCTTGGCCAGCCAGGTGTCTGAGCAAATTGAAACGCGGCTGCACCATCATTTTCCGGGCATAGAGAAAGCTTTGGAAGCAGCGGCTGAGCTGCCCGCGGCGCACATCACTGCCACCCAGTTTACAGCCGATGTGTCGCAGTACGCCTGGGTGGCCCAGCAGGTCAAGCAGCTGAATCTGCCGCTGCAAGAAATCGCTGTGCTGGCGCCCAAGCATCAATACTTGGAGGGTTTATTGCCGTTCTTGGCTGAGCAAAATATTCCGGTGCAGTACGAAAAGCGCGAAAACATTTTGGACGACACGGCCATAGAAGAATTATTGCTCATGGCGCGCCTGACACTCGCTTTAACAGATGATGTTCAGCAAGGCACCAAGACCGCTGACTACCTCTGGCCCCAAGTGCTGAGCCTGCCCATGTGGCAAACGCCCACCCATTTGATTTGGGAAACAGCCTGGCAAAAAGACGATCAGTCCTGGACGGAGCGCCTGCAAAACCGGCCGGCCGTGCAGTTTTTTATGGAGCTCAGTTTGCTCGCAAGCCGCGAGCCGTTGGAGTCTATGCTGGATTATTTGGCCGGCGTTATGCCGCTGCCGTCCGGACAGAAATCGCCGTTTTACGCGCACTATTTTGGTGCGCAGCCGCTAACGGCAGAGGACCGCGTGCCGTTCTGGCAGCTACTCAGCAATTTGACGGTGCTGCGGCAAAAACTAAAAGACCACCGGCCGCTGGCGGACACGCCGCCGCAGCTGCACGACCTACTGGATTTTGCGGATCAGCACCTCGCCGCTAACATCAAAATTATGAGCAGCAACCCCTACCAAGAGGCAGACGATGCCGTCCAGCTCATGACCGCCTACAAGTCCAAGGGCCAAGAATTTGCCGCTGTCTTCATGCTGGCCGTCAATGATGAAGTCTGGGGCAGCCGTGCCCGCGGGCAAAGCAGCCGCATTAGCTTGCCACCCAATTTGCAGCACATCCGTTACGCTGGCGCCAACCAAGATGAGCGGCTCCGCCTCTTGTATGTGGCGCTGACGCGCGCCAAACATGACCTATATTTGTGTAGCTATGACACATCGTTCAGCGGCCGGCCGCAAAGTCCCTTGAAGTACTTGGCAGAAATTGACCTGCCGGCAGAAACCCCGGACACGCAGCCGCCAACCCTGGAAGCCATGAGCCTCTATTGGCACGACCAACAACTGAACAATTTGCGCCAGGACCCCAAGCTGCAAGACCTGCTAAAAGATAGATTACAGCGTTACCAGCTGAGCGCTACCGGCCTGAACCGCTTTGTCTCCACCACCGATGGCCCCGCGAGCTTCTTAATGCGTGACCTCTTGCGTTTGCCCACCGGCAGCTCATTAGCCGGCACCTACGGAGATGTTATTCACGCCAGCCTCCAGTGGCTGGCCGGCCAGCCATCGGCCACGCCGCAGCAATTACTAGCCAAAGCGGACCAGCTCATGGCCGCCAAACTGCTATCCAAAACAGATCATGACCAGCTGCGCGAACGCGCCCATCATGCGCTCACGATTTACCAAAAAGAGCGGGGCGCAGAATTTCAGCCCACGGATGTACCCGAGCATGATTTCCGCCAAGAGGGCGTGATTGTCAGCGGCGCCCATTTGAGTGGCAAAATCGACCGGCTGATTATCAATAAAGAGGCCAAGACAATCACTGTGGTGGACTACAAAACCGGCAAACCGGCCGCTCGCTGGAGTGCGGACCTGAAAATGCAGGCCTATCGCCGCCAGCTCTATTTCTACAAATTGTTAGTAGAAAATTCTACGAGCTACCGCGGCTACACTGTTACAGATGCGTACTTGGACTATGTGGAGCCAGATGAAAATGGGCAACTGCATCGCTTACACCTAACGTTTGATGCACAGGAAACCAAAGATCTTGAACAGCTGATCGGCGCCGTCTGGCGACATATTAAGGCCTGTGATTTCCCCGATATTCACGACTATTCAGAAGATCTGAAAGGGAGCCAAAAGTTTCAGGCGGATCTAATCCAGACTGGGCTGTAGCCGCGTGTGCGTGGCCTTCGCTAGCTGACTAATCCAATCCTGGTGCTGTTTCTGCCCAGACGTCAGATGGCTTTGTTCTTCTTTTTGCATGCGAACGTCACCAGAAACATCGCGTACAATATCTGTCCAACTGAGCAGCATATCCTTGGTGGCCATGTTATTTTCCACCCGCTGCATGCGGTCCTGAAGGTTGGTTGAAGCAGATAACAGATAGCGTATGTCGCGGCGATTGTCTTCGCACAGCTCAACGAGCTTGGCCAATACCTCATCGTGGTAGTCTAGTTTGGTGTGTATAGGCGCCAACTCATTCTTAAGCTCATCCCGCAGGCCTTCACGCGATGCTGCTAGCTCGCGCCGCAAATCTGAACGTAGACTTTCCTGAGACGCTGCAAGTTCGCGCCGCAGGACGGACAAAGTTATAACCGGTTCATCGGAAACTTTTGACATGCTTCTATTGTCCCACCGCGGCCCCGGACAAGTAAATAGATTTTACAAAAAATATCACCCCTGTAATGGAGTGATATTTAATGGAAATTTAATCTTTTATTGACTAAATACTAAATTTATTTTTTAGCTGTGCGCTTTTTTGCAGGTGCCTTTTTAGCAACTGGCTTTTTAGCGACCTTGCGCAGCGGCTTAACAGCGGCTGCAGATACTACAGATACCGTCTCTACTTCTTCTAGAACGGGGTCTGCGTAATCTTCCACGACTTCATCGCCAGCAAACAGCAAGCCGTACAGGTTGATACCGATAATGGCACCCAGGACCGGGCCAAGCACGTAAGTGCCCCAGCTAGCTGCAGTGCTAAATACGTCCCAAGCACGAATACCTTCAGCCACGGCAGGGTTAATGATACCAATGCCAGCGACTGCGGCAACCACAACACCAAGCATGTAGCCAACGCCAATCAGGGCAGCGCGGGCGCCAGATGTCAGGTTAGCGCGGAAGGTAACAGTTGCCCAAGCCAAGCTCAGGACAAATGCACCAACGGCTTCTGCAACCAGCACGCGGCCAGAGAAGGTGCTCTTCAGCGGCTGTAGGCTGCTGTTAACAAAGTAAGTGTAGAGGCCGTAAGCAGCCCAGGCACCCAGCATTTGGGCAGCGATGTAGAGCACAGCGCGCAGCGCATCGATTTTGCGTGCGGTCCACAGTGCAAGAGTAACTGCGGGGTTAATGTGCGCGCCGGAAGTCCCGCCAAAGACTGTTACGAGCATGGCCGCGACTAAACCGGCCGCCATGGCCACAAAAAATGGCACACCAATTGTTGATCTTTGTACGCTCAGGAACACCAGCGTCAATGCGCCCGTGCCCAGGAACTCAGCTGCGAGCGCAGCAAGCTTCCGTCGTCCTAACATAAGGAACCTCCACTTAGTTAATAGACTTAGATTAGCGTGGTTTAGACGGTTTGTAAAGTTTCTGCGGAATCTAGCGATTCTTCTGGACCAGTTGGCAGGCGCAGAATAAGGCGCTGCGAGGCATCTGTCAGCGCCATGAGCGTGGCGACAGTTGTCATAACGCGGGCCATAATAAAGCGTTCGCGGTCCAATTTTTGCTCCGGCAAGGGCAGGAGACGGGCGGCCATCTGCTTGGATCGCCAGAGGTCGTAGCCAAAGGCCTGCATCCCGTCAAAAGCCTGGGCAAATTTATTAGAAGCAAGAGTGGTGCCAGGGACCAGGTTAACTACAACCACACATTCATGGTGCTCGCCTTTTAGAACAGCGATGCTTTTCTTGGATCGTTTTTCAAGCACATCGATAATTTTTTCGCGGTTCAAAAAATAGTCGTGCGAGTGACCATTGACGGTTACGGCGGCGCCCAAAACGCGCAGGTAATTATCGCGGTTAAAATCATCGCCCATCAGCAGTTTTACGACGCGTTTGTGATCGTTGACCAAATCTGGATCAGTCATAATGGCTAGAATTTTATCCATACCATCAATAGCGCCGCAGCCAACGGCGTTCCCGTGCGAGGCGACATTGGTCTCATCGCGGTGTCCACCGGGCGCAAAGCCGAGGCGCACAAAGTTACCAATCATGGCCTCTGCATCAGATAAGAAAGTTCCGCGGGTTAGGTCATCTTTATCCACGCCCAAACGATAGGCCAGGGCAGCGCCCGGCGCGCCGCCAGGTACCTGTGCGCCAAGTTCGTGTTCGGAGCGGTCAGGGTCATGGCGGCCATCGATGCAACGAGTGGGCGCATTATTATCAACCTCTACAAAAAAGTTATCGATTTGCTCGACAGCCCGCTGCAGTTTTTCTGCGGAAATAAATTTTTTATCAGTTAGCTTGGCAGCCGAGACGCCACCGCGCCAGGTTAAATCACTCAGGATTCCGCAGTCTACTACGACTGCTGCTTGGGATGAATTTTGCTGTGTCATACGCATTTGATATTACGGTCTGAGGAAGATTTGGTCAAGATAGGCTTGAAAAAGTTGGTCTTCGGGCTTGTCCAGACGATACACTTTTTTAAGCTTGTCTCGATAGTACTGGACAGGCAGTGTTGCTAAGCAAGCCACCGCGCTTGTCAAAATAGTTGCCGCCCAATTGACATTTGGAGAGCCCATTTTTTGCATGAGCATGTCCTCTCCAATCGACACAGCCGTAAAGACACCTGCGGCCACTCTAGAGAGTCGTAAGGCCTTAGAAGCAGTCTCAATTTGTTCTTGATTTCGACTAACCACCCGGACCGCATTTGGCACAACATCCAGATATGGCGAAGGAGCTGTCTGGCCAAAAAATGTTTGACAAATTTGCTCTACGGCGGGATGCTGGCCGGCAAAGGTGCCGCAAAAACCATCCTTGGTTTTGATAAGCACAATATCGCTGAAGTGGTGCAGCGCTTCCTTGTCCGTCTCCTCAAAACGACCATAATCGTTCCTGATAATTACCCTTTCTACGGCGTCTAACGGTACCTTTGCGGCTCGGATATACTCGTCCAAATACTCCCAATGAATCGGCGTACTAATCATTTGCAGACCAACCTGCGAGTAGCGTGGATAGATGACAACGTGCTCTCCATCGGTGTCGTTATTGGAATATAGCAATGTGTTTCTACGTGCCAGTGCATGATCCACAGTGCCGGCAATATCGCCGGTCGGGACAAATTTTCGCCTTTCCCGTAGGCCATCTGCCAGTGGGTGGTAGCCATTACTAAGCTCGATTGTATCCTTTGATGTTTGGCTCAGGCTGGCATGGAAAAACCCGCCTGCCAAGGCGCCAGCGTAGAATAACGTACCAAGTTGATGATCCTGTAATATATCGGACTCGGTTCCCTCCGGTAGAAGCTTATGAAATTGCTCCAGTAAATGACCGTGGATGTGCGATAAGCCAAGGCCTAGTATATCGGACCCCGCAAAATCAATTTCTTTCTGCCGCAATCGGCAAAACAGATTCAAGTTATCATCCATGTCTTCCGGATCAAGATTTTCTGTAACATCTTCAAACATTTCTACCACAATTTCTGCAGTATGGGTGGCGACCGGCTCACTAGCTAGGCCATTAGATTTTAGAGCCAGCAATTTGCCATAAACGTAGCCCAGATTTAAAGCCAATCTCTGCTCCGCTTCAGCAGGGGAATTTGCCGGCACCAGCATCTCAAATATTTTTTGTCTTTGCTGGGCATGCTGGCTTTGATGAGACAAAGCTGCCAGTTCAAAAGTGGCTAGGCTAGTAGTGTTGATGAGATTTGTTAACTCTGTAAAACTGGGCACATCGAGCCAAAATTGATCCATGGGATCAAAAACTGCCGGCTCAAGACCGGGCAGCTCGGGGCCAATTGCATATTCGTACTGCATACTAAAGATTATAATACCATTTTTGCGTTGACTTTTCAATGTTGCTTTGCTATCTTGTCTGGGGTAGGATAGAATTTGTGTTTTTAAATCAAACGTTGTATGCATAAGATTGAATTGCCAAGTGTTCGTATACTGGACGGGGATGAATTATGGAGACGCCATCAAAATGGCCTCATACTGCCACCCAATGGTGAACTGCCGGTTATCGGAGATTGTGGTGATGACCGAGGTATTACTGCTGAGTCTTTCCGCGATCGCCGCGAACATTTTTCTTACAGCGACCTGACATATGTCGGTAGGAATTTTGGATCCGTTGTTGGGCTTGTCGGAAATTCTTTTATTAACATGGCAGCCAGCCAGCCATCGGAACTTCGACATCTTTTTAGAGAACGGGGCGATGCACTCCTGCTCGATTTCTCAATGGATGTTACAGAGAGATCTGCCCGGCAGAACCTGACAAAACTTCATTTCCACAGCGACGAATTTAACGACGTACTTGCAACCGCGCAAATTCCTGAAGGCAAATTAGGCAGCCCTCTTGGCTGTGCATTCAAAAAATTGTTTGGTAGGATTGTCCACACAGCTGCGCAACCGGAGCTTCTAGACAGGGTTAAAATTTTAGCTGAAAAGGCTGAAGAAAAATTGCCGCTTGAAATTGCATGGGATGGACTGCAAGTCGTAAAAGAGCTTGTGTCCCCGGATTTTGGAATAAGTAGAGAAAATCTTCGTGATCGTATGCACAATAATACACCCTTTGTGACGAAGGCCGGCGCCCATGCTGATCCCTACCGTGCAAAACTCGTTGTTGATCTTGACGGCTGGCGCTCAAGTACGGTTATTCACAATGGTAATCACATGCCGCGCTATTGGCAAACGCCTGGCATGTCAGAGATGCTTGCACCCTTGTTGCTCCCAGAGTTTCAGCTCGATCCATCAGTCCTCAGGGCGAGCAGTCTCTTGATTGGTGAAGCCGTCAGAATGAATCTGAGCCCTGAGCACGATCGCAACGCAATCGCCATTGAAATAATCAAAAAAGGCAGCGCGAAAGAATTTGGTCTAGCTGCCTAGTTGACACCTTAGCCGCCCCTGTATATGATTAAGGCATAATTTAAAGGAGAGCAGCGATGCTAAAGGATTTTAAAAAGTTTATAATGCGCGGCAATGTGATTGACCTAGCCGTGGCCGTGGTCATCGGTGCTGCGTTTGGCGCCATCGTCACCAAGTTGGTAGAAAAAGTCATTATGCCGTTAATTGCTGCGCTCATTGGCAAGCCTAGTTTTGATGAATTAAACTTTGTCCTCAACGGCTCCACAATTGGCTACGGTTACGTGCTCACAGCCTTGGTCAACTTCCTGATTGTGGCGGCTGCCATCTTCTTTATGGTTGTGGTGCCTATGAACCACGCCTTGGCTCTAGCCGCCAAGCGCAAGACGCCAGAAGACCCCACAGAGAAGAAATGTACGTTCTGCTTGAGCGACATTCCAGTCAAGGCCACCAAGTGCGCCCACTGCACCAGCTCAGTTAAATAGCTCCAATAGGCAAATATAAATAAAACAGAGGCATATGCCTCTGTTTTATTTTGGGAGGTGTAACCTTTCTAGCGCCATAAGATTCAATGCTTTTGGTAGCAAGCTTCTCAGGCTCTCTATAACCCAGTTACTTTTCCATTGACCTCTCAGTGTGGGTACGAGCCAAGCACTGCTAACACGTCAGTCCTATCGCTCTTTGAGCGATTGTTCTTCCAGTGGAGAGCTCGCAAGTTTGACATATTCCATGTCAAAAATGGATACTTGCTCTGCGGAAGTTGATGATCAATTTCCCAACCAAACTCGGTGCGTTTACCGTAGTCGCTCCAGAGAATAGTGTCACCGAAAGCATCTTGGCGCCAAACAGCCGGGTCGTACCCAGGTATGGGGCGCGCCTTATTCCATGCGGAAACTTTTCTTGCTTCGTGAAAGTCCATAAGCTTTTCCTTTCTTTTTTAAAAGACTGTATTCTCCGCCGCCCATTGCCGGTGTTTGTTCCCGGTGTTACCCTTGTTTCCTAGATGCATAATAGCACAGATTTACGAATTTGCACAATCAATATTGTATAAAGTTGCACAAAGTGCTATCATGACAGTATCTTTTAAAAAGGGTAGGGCCATGACTTTTAGTGCGACCATCAAGCAATTACGCCAGACGGCAAAACTTTCTCAGCAAGAGCTGGCTGATGCTGTTGGCGTTGCCCGCGCAACCTACGTTAAAATTGAAAATGGAGACCGTGAGCCCAAGCTCAAGGAGATTCAAGCTATCGGCGCCTACTATCAAATAAATACCTCGGACCTTATAGATGGTCAGGTCGTGCCCTCAGTTAATTATGAGCGGCCAAATCCTCCAGAAAATGACATTTCTCCAAGAGAAATCGACCCCAAAACACGCCCGGATAAACTGCGTCAAGTACTGCTGTACGTACTAGCTAAAGTTGGCGCTAAACCCAACGTAGGAGAAACGGTCCTTTATAAGCTCCTCTATTTTATAGACATGGATTACTATGAAAAAACCAGCAAATCTATTACCGGGCTCACCTACGTCCGTAATCATTTTGGCCCCACGCCTGCGGTAGATTTTAAGGCGATCGTAACAGATATGCAGAGGCAGGGAGAGCTAGACATAGTTGAGACAAAATACTTTAACAAAACGCAAAAGAAATACCTACCCATTGCGTCGCCAGACTTAGACAAACTAACTGCCAGTGAGCTGCGCCATATAAACCAAGAGTTAGCTCGTTTAAGCGATAAAACTGCATCGGAATTATCGCAATTCTCCCACTACGATACCCCTTGGTTAGTGGCCAAACCGGGCCAGCCCATAGATTACCGCAGCGTTTTTTATCGGACAAACTTAACGGCCGTAACAGAACCTGGCGATGATCTATAATGAATCGCCACAGTTCAAAAAAGACGTCAAACGCTTAAGCAAAAAATGGCGCTCTATTCCGAATGATATCGCTGCCGCCAAGCTTCACATTACGCCGCTGTATGAACAGTTAGACAAAAATGTCAGCCTTGATTTGTATCGGCAGGCATTTTTCTCCGGCAAAAGAGCTGCTATTTTAGCTGTCGCCGATGAATCAGACACAGAAGTGATCAAGATGCGTTTAGACTGCGAGACCCTGGGAACTAATAGTAAAACCAGGCTGATTTTTGTGGCAGTTCGCTCGCAGCAAACGGTCACTTTTGTGGAGTTATACGCCAAAAACGAAAAGCCTCGTGAAGACCCAGACCGTTACCGGTCTTTCTGTTAGACGCGTGGCCGGCCACCACTGCGGTGACGTTTCAGAGCCGCAACGTGCAATCGAACGGCGTGGCGGTCCACCAGGGACTGCGCCTTTTCTAGGCTGATTTCGTCCGTGGCTTCCGCTTTCAGCTTCTGGGCCAGTTGGTAGGCGGCTTCCGCCTCCGCTTCGTTGATACTGTCAGCGTCATCGGCTTCGTCCACAATCACGTGCACGTCGTGGTTGGCGTCCACTTCAATCACGCCGCCGTTGGTGGCAAAAAGTACCATTTCGTTGTCGCGGTCTGCGCGGCCGCGGCGAATTTCTATGACACCGTTGGTGGCGGCGGAAACTAGTGGCATGTGGCCGGGCAGCACGGCAATTTGGCCGCTGAGCGTGGGCAAAATAACCTCGTAAACATCGGCGTCAAATTTGGTACCGGAAAGGGTAACGAGTGTTAAACGCATTACTTAACGTCCTTAATTGACCCTTTCAAGTAGAAGGCGGATTCTGGCTTGTCGTCGTGTTTGCCTTCTAGGATTTCCTTGAAACCAACGATAGTGTCCTTGAGCGGCACGTATTGGCCGGGGTTGCCGGTAAACTGCTCGGCCACAAAGAACGGTTGGCTTAGGAAGCGCTGGATACGACGGGCGCGGGCCACGGTGAGCTTGTCTTCTTCTGACAGTTCTTCCATACCAAGGATGGCGATAATATCTTGCAAATCCTTGTAGCGCTGCAGCACGCGCTGCACTTCGCGGGCGACTTGGTAGTGCTCCTCGCCCACGATTTCTGGGTCCAAAATGGTGGAGCTGGAATCCAGTGGGTCCACGGCCGGGTAAATACCGATTTCTGTGAGCGCACGGTTAAGCACGATAGTGGAGTCCAGGTGCGCAAAGGTGGTGGCTGGGGCGGGGTCCGTTAGGTCGTCTGCGGGGACGTAGACAGCTTGCACAGAGGTAATTGACCCCTCGCGGGTGGATGTAATCCGTTCCTGCAGCTGGCCCATTTCCTGCGCCAGGGTTGGCTGATAGCCCACAGCGGATGGCAGGCGACCCAAGAGGGCAGACACCTCGGCGCCGGCTTGGGTAAAGCGGAAAATATTGTCCACAAACAGCAGCACATCGGAGCCCTTATCGCGGAAGCCTTCCGCAATGGTTAGGCCGCTTAAAGCCACGCGCAAACGGGCGCCAGGTGGCTCGTTCATTTGGCCAAAGACCAGGCTGGTGTTCTTAATAACGCCGGATTCTGTCATTTCGCCGTAGAGGTCGTTACCTTCGCGGGTACGCTCGCCCACGCCAGCAAAGACGGAGTAGCCAGAGTGGAATTTGGCGATGTTGTTGATCAGCTCCTGAATCAGCACGGTTTTGCCCACGCCGGCGCCGCCAAACAGACCAA
>CAZRPP010000004.1:0-32444 GCA_964602145.1 uncultured Candidatus Saccharibacteria bacterium
TGCGTTTAATGATAGACTCGTAGGCCTTGGAACGGCCGTAGACATCATCTGACTTGATGGTCAGCATTTCTTGCAGCGTGTTGGCGGCGCCATAGGCCTCTAGGGCCCAAACTTCCATTTCTCCAAAGCGCTGACCACCGTTTTGTGCCTTACCACCTAGCGGCTGCTGGGTAACCATGGTGTATGGACCAGTGGAACGGGCGTGAATCTTGTCCGCTACCATGTGGTTGAGTTTAATCATGTACATGGAGCCAACAGTGGTGCGCTCGCGGAAGGCTTCGCCGGTGCGACCATCGTACAGCTGCTGCTTACCATCTTCTGGCAGACCAGCTTCCTTGAGGAGCTCCTTAATCTTGTCCATAGAAACACCGTTAAACGATGGGCTGGCAACCGTCATGCCCAGCGCGCGAGCAGCCATGCCCAGGTGGGTTTCAAATAGCTGACCAACGTTCATACGAGACGGCACGCCAAGTGGGTTCAGAACGATGTCTACCGGAGTACCATCGGCCATAAATGGCATGTCTTCCTGTGGCAAAATGCGGGCAATAACGCCCTTGTTACCGTGGCGACCACCCAATTTATCACCAACGCTAATCTTGCGCATCTGGGCTACAAAGACCTGGATCTGCATAATAACGCCGGCCTTAAGTTCGTGCCCGGTTTCGCGGCTAAAAATCTTAACGCCAACCACTTTACCGTGCTTGCCGTTGCTCATGCGCTGCGAGGTGTCGCGGACTTCCTTGGCTTTTTCGCCAAAAATGGCCCGCAGCAGGCGCTCTTCTGAGCTCAGTTCTTGCTCACCCTTAGGGGTAATTTTACCGACTAGGATGTCACCAGGATGCACTTCAGCGCCGATGCGGACAATGCCGTCATCATCTAGGTGGCGTAGGGACTCTTCAGAGACATTTGGAATATCGCGGGTAATGACTTCTGGGCCCAGCTTGGTTTCGCGGACTTCAATCATGTAGTCCACAATGTGCACGCTGGTCAGCGTGTCGTTTTCTACCAGCTTGCGGCTGATAATAATGGCGTCTTCAAAGTTGTAGCCAGCCCAAGGCATGAAGGCCACCACTAGGTCTTTCCCTAGAGCGAGTTCGCCGCCGCTAATGGACATGCCTTCAATCAGGACATCGCCCTTCTTAACCTTGTCGCCGGTGTTTACCACGACCCGTTGGTTAATAGAGGTGCCCTCGTTGGAGCGGACAAAGTGCTGCGGCTGGTACTTGACCGTACCTTCCTTATATTTAACGGCGATTTCATCGGCAGATGCCTTCACAACTTCGCCATCTGCTTCTGCCAAGGTGACCTGACCAGTGTTAGCGGCAGCCACGGCTTCAATGCCGGTACCCACAATCGGGGCTTGGGGCTGAATCAGTGGAACGGCCTGGCGCTGCTGGTTGGAACCCATCAAAGAACGATACACATAGTTGTGCTCTACAAATGGAATCAGACCGGCGCTACTACCAATAATTTGGTTGCGAGCGGCGTCCATGTAGTTGGCTTCATTGGCGTCAACTTCACCGGGGTGCAAGCGGTTGCGGGCGCTGATGCGCTCGGCTACAAAGTAGCCGTTTTCGTCTACTTCGTTACCACCACCGGCAATAACGGCGCTTCCTTCTTCGTAAGCGTCTAGGTAGACGACATCGGCGGTAACTTTGGCTTTCACGGGCCACGTGGCGCGCTTTTCTTTGGCTACTTTAGCGGCATCGGCAGCGGTGAGCTTGGTGCCGGCTTTAACCAAAACTTTGCCTTTTTCGTCTAGGAAATCTTCGGCGGCAATGTGGCCGGGCAAATCTTTGGCGGTAGCGGCATTAATAACTTTGCGGTAGGGAGTTTCTACAAAACCGTAGTCGTTCACACGAGCGTAGTTGGCCAGGTTAAGCACCAAACCGATGTTGGCACCTTCCGGCGTTTCCACAGCGCAGATACGACCGTAGTGGGTGGCGTGCGCATCGCGGACTTCAAAGCCGGCGCGTTCGCGGCTCAGACCACCAGGACCCATGGAACTCAGGCGGCGCTTGTGCGCCAGCTCTGACAAGGGGTTAATCTGATCCATAAACTGCGATAGCTGCGAGCTGGCAAAGAACTCACGGACGGCCGCCACAATTGGGCGGGCGTTAATAAGCTGGCCAGGCTGGACTGTTTCAATGTCGCACATAGACATGCGGTCTTTGGTGTTGCGCTCCATGCGCAAAAGGCCAATCCGGAACTGGCGCTGAACAAGTTCGCCTACCAGTTTGACGCGGCGGTTAGCCAGGGAGTCAATATCATCGGCTGGTTCCTGGGTGTTGTTCAGGCGGATCAGCTCGGCAATAATTGCCTCTAAATCCTCAATGTGCAGGACGCGGTTTTCTGCCGTGTTAGGCGTGTCTAAGTTCAGGCGCTTGTTAATCTTGTAGCGGCCAACGCGGCTAAAGTCAAAGCGCTTGTAGTTGTAGAACATGTTCTCAATCAGGGAGCGGGCGTTATCTACGGTAGCCAAATCTCCTGGGCGGAGGCGGCGATACACTTCAATTAACGCATCGTTTTGGCCCTTAGCCGGGTCTTTTTCTAGGGTAGCTTCTAGGTAGCTGGTGGCGCCAGTGTCTACGTGCTTAAACACCTCTTTCATGCGGGATTCCGTAACGCCCAGTGCGCGCAGCAAGGTGGTTACGGGGATCTTGCGCTTGCGATCAATCTTAACGTACATAGCGCCGTTGGCGGCGGTCTCAAACTCTAGCCAAGCACCCCGGCCAGGGATAACCTTGGCGCCGTAAAGGGCGGTTGCACCGTGCTGATCGGCGGTAAAGAATACACCTGCCGAGCGGATTAGCTGGCTAACCACCACGCGCTCAGCGCCGTTAATAACGAAGGTGCCGCGGCTGGTCATCCATGGGTAGTCGCCCAAGTAAATTTCCTGCTCTTTGACTTCGCCGGTGACTTTGTTGGTTAGCTCCACGACTGCCTTTAGAGGTGCTTCGTAGCTGACGTTGTTCTCGCGGGCGTCTGCCTCTGTCATTTTAGGGGCTTCAAAGTGGTAGCCCTTAAAACCCAGGGTTAGTTTGCCGCCGGTGTAATCGTCAATTGGCGTAATTTCGGCTAATAATTCTCCAAGGCCTTCTTCTACAAACCATTGGAAGGAACGATTCTGGTGGTCTACCAGGCTGGGCAGCACGAGTGCGTCGTCTGCTTTTGTAAAATAAACGCGGTCCTGTTTTTGTTTAGCTTGCTTAGTCGCTGTAGCCATGCATCTCCCCTTAGCATTAATTTGGCATTTGTCCGCACGGGGCACTACCCCATTGCAATGATGTTGTAATTTTGGTTTGATCCTTTGCGCGCGAAGGTTACTAAGTGAGGGTTTTTGGTCTAACAGGCGCTATAAGCACCGATAAACTTCCCAGCTTACACTACTTCTTAAGTATAGTTTACTTTACTGGATAGCGATGTGTCAACAGGGTGTCGTAATACAGTTCTTGGTTAACCGCAGAGGCGATATTTTTAGCAGCTAGTGCAAGTCTATTTGTGCGCACACTTGCATGAGGGCGGCCATCTTCACCTGCCGCGTCGACAATAGTCGTCCATAGGTTGGCCGCCTCAGGGTCCGGATCACTGAGAGTTGCAAATGCTACCCCCCGCATTTTGCCAAAAGAGGCGTCCAACAACTTCGCCGCTGCTAAATAGGGACTCCGGTGGCGCTCAGGGGCAACCGCAAGATGTGTAATATCAATACCAAACATTAGCTTGCCTGTTGGAAGTTTTTCAGACTGTAGATTAAACGCTAAAATGCTGTCCAGCTGGCCATCCTCCTCCACGGATGCATAGCCAAGTACGCCAGCACCGAGCCCACGAAAAAATGACGGCAAGCGCACCGTATCACTTTTCTTTACGCGACGCAGTAGCAAGTCCCACCTGTCGTAAGGCTTAACTTCGGGACCTCTTTGAATATCACTCATAATAAATATTATATCACTTTGTATAAAGTTTTACAATATCCTTGTGAAATTAGTCTATTTGGATGCAAGCACTAGCTTTTAGGTGGCGCACTAATAACATCGTCTACGATGCCATAGTCTTTGGCCTGCTGGGCCGTGAGCCACTTGTCGCGCTCCATGTCTTCGTGGATTTTGGCGGCTTTTTGGCCGGTGTTTTTGGCCATAATGGACTCTAGTAATTTCTTGATGCGGAGCGATTCTTCTAGGTCAATCTGCTGGTCCGTCACCTTGCCGCGCGTGCCAGAACTGGGCTGGTGAATCATAACTGTGGCGTTGGGCAGCGCAAAGCGCTTGCCCTTGGTACCGGAGCTGAGCAGGAAGGCCGCGGCCGATGCCTGCACGCCAATGCCCACGGTCTGAATATCGTTAGTCACGTACTGCATAGTGTCATAAATCGCTAACGCATCATAGACGCTGCCACCGGGGCTATTGATGTAGAAGTAAATGTCCTTTTTGGCATCCTGGGCCTGCAGAAATAGCAGCTGCGCCACGATAGTGTTGGCGCTGGCCTCATTAACATCTGACCCCAGGAAAATGATGCGGTCTTTCAGGAGGCGACTGTAAATATCATAGGCGCGCTCGTAGCGGCCTTCGTTTTCTATGACGGTTGGAATTAGTACACTCATGAGCTCTAGTGTACGTTGTTAGTTGGCACTCGTCAAGTGGGAGTGCTAACTATTTGCTTATGCTTGCTTGACCAGGGAGAAAGATGTAGGCTGGCATTAATATCCAAAAGGAGGCAAACATGAGATTATCACCAAGAATTGTTGCGCTCGGTGTTTCAGCAGCAGTTTTTATGACGGGCTGCGGCGCAGAGGGCGAGAAGATCGATGAGCAAGCGACCGCACAGCGGGCCATTGATACAGGGAAAGTTATTGAAAAACTAAAAGGCTTATCAGACAGAAATTTATACGAAGCTTATTACCTCAATGGCTATGGCTTCTGGGCTACGGAGGGAGTCACAGATTCCAAGGACCTAAGATCAGATGGTAATTTCTCTGGTCGATATATACGGCTCGGCCAAACATGTCTAAAGGAGCTAGCATTCAATACTTTAGGGACAGAAAAAACACCACCGGCAACATTTGTTCCTGGGGAAGGCTCTACACTACTCGTAAAACCCTATGGCTCCACTGATGACGCGTTACGATTCACTCGTGATGGCGCCGCACTAATCCCAGATGAAAAAACGAAGCATACGCTAATTTCTAATTCATGCTTAGCGCAAGATGGTTTGCCTGTCTTCGCTTCAAAAAATTTCTACTCAGTTACAGTCCAGCAACTAGCTCCTGTGCCTTGGGGCGAACTCAAAAAGTAATATAGAGCTTCTGGCTTACTGCAAGTCTTTCAGCTTGGCGAGCGTCTTTTCAGTCAGCAGCCGGCTCACCAAATCACGTCGGTTTTCTGGTTTATCCAGCTCTGCCATCATCTTCTCGTCAGAGGCGTAGCGACCTTTCAGCAGCTGCAGGCGGATTTCTAGCTCTTCTGGGGTCACATCGATTTTTTCTACTTCGGCGATTTCTGCCAGAATCAGGCCAGATTTAACGCGCAGCTCGGCAATTGGACGATTTTTGGTGCGGTGTTCTTCTTCTGTAACGCCCTCGGCGTCTAGGTGCTCCTGCCAAGTTTGGCCGCGGTACATGACGTTCTGTCGTTCTTGCTGCTCTACGGCGTCCAGCTCTTGGTCCACCAAAACGGCCGGCACTTCTACCTTGGTTTTATCGGCAATTTTCTCCAGCATTTGGCTTTCCCAAGCCTGGTCTGCCTCCCGCACGGCCTGGGCTTCCAGCTCGCGCTTGATGTCTTTTTTCAGATCATCCAGCGTCTTAAAGGGGCCGATTTTGCCGGCAAATGCATCTGTTAGCTCTGGCTCTTTGAGTTCGGCAATTTTCTGGGCGGTGATGCTAAAGGTAACTTTGCGCTTTTGCAGGTCTTTTACGCTGTAGTCTGACGGGAATGTCACGTCAAAATCTTTGGAGGCGCCGGGCTTCAGGCCCACCACTTCTTCTTCAAAGCCAGGGATAAAGCTCTTGCTGCCCAGGACCAATGGAAAGCCTTCGCCGGCGGCGCCATCAATGGCCTTTTTGGTCTTGGCGTCTACGCCCTTAAAGTCTAATGTAACTTCATCGCCCATTTTGGCAGCGCGGTCTACGTCCGTGCGCTCAGCGGCGCGGGCCTGCAGGCTTTTGAGCACATCCTCAATCTGAGAATCAGCCACTTTTGCATCTGGTTTTTTGATACCTAGTTTTTTATAATCGCCCAGTTTAATGGGACCCAAAACGTCGCACTCGGCCGTAATTTCTAGCGTGCTAAACGGCACAAACTTACTAATGGCAATCTCTGGCTGGCCCATAACACGCAGCTTCTCGTCTGCCGCGGCCCGACCAAACAGCTCATTAACGGCGGACTGCAAAAACTCTGTTTGCAAGAGGCCCTGATCCAGCTGTTTCTCTACCAATGCGGCCGGCGCGCTGCCGTTTCTAAAGCCCTGCACTTTAACGTGTTTACTGAGCTCTTTGACAACAGCGGCTTTGTGCTTGTCTAGCAGCTCTTTATCGGCGCTAATGGTTAGTTTGACACGAGTGGGTTTGAGTTGTTCTTTGGTAATCTGCATGGTTACCAATTTTAACAGATTAGCGAATGAATTGCCACAGAATAACGCTGGCGCCTGCGAGCCAGGCCAGCTCTACAAAGGCGCCGGGCGGACGCTCAAACCACTGGATGCGGCTGGCAAATTTGGTGTAGCCGCTGGTGCGCTTGGCGTTATCGTCTGTCTGCGCCCGCTTAAACATGGGGTAGGACAATAAATCTGGGCTGGTGGCAATAAACGCAGTAATGCATGCCAGCAGCCAGTGAGTAGGCCTTTGCCACGCCAGCAGCCCGACCAGGCTAACGCAGCCCAAAAAATCAACGAAAAGCAGCGCTTTGAAACGGCGTGTCCGGAGCCATTTTGGAGAATTGGTGCGCGGGCCAAAATGCGGAATCATGTCCAGCAAAAAGTGTGACAGCAGCGCCACCGGCACGGCCACCAGTGGCCGGCCGCTCCAGAGGCCAATCAGCGCGCCGGTCAGCGCATGGTTGGTGGCAGTCATGCGCGGCGGTGGTCCTGAAGTAAGCTAGCAATGCGGGTGGCGCCGTGCCGTTCTTCTTGGCCAGTCACAATATTTTTGAGGACGAGCTGGTTATCGTCCAGCTCTTTTTGGCCGATGATAATCAGGTGCTCAATGCCCTTTTTCTCTGCCACCTTAAAATGTTCACCCAGCTTGCGGCCGTAGCGGCCCACAGCCAGATTCACGCCCTCGTCCCTAAAATCACGGATGACTTTACTAGCGGTGGTTATGTCTGCGCCATCAAGCACCGCCACATAGACTGCGGTCTCTGTGGGCAGGGCTGGCAATAGGTGGTGCAGTTCTACAAAATTAGCAAGTGTAGCATCGCCCAGACCAAAGCCCACGGTGGGCACCGGCTCCACGCCAAACAGGCCAACCAGGCCGTCGTAGCGGCCGCCGCCCATCATGGAACGATTGTTGTCCGGGTGTGTGTCAAAAATTTCAAACACAATGCCAGTGTAGTAATCAAAGCCGCGCATAACAGAAATGTCAAAGACAGCGTTGCCGATGCCGGCGCTGCGTAAATCATCTAAAACGGCGGCTAGTTGTTGTGCGGATGCGTGTTCCTGGACAGCGGGGGGTAAATCGGTTAGCTTCTTGGCAGACAAAATGTTCAAGAGCTGCTCGGTAACGCCGGCTTCGCGCTTGGACGGGCTAATGGCGGCATCCAGCTGGGCCACAAACGCGGCGTGTTCTAACTTGTGCATGCGGTCCACCAGCTTGGCCACGCCATGCGCCTCCGCTTGGTCCAGCCCTAGGTATTCTTGGAAAATAAAGTCCATGAGGAGCCGGCTGTTGAGCTTTATCTGATACATGTCCGGCTTGGCGCCCAAATCCTTAAAAATCTGGTTGGCCACACTGATAATTTCCAGCTCCGCCTGCTCGTCTGCCAGGCCAAAAATATCCACATTTAGCTGCCAGTGCTCGCGCAAACGGCCGCGCTGCGGTCGCTCGTAGCGCCACAGATTGGGGATACTATACCATCTTAATGGGTAAGCCAGCTCTTGCCGCTTGGCGGCCACCATACGACTGACGGTCGGGGTCATTTCTGGCCTTATCGCCACCTGTCTGCCACCGCGATCGGTAAACGTATAGGTCTGCTCATTTACGATTTCTTCGCCAGTCTTGGCCAGATACAAATCCAGGGATTCCAAAATGGGCGCATCGTATTCTTCGTAGCCAAATTTTTCAACACTTTTGCGCAGGCTGGCAAATAAATATTTTTGCAGGCGCTTGTCCTCTGGAAAGAAATCGCGCGCGCCTTTGTAGGGTTGGGTGGAGAGAGTCATATAGTACTAAGTATATCATTTGGTCTCATGGCTAACGATGCTCTTAAAATGGGGGTCCAGCGTACCTCTTTTGGATGGACGATGGGCGTACGTTTTGAGAGTATTGGCGGAAAGGACTAGCGGGCTTACGCCCTTCTCCGCTGCGCTGTGCTCGGAGCAAGCTCCTGCGCACATGCTCGCTCCGCGACCTTCGCTCACTTTGTTCGCTCAAGGTTCTGCGTCCTTTCCGCGCGGCAATACCAACTAAAAACCTCCCATCTCAGGGAGGTTTTTAGTTGGTGCGGCGGAAAGGACTTGAACCTTCATGGGTTGCCCCGCTAGCTCCTAAGGCTAGTGCGTCTACCATTTCGCCACCGCCGCGGCTGCCGCTATTTTAGCGTAATTTGCGCCGTCTGTCACCCCTAGTGTTCGTAAAAATGCAGGCTGCTATCACCGTAGTGTTTGCTGTCGGTCAGTTTGAGGCTTTCAAAAGTTGGCGGCGATTGCTTGCCTGGCCACGACAAAACCAGCATTCCTGCGGGGGTGAGGCGCTGGGCCAGCCGCTCCAAAAGACCGTTTTGCAGGTTATCATACGGTGGATCAAGCAGGATTAGGTCAAACTTTTCCTCTGTGGTAGATAGCCAGGGGCCAGCCGCGGCGCGCACCAATTTGCAGTCGTCTAGGCCGAGCAATGCGATATTTTCAGCAATCGTTCGCTGGGCATTGCGATCATTTTCCAGCAGCACGGCGCCCGCGGCGCCGCGGCTGACCGCTTCAAAGGCCAGGGCGCCGGTGCCGGCAAAAGCATCTAAAATATGCAGGCCCGAAATGTCGCCCAAGCTGTTAAAGAGAGCGCCGCGCATCTTGTCGCTCATCGGGTGCGTCTTGTGGCCGCCGGGCGACGCAAAAATGCGTCCGCCGTGGGTGCCGGCAATGATTCTCACTTTGCGGCCTCCTCTGCCGCGGCCAGCCAAATCAGCGCCACATCGTTGCTCATGGTTGGCAGTAATCGATGGCTGACTTTGCGCGCCAAACGCGGTGTCCAGCCCAGGTGCAGGAATTCATCGTACAGATTCCAGGCGGCCACACGGCGAGCTTCCGCCAAGAAGAACTGCGCGGCGCCCAGTTTTTGCAACGCTGCTTGGTGGGCCCTGGCTTTTTTGGATAACCGGCGGCGACTACGCCGAATTTTCAGCAAAATGTAGGCACCCGCCTCAAAGGTGGTGTGCGTGGTCAGGAGGCCTTTGGGCCCTACCAAACGCAGGCTCTGAACAATGGTACCGTATAAGTTTTCGCCAGAGGCTGTGATGCGCTTAACGGTTGATGTGCGGTTGTTATAATCGGCATCGCCGCGGATTTCTGACAGAGCTGCCTCGTACGGGTAATGATGCGCGGGCGTTAAACCATCTACTACCGCGTGCGCCAGCCAGGCAGCTTCAAAACTCGCCTTAACTGTATCTTGTTTGCGCAGTGCCTGCACCAGGTTTTTGTAGTGCTGATCTACCGTCTTGGCTAACTGCGTATCGGACTGGTTAAAGGGATCAATAAAATGCCAGGGCTGCTGCGTGGTGACGGAGTTTTTGAACTTGGTAGAGTCTGGCCCGCGCCCCCCTTCAAAATGCAGGATGTCATTTAGTTTGGGAAACCAGGCATCTGGCAACTCGCGCCTAAATTTAGCATAGGCGATTTTGTCTAGGGTTTGGTGGGCGTGGAAAACAACAGCGTACATCAGTTTAAATTAGTTACGGCCTGCGCGGCTTTGACGTTTTGAGCGAGGCTAGGGTATTGTAGCAAATTTTCTCCCTTTTCTATGAATTTTGCGGCCAGTTTTTGGGCCTGGGCAATCAGCGCCGTGTCCGATAAATTAGCCAGGCGCAGGTCTAAGGCGCCGTGCTGAGCGTAACCGTAAATGGCGCCGGGACCGCGAATTTCTAGATCGAGTTCGCTCAGGCGGAAACCGTCGGAACTGGATTCTAGGGCTCTTAACCGTTTGCCGGGCGCTTTGGAATCGGTCAAAAGTAGATAGCAATAACTTTGCTGGCTGCCCCGCCCCACCCGGCCGCGCAGTTGGTGTAGCTGAGCCAGGCCAAATCGCTCCGGACTCATGATGAGCATGGTAGTGGCATTTGGCACATCTACTCCCACTTCAATAACAGTGGTAGAAACGAGCACGTCCAGTTGGCCGGCTGCAAACTGCGCCATGACCGCTTGCTTATCCGCCGCCTTTAATTTGCCATGTAGAAGACCGATTTTGGTGGTTTTGAGCGGCCCTTTGCGCAAGCTATCGTAGACTGCTTCTGCCGATTCCGCGGCCAACTGCGTGGAATCCGTAATGAGGGGGCAAACCACGTAGACTTGTCTGCCAGCTGCAACTTCTTGCAATAGTTTCTCGTATAATTGCGCCGTGGAATTGGGCGACACCAGCTCCGTAATAATTGTTTGCCGGCCGGACGGTTTAGTCTTAAGTAAACTTAGGTCTAATTCCCCGTACAATGTGAGCGCCAGCGAGCGCGGGATAGGCGTGGCGGTCAGGCTCAAAACGTGCGGCATATGGCCGGCTTTTTTCATGAGCGCCTGCCGCTGTGCCACGCCAAAGCGGTGCTGCTCATCAACGATAATGAGCCCCAGTTTGTGCCAGTCCACTTTTTCTTGCAACAACGCATGTGTGCCAACAACTAAACCGGCATGACCTTTAGCCGCAGCTTCCTGCGCGCGCTTCTTCTGCGCCGCCGCCAGTGAACCAACCAACAGCGCAACCGTATGTTCATAACCTTGCGATTCTAGCAAACGACGTAGCCCCTCGGCCTGCTGCCGCGCTAACAGTTCTGTGGGCGCCAGGTATGCCACCTGATAGCCGGCGGCCAGCGTCATAAGCGCCGCCATGGCCGCCACGGCGGTTTTGCCGCTGCCCACATCGCCTTCCAATAGCCGATTCATGGGTTGATCCAACGCCATATCCTGATAAATTTGCCAGGCGGCAGCCCGTTGATCATCGGTTAAAGTAAACGGCAAAGATTCCACAAAACGCTTGGCCAGCGGCTGCTTAAACGGCACGGGCAGCGCCTTCTCCAGCCGATGTTGCTGCTTAATCAGTTGACTTGCCAGGCTGAGCGCAAACACTTCTTCAAACGCCAGCCGATTGCGGGCCCGCTGAAGCGCCGCGGCGTCGGTTGGAAAATGAAGCTCGCGCACGGCCGCGGCGTAATCTTGCAACTCCGCTTGCTGCACTAACCACGCGGGCAGCGTATCACCCGGTAAGCTTACGCGTTGCAGCGCTTGTTGGATAAGTTCGCGCAGCTGTTTAGAGCTGAGCCCTTTGGTCTCTCTGTAAATTGGCACAATCCGGGCGGCGTGGGTTGGCAACTCGTCTGCCAATTCCAAAGATGGATTCTGCAGCGCAAAGCGGCCGCTCTGCAGCTTATATTCGCCCGCGACGTAGTAGGTAGCGCCCGGCTTAATCGCCGTCGCACGATACGGCTGATTAAACCACACCACATTGATCGGCCCACTGCTATCTCTAAGAATCGCCTGCGTGACATGCATGCCGCGCCTAACATAACGTTGATTAACTTGTTCAAACCAACCGCATACCGTCACCAGGCCAGGTTGCACCTGAGCGGCGGGCGTTACGTGCGAATAGTCTTCGTAACGCCGCGGCCAATGCTGGAGTAAATCACCCACATTTTGTATTCCAAGCTGGGCTAATTTACTAACGGTGGCTGGCCCCACGCCAGAGAGCTCCGTAACGGAATCTGACAAATTCATGTCTCTAGTATAGCTGACTAGATGTTTTGGCCACGAGCCGCGGCGCGGCGGGTACTAGCTAACACGTTATTCTGCTGCAACACCGCACCCTGACCGTTACCGTTGTTACCATTATTTCCACCGCCACCTGGCGCGGGCGCACTGAGGCTCATATTCACATTGGCACTTTGCGTAGCTTGGTAGAGGACACTATCGGTAACAGTTGCCGTAACGGTGGCTGGTCCGCCGGCAGTTGGCTTGTAGTTAAAGGTTATTGTACTTGGAGAGTCGCTCACGTTTTGACTATTAACTTGGTTGCCGTTAACGCTTATTGTTACCGTCCCCCCAAACGAGCTGCCGCCCAAGGTGTGGGTACCTGCCGTTGCTACAACAGTGATTGTACAGCCCTGGCCGTTGTTATCGGTTGTATCGCAGGTGCTGGGAGCGGTTAGTGTTAGCGATGGTTTGGCATCGCTACAATTATGAACATTGTCTGGGTTGCTCACGGTAGTGGTTGTGGACGAGCCGCTCTGACCAACAGGGTAGAAGATATCGGCCGAGAAAGAGTTGGCATTGGCGCCCCCAACGGTTTGCTTTGCGCCTTCTGGAGTACAGCTGGTGGCAACGCCGCCAGAAACTTTGTCTATGACCTGCGATGTATTGGCACTGGCGCTGGCGCGGCCAGTGTACCAGGATGGGAAGTAGTCTGTGGTGGGACCTGGCTCAACGGACCCTACGCCCACGTGCGTGCGCTGCACGTACGCCGGCAAAACTTTAACCGTGGCGGGCTTTACCCAAGCTTCTGCTTTTGTATCTAGGCCATCGAGCGCTCCCACCATGAAGCCGCGGGCCAGCGGTGTTGTCATGTATTCCATGCCGCTGCCAGTCATGGCCTTGTTGCGCGTGTGGTAGCCCACCCATGCACCAACTGCAAAGCGCGGAGACCAGGCCGTCATAAGACCATCAAAGTTATTGTTGGTTGTACCTGTCTTAACAGATATGCTCCAACCGCCATAGTTCTGGAACTTGTATCCGGCTGGTAAGTAGGTGGCCTTAGGGTCACTGAGCATGCTGTTAACAATGAAGGCCGTATCCTGGTGAATCACCTGTTTGCCCTTGGGCTGCGTCCACTTGTAAATGGGCTTACTGGATGAATCGATAATTTCTAGAATGTAGGTCTTAGGGATAGCGTTGCCCATGCGCGCAAATGTACCCAGGCCATTGACATGATCGTCCAGGTGCAGGTAGGCGCCATCGCCGATTGCGGAGGCAGCGTAACACTGCGTTGTATCAGCTTTGGTGGCATTCATAATGTCTTCCACGCCCTCTTTGTAGCAACGGTAGGCATCGCCGTTGCCCATCATGGCATTGGCGGTGCTAATGGTTTTGTTGATGGAATCAACGTGGCCAGGACTTTTATCGTTAGGTAGGGCCGATAACATGGCTTTCACAGCCGGTACGTTTCTGGATCCGGCCAAGGCGTAGCGCAAGGAAACGGCGCCCGGGTATCTAAAGTCGTAATCCCACAAACAGAATCCTCCGGTTGTACTGGTGTAGTCTGGCCTGGTTTTATTGGTACATGGATAACCAGGCAGCGGGTGCTGCACATCGTAGAGAATTGAACCAGCGCCGGTGTCTGTTCTGTTCTGAATCATGGTGGCGTAATCGTACGGCTTAAAGCTTGAGCCGGGGGAAATGTTTATTTGGGCAAAATTGAGCTTGCCGTGATCGTCGTTAGAAAAATCTGAACCACCGACTACGGCTACCATCTGACCAGTTTTAATGTCCTGTGCAACCAGCGCCTGGGAGTCTCCGCCGTAACGCGCAACATTGTTAATGTTCTTCTGTACCAGACCTTCCGCTAGCTCTTGCAGCTTTAGGTCTACCGTAGTCACCACCTTCCAGCCGCCCCGCTTAACTGTTTCCGCACCGTATTTTTGCTCCAGTTCATGCTTGGCAGACAATACAAAATATGGCGCCTTTATGTCTTTATACTTGGTAGTTGGCATCTGCTGGACCTGTGCCAGAACATCAACTTCTTTAGTGCCATCTGCCTCTTTTTGCGTCAGAGGGCGTTCTGGTTTACCAGCACCATCTAGGGGTAGTTTTACCTTCTGCTTGACCATTTGATCCAAAATGTAGTGCTGCCGGCCAATGAGCGCATCTCTGTTAAATGTATTACCAGCCGATGGGTTCCACTGCGTGTTGCCGTACGGCGAGTAATAGCTGGGCGCCTGCGGAATTGCCGCAAGCATTGTGGCCTGCGCCAGACTCAAATCCTTAGCCGGAATATGGAAGTAATCCTGCGAAGCAGCTTCTGCGCCATACTGAATACCACCATAAGGCGTAATGTTCAGGTAGCCGGTCAAAATATCCGATTTAGAATACTCTTTCTCAAGCTCCACCGCTAAAATTAATTCCTTAACCTTGCGGGTAATGGTGCGGTCAGCTGTCCACTGGTTATTCAGCTTAACTAGTTGCTGCGTGAGTGTAGAACCACCCTGCAGATTACCGCCGCCGGTGCCGGTTAGGTTCTTAAACATGGCCCGCGCAATGCCGCGGACGTTAAAGGCGCCTTCCGTGTAGAACTCCTTGTCTTCAATGGCTACAGTAGCCGCACGGAGATAGGGCGAAATTTGGTCTCCAGACACAGGGGTGCGCTTAATCGCGCTGTAGTCCTGCCATAGCAAAGTTTGGCCAGTACGGTCGTAATAACTGATGCTGCCGCCCACTTTATCGCCAGAAATATCGCGAATTTTAGGGAGGTCTTTACGGAAGTAAGCAAACAAACCAATCACTAAGAAGAAACAGACGATAATGCCGATGCCGATCAGCTTGAGTGCCATTAATGCGCCGTCGCGGCTAAACCAGAATGCTATGATGCGCTTAGGGTGCAAGCGGTACATAATACGCTTAACGCGCTCTTTGGGAAGCGTACTCAAATACTCTGCCTTAGCCGCCGCCCGCCCCTGCTTAGATGCTTTGCGGCGATCTGTTAGGCTCCGGTTTAGCTGTACACCCTTGCTGGTGGTAACGCTGCTACCCTTGCGCGGCCGCTGACTACCCTTAAATTTCACCATGTGTTACACCTCTTGTTCATGAATAGCCCTAGTATAACAAATCCTGCCCGCGCGCCGCTATATTGATTAAGCTTGGTAAAGATTCTAAAAACTATATAATCAGAAGTATGAATTTATCCGATGAACTCACCTGGCGCGGCTACGTCAACCAAACTACCTTCCAAGATTTATCCGTTTTAGACGGCGAGCCCTTGAACTTCTACCTGGGAGTTGACCCATCAGCAGACAGCATGCAGGTTGGCAATTTAGCAATTATGATGTTGGTTAAGCGGCTAGCTAAGCACGGCCACAAAACCGTCATGCTAGTTGGTGGCGCTACCGGCATGATCGGCGATCCAGACGGCAAAAAACAAGAACGCGATCTGTTAACGCTGGACGATATTGCCCGCAACAAAGCCGCTGTAGCCGCGCAGTACAAGACCATTTTAGAGGACTTGCCATTTGAAACCGTGGATAATTACGACTGGTTTAAAGACCTGAATTACCTAGATTTCCTGCGCGATGTTGGCAAGCACGTCCCCCTGCGCCAAATGCTGGGCCGCGACTTTGTCCAAAGCCGTCTAGACTCCACCGGCATCAGCTACGCGGAATTTAGCTACGCGCTCATTCAAGGTTACGATTTTGTCCATCTGTACGACAAATACGGTGTAACCCTGCAGGTAGCGGGCTCTGACCAATGGGGCAACAGCATTGCCGGCGTTGAACTCCTGCGGCGCATGCGCGGCGTCGAAGCGAACGTGCTTACTATTCCATTGATAGTCAACAAGTCCACCGGTGTTAAATTTGGCAAATCAGAGGCCGGTGCCGTCTGGCTGGACCCAGACAAAACATCGCCCACCGCCTTCTACCAATTCTGGATTAACTTAGACGATGCCGGCCTAGAAGAATACCTCAAGATCTACACAGAATTTTCCCGCTCTGAGATTGAAAACGTTTTGGCTGAACACAACGCTAACCCCCGTTTGCGCGTGGGCCAAACCCGCTTAGCAACAGAGGTCACACGCCTTATTCATGGCCAAGCTGCCGTGGATTTTGCACAGGAAGTGACCAGCTTCTTAACCGGCGCTCAAACCCTGGATAAAGCCTCGCCAGAAGCCCTGGCAGAGATTGCCCAGCAATTACCCGGCGCGCAATCTGACGGCTCAATTGTTAACGCCTTAACAGATTGCGGCCTGGCCAGCTCCAAAACCGAAGCTCGGCGCTTCTTGGATGGCGGGTCCATCAGCATCAATGGCGTCAAAGTTACCGGCCGCGATGCGTTTGTGGACCAAGATTTCTTGGATGGCCACTTGCTGCTGCGCCGCGGTAAAGCGTTTAAGGACAGTGCACTTATTTCTCTAAAAACTGATTGAGCGCATCCCGCACATCGCGCACGGGGTGTAGGAATTTGTCCGCCTTGCCCATTCGCGGGCCGATTGCGCCGTCAAAACCAAGTTTCTGTGCCTCTGCTAGTCTTTTTTCAATGTGCGGCACATGGCGCACTTCACCACTCAATCCCACCTCTCCAAAGACGACAGCGTTGGTTTTAAGCTGCAAACCCTTGGCGGCAGAGCCAATTGCCAAACACACCGCCAAATCTGCGGCCGGTTCCGTAATCTTCAGGCCGCCCACAATATTGACGTAAATGTCGTACTCCGCCAGCTTCAATTTGGTGCGCCGTTCCAGCATGGCCACCAGCAAATTAAGCCGATTCAAATCCAACCCGCTGGCCGCACGCTTAGGGTAGCCATAGGATGTTTTATTGACCAGTGCCTGCACCTCTACCAGCAGCGGCCGCGTGCCTTCCAGCGTGGCAAGGACCACGCTGCCATCAGTAATTTGGCGTTCTTCTAGGAGTGCAGCTGACGGGTTACTGACGGGCTGCAGCCCCTCGTTGACCATCTCAAAAATGCCCGCTTCGTTGGTGGAGCCAAAGCGGTTTTTTATGGCGCGCAGCACTTTAAAGCCGCCGTAGCGGTCGCCTTCTAGCTGCAAAACCGTGTCCACCACGTGCTCCAAAACTTTGGGGCCAGCAATACTGCCTTCTTTGGTCACGTGGCCCACTAGAATCAGGGCCGTGGAGGTATTTTTGGCCGCCAACGTCAGAAGCTGCGTGCTGTTTGTAATCTGCGCCACGCTCCCAGCGCTGGAAGCCACGGCGCTTGCCGCCACAGTTTGAATTGAGTCAACAACCACTACCTGGTACAGGCCGCTGGCGATGGTGGCTGCGATATCATCGGCGCTGTTAGAGGTTACTAACTGTAAATCGGCTTTGGAGGCGCCCAAACGCGCCGCGCGGGCGGCTACTTGGTGAGCAGATTCCTCGCCGCTGACATACAAAACACGCTCCTGAGCGGCTAACGACGCAGCCACCTGCATGAGCAGCGTGGACTTGCCAATGCCTGGCTGGCCAGCCAAAAGCGTGACTGATCCCGGCACAAAACCGCCGCCCAAAACGTCATCTACCTCTTGGACGCCAGAGGGCATCCGCGCTTCCACTTGTTTGGCTACGGTGGCCACGGGCTGCGGCTTTAAGACCGATCCCTTGTCTGCCGCGGCCGCCAAGGCGGTGGGCGTGAGCTGTTCCTCTAACGTGTTCCACTCGCCACAATTGGGGCACCGTCCCGCCCACGTGCTGCTGGGCTGCCCACACGCCGTGCAAACAAATCGAACTGATTTTTTTGCCATACCAAAAATCCCTTCTTCCCCTTGTTATAACCAGTGTAGCACGCTAACAAAAAAGAAGGTTCCGAACCTGTGCGTTACAGCACTGCCGAACATTCAATAATAATTATACCATTTATGTGTTTTGCTGCGGCACAGGGCAAAACATTTGCGGCACTTCAACCGAAACGCCAAATTCAGCCAGATGTTGGGCTAACAATTTCGTCGGCAAACCAATAACCGTCTCATAATTACCCACGATATGATCAATCAGCGGCGCGGCGCCACTCTGAATACCGTAGGCGCCGGCCTTGTCGAGCGGGTCGCCGGTAGCAACATACTTATCAATGGCTTCATCGTTGCGCGGCCTAAAAACGACCTTCGTAGTGTCTGTGTCCGATATTTGAAGATTCTTGTTCAAACAGACCAGCGCGATGCCGGTGGTAACATCATGCGTGTGACCGGCCAACTGCTGCAGCATGGCCGTCGCTTGCGCGGGAGAGCCGGGCTTGCCCAGCTGCCGGCCGTTAATAGTCACGATGGTGTCCGCGCCAATCACCAAAGCGTCCGGGAACAAAGCTGCCACGGCCGCTGCTTTGCCGAGCGCTAGGGCAGCGGCAACTTCCTGCGGCGCGCGTGAATCATCCAGCTGCTCATCAAAATCACTGGGGTGAACTTCAAATTCTAGGCCCATTTTAGCGAGCAGTTCTTGGCGGCGGGGCGATTGGCTGGCAAGGATAATTTTCATGGCTACTGCGCCGCTGGTACGCTGCTACTAGAAATTGCCTTGACTAGCGCCTGCTCCTCCAGCGCCACAGAGTTACGGGTGGCCACCAGGTCATTATATTGGTTGACCAGCTGCTTAAAGCGCGCCACACCGTTGTTGTAGTTGTCGATCAGGTAATTAAAGCTGTCTACCTGGGCATTGTAGGCGGCGACGTTGCTGCCGCGCAGCAACTGCAAGGTGGCGCGGCGCTGGGCAATCACGCCCTGTTGCTGCTTTAAACTAGCCTCTAGTTGGTCCATTTCTGCTTTCCAGGCGGCCAGTTGGGCATCGGCCTCCTTAACCTGGTTCTGACGTGATACAAAGGCATTGTTGTACTTAGCATAAGCGGCCACCACCGCCTGTCGATCTTTAAAATACTGCTTATAATAGGTCTCTAACGCCGGCGGCAAAACGGGCAGCTGCGTGGCAAAAATGGAGTGCATCTCATTCAAGAGTGCATTAGGTTCCGATTTGCGGTACGCGTCTACAGTGTCTTTGACGTCTTGATCATGGAGATTATCGTAAATTGCCTGCAGCTGCTTGTCTATATTTGCGCGCTCTTTGCTCGATAAGCGGTCGTACTGCGCGTGCAGCAGCTCGTGCGCGGCCGTGACCTGCTCAATACCTTGCAGCTCCGGCGCATCAACATTTAAGACAAAGATTGAGCGCTGGTTGCTATGGTAACAGCCAAGAATGGCAGTTTTTTCTGAGCCAATCGGGCATTTTTTGGCGAAATCGGCTTTATCACTTACCTGCGGATGATTGACATAAAACACTTTGCGCGACGCATCAGTTAGTTGCGCCTCCGTAGCCAGCTCAGCAATGGTCGTTGATGGTTGGTAGTTAAACAGCCGCCACTGATCATACAGAAACCACCGATTAGTCAGCGTGTAGCCAATGCCCAAAATCAGGGCGGTCAGCAAAACTATTCTGAAAATGCGCATAGCTTTATGGTAGCGCGGCTAGGCTTCTGTGGCAACGCTGTAAGCTAGCTCGCCCTTTTTGGCGGCCACCTGGACGATATCGCCGCGGTCGTACTTATCCGCCAACAGATTGAGCGCGACTTGGTCTTCTAGTGTATCTTGAATGAGGCGCCGGAGGGGCCGCACGCCGTTATGGGCATCGTAGCCATGCTCCAGAAGGTATGCCTTTGCTGCTGGCTTGAGCTCTATGCCAATGCCCTTCTTTTGGAGTCTTGAGCGCAGTTCGTCCACTTGCAGGTCAATAATCCGATAAATATCCGATTTGGTCAGGGCGCGAAAAACAATCACCTTATCAATGCGGTTCAAAAGTTCTGGTTTGAGCTGTTTTTTGAGCTCATCGCGGACGCGGTGCTCGTTGGCTTCATGCAGTTCATCCAGCGCGTCCAGGTCCTTAACGCGGCGAGCGCTAAAGCCAAAGCTGGCCTCTTTTTGCAGCTGCTCGGCGCCGATATTACTGGTCATGATAATGATGGTATTGGTAAAGTCAATCCGGCGACCCTTGGCATCCGTAAGGTAGCCGTCTTCCAAGAGCTGCAAGAGCATATTAAAGACGTCCGGGTGGGCTTTTTCGATCTCATCAAACAAAACCAGGCTGTAGGGCTGGCGACGGATTTTGTCCGTGAGCTGGCCGCCATCATCGTAACCAACATAGCCGGCTGGGGCGCCGACAAGGCGTGACACGTTGTGGGCTTGATCAAATTCGGACATGTCAATCTTAACCAATGCTTTGTCCGAGCCAAAGAACTCGCGTGCTAGTACCCGGGCCAATTCCGTTTTGCCAACGCCGGTGGGGCCTAGGAAAATGAACGAGCCAATCGGCCTTTTTTCTGAAGACACGCCGCTGCGGTTGCGCCGTATAGCCTTAGCCACCGCTTCTACCGCCTCGTGCTGCCCAATCACGTATTTACCTAAAGTTTTTTCTAGTTTTAGAAGGTAGGAAGCTTCCGAGCGGATCACCTTTTTAACCGGAACGCCGGTCATGCGGGCCACGACATCTGCTAAATCCTCGCCAGTCAGCGTCAGGCGTTCCGTGCCTGGGCCAGTCTTGGATAGCTCGCTCAGCTGCTCTTTAATTTGCTCCAGGCGCTGTTTGTGCTTGGCGGCCTCCTCATAGTTTTCCGTGTTTACCGCTTCATTCATGCGTTCTTCAACAAGGCGCTGCTCTTTCTGCAGACTGCGGACTTCCGGACTAGTTTTTGCTTTTAGCACTCGTAATTGAGCAGCCGCTTCATCTAGTAAATCAATGGCTTTATCCGGCATGTAGCGGTCCTGCACGTAGCGATGAGCCAATTGCACCGTATCTTCCAGAACGATGTCAGAAATAGCCACGTTATGGAAATCTTCGTAGTGTTTGCGCAGGCCCTTCAGGATAGCCAGCGTTTCTGGCAGGTTGGTTTCTGGCACCTGCACCGGCTGGAACCGACGTTCCAGCGCCGCATCTTTTTCAATGTGCTTGGTATATTCGTTGGTGGTTGTGGCGCCAATCAGCTGCATTTTGCCGCGCGCCAGAGCCGGCTTAAGAATATTGCCGGCGTCCATAGAGCCTTCCGCGCTGCCGGCGCCCACAATCAGGTGCAGCTCATCAATAAAGACAATCGTGTTTTTGTCTTTTTCCAGCTCCGCCATGACTTTTTTCAGGCGCTCTTCAAACTCGCCGCGGTACTTGGTACCGGCCACCATGCCGGCCAGGTCCAGCATGATAATGCGCTTGTCCAGCAAACTGTCCGGCACGTCCTCATTGATAATTCTCTGCGCCAAACCTTCCACAATAGCCGTCTTGCCCACACCGGGCTCGCCAATCAGCACTGGGTTATTTTTGGTGCGACGATTCAAAATAGTAATAACGCGCTTAATCTGGTTTTCGCGGCCCACCACAGGGTCTAGCTTGCCAGCCTTGGCCTCGGCCGTCAGGTCCGTGCCAAAATAATCAAGCGCGGTTTTAGCTGACTTTTTCTTGCCGCCGCCAGCTGCCACTGGATCGCCGCCGGTGTAGGCTTTTTCATCCAGCAGCGCGTCCAGCTCTGCGTGTAGCTTGTTCATATTGACTTCCATGTCTCTTAAGAGAACGGTGGCCCGAGCATTTTTCTGCCCCAAAATACTGTGCAGTATGTGTTCCGTGCCGGTGTACTGCTGGCCGTATTCCTGAGCGAGGTCGTACGCCATGCGGAGCGTTAACTTAGCAGTTTCTGATAGGCCCTTGGCGCCCATACTGACGACTAACGTAGCTGGGTTTAACTTAAGCGCAATTTGGGCTTTTTCCAGCGTTACGCCGTTGTCCTTTAGTAGCTTACCAGCGGTGCTTTCCGGCACTGCCATCATCCCTAGCAAGAGGTGTTCTGTACCGACATAGGCACTGTTAAAGAGGCGCGACAGGCCGTCCGCTTGCTTCAGGCTGTTGAGCGCGTTAATGGTCAGATGGTTCAAAAACTCTTGAAATTCGGGGGATGATGGTTCCATAGCAACTAGTTTACCTGCTGCGTTGGCACTCGTCAAGCCGGAGTGCTAATTTTGTTTTTGGTGGGGACTTTCTTTACTTATCGAGACCATGTGCGTTTTATGCGCTTTTTATGTGCCTATCAGGCACATCTTAGTAGGAATTTTTTATCTCTTTAATAGGGTCTTCGTCGTCAATAACAATTTCTGGGTCACATTTTTGCAGCGCCATTTCCTCAAGGTAGGCTTCCCATTCTTCATTTTTCTGCATTTTGGCGCGGCGTAAGTGCCAAGCAGTTGAGTGTTCTTGCTTGAATTTAAGCAGTTCCATGAGCTGATCTTCAGATGGCGCATTCATAACTAAGGTCGCCAACGACTGGCGGCGCTTCACGTCCTGCCACAGCCTATGAATAATTGCTCGACGCGCATATTCACTGACCGTAATGAATTCTTCTTTGGCAACTTTTTTGAGCTGCACGTGCATTTGCTCAGACACAATCAAGTGGAGACGATGTGAGGGCATAATAAATCCTTTCGTTATTCCCCTCGCATAGCTGTATTACCAGGTTACACTATCTGTCTGCGCCTCGCAAGCATGTACCAATCGTGTGCGTTTTTAGCACATAAAACGCACACGGACCAGATACTCAAAAGGACAGTGCAGTAAAAGACAGGCTACTCGCCGTGCTCTTCAATCGCTTCAAGCAGACTAGACTCAAGCTCAGACTTCTTCTTAATCTTACCGGGCTTCTTAGGTGCGGCTGGAGCTTCGGCAGGAGCGGCAGCGGGCGTGGCAACAGCAACAGCCTCAGCAGCAGCAGGAGCGGCACCGCCATCAGATTCAATATCAAGTTCGTAGCCAGTCAATTTAGAGGCCAAACGGACGTTCTGGCCGCCTTTGCCAATCGCAATGCTCAGCTGGTCTTCCGGCACGGCCACGTGGGCGCGCTTGGCAGCTTCATCGATTTTAACAGAGGTGACTTTGGTGGGGCTCAGCGCGTTCATGATGTACTCAACCGCATTGTCGCTAAAGACAATGATGTCGATTTTCTCTTGCTCGCCAATCTCCGACATAACCGCGTTGACGCGAGTGCCGTGGCCGCCAACGAACGTGCCAACGGGGTCAACGCCGGGGACGTTGGACCAGACAGCAATCTTGGAGCGGACGCCGGCTTCGCGGGCTAGGCCCTTGATTTCTACGGCACCGGATTCCATTTCTGGCACTTCGCCGCGGAACAACCATTCCACAAACTCGCGGTTGCCGCGCGACAGAATCAGCTGCGGACCACGGAAACCGCGCTCTACATCTTTCAGGTAGACTTTTAGGCGCTGGCCGGGGTAATAGCGCTCACCCTGAATCTGCTCGGAGCGCGGCATAATACCCTGGGCTTTGCCTAAATCAATCCGGACAATGTTGCCTTCCGGGCGCTGCACAACGGCGTTAATAACCGTGCCAATCTTGTCTTCATACTCTTCCATGACAATTTCGCGCTCGGCTTCGCGCAGGCGCTGCAGCACCACCTGCTTGGCCGTCTGGGCGGCTACGCGGCCAAAGGTTTTGACTTCTTGGTGGATCTCCACCGTCTCGCCAACGGCGGCGTTTTTGCGCATCACCTGCGCATCTTTCAGGGAAATTTGCGTAAACTCATCCTCTACCGTGTCCACGATTTCTTTGGTAACGTAAGCGTCTACATCGCCACTGGATAGGTTCATAGTCACGCGCACTTCTTGCTCACGGTCACCGTAGTCGCGGCGGAAAGCGGCGGCCAGGGCCTGCTCTACGGCTTCTTGCACGGTGGCTTCTGGCAGGTTTTTCTCTTCGGCAATCGCCTTAATGGCGGTGACTAATGATTTAACATCAAAGTCCATTTTAGTATTCCTTTCTTTTATGAAAAAATCCGACCTTTGGCGGCCGGACATCACTGTTCATTATACACAAAGACGCGGTGGCCGGCAAGCGGCTCTAGTGAAAAATGTCGATAATAATGGGAGGGGCGCTACTCCAGCCTGTGTCGACATATAGGAGCGGCGTTGCCAGGTCTTTAGGAATGGCAAAAGTGACCTCGCCCTTCACGGACTGGCCCGGCTTAAGGTCTGTGGCCGGCAGCGGATGACGCACGTGGCTACTTGGGTGCAGCGCGCTAAAGTTGCCCTCAGCAGACCGAACATATAGCTGCGTCACGGGGATAAATTGCTGCTCTTGCTGCGATGTGTTGGTAATCGTTAATGTCATGACAAGCATACTTTCTGATGGGTCGATTGCAAACGCGGGATCAGCTGCCGCAATAGTACCAACGCCGTCTACTTTAGCCGTCAGGACACCGTTTTTACCTGTCTGCATGGAGACAACATGCAAAACCGGTCGATTAAATGTAAGATACATGAGACACGCAGTCAGCCCAAGACTGACCGTGCCCAATACCCAAATCAGTACACTCGCATGATGCGCAATCACCCACGAACGAATTTTGCGGAAACCTAGCTTACGGCTTGTTTGGGTCATAATATCCAACTCTAAACGCTGCCAGCTGACTTGCGGCGTCATTGTTTAATGTGGCGGCTTTGTGTCCGTGCGTGGTGGAGCCAGAGATCTTACTGTAGCCGGGGATAGCCGCACTTCCTGCCAAAATCGCAGAGATGTCATGATTACAGGTGGCAGTGCTATTAGCAAGATTTGACGTAGAGTTTGAACTCCTTGTAACTGGGTGGCTGGGCTGGTAACGTGTAATGTCTATGACCCAATCTTTATTCCAGCCCCAACAACTTGAAATTGAGGAGTGGGCGGCCAAATCAGACCTACCATAACACGGGGACTTTCCACCACAATAGACTGGTACTGGAGCTGGTTTGTTGACAGTAAGTCGCGCCGTTGCAGAATTCTGACCTTTTGCATTTGAGCAGCTCAGAGCATAGTCATAGACCCCGCCAGTCGAAATAACACCAGTACTATAGGAGCCGCTGACATTTTTACTACCAGACCAAGCTATTCCTGCCGTACAGGTTACTGGGGTAGTTCCCGTTACGGACCAACGGATGGTCGCTGAGCTTCCGGCGGTAATAATCGTTGGTGAAACAGAAATGGTTACAACCGGTGGCGTACCCGCAGGGGTCGTAGGAGTCACAGGCGCAGCAGGCGCTGTGGGAGTAGGCGCTCTGGGTGTGGTGGTCGTAGTTGTAGCTGGGCGGGTTGCAACAGTCGATGTAGAAGTTGGCCTGTACGACGATGTTGTGGCAGCAGTTGACGTAGCCGGAATAGCAGTGGCGACCACATTAGAAACAATGTCTACTTTGACGCTCACCGTCTCCATGCCACTATTGTTCAAGCAAGTCAGTGCGTAATTTTTGGTGGCAGCCTCCTTGACAGAGTTAAGACTCTGCTGGCCCAGAGGATTTTTTATGCCGCTCCAGTCTCCTGAGGCAATACAAACATTAGGGGTATTAGTGGTAGACCACGAGAGACGCGGTGAACTTCCAATCTGTACCGCCGATGATGCAGCCGAAAGCGTTACGTGTGGCCGACGCTGTGGATCACCGGTACCTGCGTCTTGGCCAATCACAATCACCCGAGCGACTGCGTAACCGGTGCCCTTCTCTGTTTTACAAGTGATAGTGAAGAAGTATTCTCCGGACGTCATAAGTGGGGCTGATTCTTCTTTGCCCGATGCATGCTTCGTACCAGACCAATCATCGGATGCCATACAGCTTTTTGGCTTGTTAGTGGCGCTCCAAGTAATGACCGCCGGACTACCTTCAGCCAAGATTACGTCCTGTACGCCAATTGTCACCGCTGGCGAATCTTTGCCTGCCGTACCCATAGAGATCAATCCAACGCTCTGCTGCATATAAGAACCATTGTCTGGCGCTTTAGTAGTGCTCGTTTTAGGTTTAGGTGCCGGAAAAACATTAACGATGCTGGCGCCTATTGTCATAAGGCCGCATAGCACAATAATCAGACTCGTGATACCAAATGATAGGGTTGTTGGCTTGGGAATCTTCATTTTGCTTTGGCTATTCTGTCACTGTCAATGTTGTTTTTGCTTGATACTGTCCGTTTGAGTTCTTACAAGTAATATTGTATTCTTTCTGGCCAACCGATGTCAACCGACCAGTACTCTCCTGTCCCATTTTGGTCTTAGGGCCATTCCATTCACCGCTCGCTTCGCATGACGTCGTGTTATCTGAAGCTGCCCAAGTAATGGTTGCGTAGCCATTTTTGTAGGTCGTAGTGGGAGAAACTGCAATAGACACCTGGCCGCTCATGACAATTTTCTGAGACGAGCCAGACTCTGGCGCTTGCCGAGAGAAAATGCCAAATAGTAGAATCATCGCCATGCAGAAAAATACGATGGCCGAAGTAATGGCGGCAGCAATCTTTAGTTTCATAGCATTGCAAACTCCTCAGTGTGAATATGCGCCCCCGGCACACCTTTTGCTTTCAGCTGTTTCCGTAATGAGTCCATCATAGGTGCTGGCCCGCACAAATAGAAATCTTTGCCGGTAAGCGCACCGCTCAGAGTCTCTATGTCCTCAATGGTCAAATGGCGCCCCTGCTGATCTGTGGCAAATGGGATAATACGCACACTGTTTTGTTTTTGCATGGCCAGCATATTCAGCACCTCTGTACTCACAAATTCACTGGCTGTCGAAACAGTGTAGAAAAGATAGACCCTATAGCCCTGATCGGGCAAGTCCTTGAGCATCGACAAGAATGGCGATATGCCGATCCCCCCAGCTATCCAGACTTGATCACGGGACTGGTAGTTAACATAAGAAAATCGACCATAGGCACCCTCTATTTCTACATCCATGCCGGGACCCAAGTTTAGCAGTCGCTCTGTAAAATCACCAAGATTCTTAATGCATAGCTCAAGATAAGGCTCGGTAGAGCTGGAGCTAACAGAGAACGGATGCCAGCCATCCATGGGCTTACCGTTCAGGTCAAACAGCCGCATGTAGACAAATTGGCCGGGCGTAAAACTCATTCTTTGGTTGTATGGCCGCAGCACAACTCTAATTATGTTATCGGCCACCAGCTCAGACTTTTCCACAGAATACTTATAGCGCCTAAGCACAAATGAACCAAGCAGTGTCTTGTAAACGTAGGCGATGAGCCCTATGGCTACCATCGCTAGCATGTAGTAGCGCAGGATTTTATTGTCCGAAGTGTCGCTGTAGATAAAGAAGATATGTAGACCAGAAATCAGGAAAGCTACCCCCAAAAACTTATGGATGAGCAGCCAAATTTGGTACGGCAGCTTCACGAACAAGGTAACCATAAGCATGACCACCATACCCCAGAAGCCAACAATGCCGAACGTAATTGCCCACTGCTGCAGCACACCTTCATGCAGCATATGCTGCGTATTAAATAAAGCGCTGAGCGGAGACAAACCATTGGGAATTAATGAAAGTGCGGCCGCGTATAGCCCTTCTGGAATCAGAGCAAACGCCACAAATAACGGATGAATCATCAGGCCGATAAACGCCAGCCCGCCAATCAGATGGTGAGCACTGTAAACTCGATTTAAGCCGCCAAACATTGGCTCCAAAAACCTGAGTCGAGTTGCCAAGACCAGACTCAAAGCATATAAAACAGTACCCACTAAACCAGACAGCTGGCTGATCTCTACGTTCAGGCCTACCAGGCCACCAACGCCGTTCGGGATTGGCCAGATAAGCGTTGCGATCACGGGGAAAAATGCCAGTAACGCAACGACCGTCCAGGAGGCTACATGCGCAGGCTCTAAACTATGCAGGGTACCATTTTTTTTACTGTCATTCATGAGGTAAAAGTTCTTATGCTTAATAGTACTACAAGCAAGAAAATATTAATACTCTCCAGGCCCTATTGACGGCGGCTTTAATGAGTAGCATAATCATGCTTATGTTAGTCACATTAAAAAAATAAAGGAACTTCAAAGATGAATCAAAAAGGATTTACACACCAAGCTATCGCGCTTATTATTGCGGTTGTTTTGGTAGTTGGCGCTGCCGGCTTCTTAGTCTACAAGAAAAATAACACGAACGCACTCTACATCAGTATTGCTGGCTGTAATTCTACGCCTACGTTGTATCAGGGTAGCTACGGCAACTGCGTGAAAGCCGTGCAAACCCTCTTAAATGGCACCCGATGCTGGGGCAGCATTGCTGTGGACGGTTCATTTGGGCCGATAACTCGCCAACGTGTCATTTGGTACCAGCAGCGGGCTCGCTTGGCGGCTGACGGTATTGTTGGGCCTAACACCTGGAATGCTCTTCTGAGCTACAGGGTGTCTTGTGGATATGGCAAATAAGTTACGGACATAACCGCAATAAAACAATTGCATTTTAAAGAGCATCCTAAAGAGGTAGTCTTCACAATTTTATGTGGGCTACCTCTTTTGCATGTTCCGGGAAATCCAGTGGTGAGCTTGCAAATTCAAAGCTTATTTTTGGCTGCGCTGGGCATATTCTTGGCGATTTATCCGCCGTTTTTAAAAGACTGCTGGCGGTCACTGCTTGGCCTGCCAATTGCGGCTCGGGTTGGCCTTGGGCTGTTTGGTAGCCTTGCCGCGGTAAGCACCACTTTTTCGGAGCAGCTCCCCTTGTTGGACGGTCTTTTTGGCACGTATCCTGGTTATTTTGGGCTACTACAGTGGCTGGCCTGTTTTGTGCTTGCCCTTTGGCTCAGACCTGACCTGACAAAAATCGCTAAAAGCCCCACAGTTGCCATCTGCCTCGCGCTGGTTATGTGTATCTCAATAATTGGAGACCACACAACCCTCAACGGCGGTTTCCGACTAAGTGGGCTGCTGCTCCAGGCCACATCTATGGGCCTGTACGCGTGTCTGGGTTTTGCGGTGGCACTGATTGGCTTGGACACCACGAATGGCAGAGTTAGGGTGGGCTATATGGCACTTACTGGGCTGGCCATGACGGCGGTCATACTGACCCAGTCCCGGGCAGCGCTGTTTGCCCTTGCACTAATTGGCGCCCTTTCTTTAGTAAGAAATTACAGCCTACACAAAACTGTATTATTAGGCGCGTTGACTGTCTTGGTGATTTTGGGTTCATTTTTTACACCGTCAGTTATGAATCGATACCACCAGGAACGGGTTGCGGCCGGGGCTGCGTACCGCCATGAAATATACAAAGTTGGTTTGAAAGAAATTGCCCAGAAACATTTGCTGATTGGCAACGGAGCTGATTCGTACCCCTCCTATCTAAACGATGGTAAGCGGGTGCCAGAAGATATCGCCCAGGACCTGCAGGTTGGCTATCGATTCTCATCTGCACACGATATTTTTATAGACATCGGCAACATGTTTGGCGCCCTGCCTATGCTGCTAGCCCTCCTGGCAGCTGCCTGGACAGTAATAGCATTTGCACTGCGCTACATCCACAAAACACCAGACCATTGGAGCCTGACGATTTTTACCCCACTGCTCGTAAACGCCTTGATTAATGTGCCGCTGGCCTCCATGACGTGCCTAGGCATTGTTTTTATGGTAGCCGGCCTGGGATCAAAGCATGCAGAACGCCGCTAGACTATTGGGCTTAGTCTGGCTAGTAGGTGCCCTCGGGTTCATGGCGTGGCCGGTGGCATATAACGATTCCCTAAAGGAGCCGCTGGCGACAGAGACATCGGTCCCCGCTCTACCCATTCAGAGCCTGCTGACAACTCAGAAATCGTACAGTGCCCAGGCAGCCCACGCGTTGGTAATCGACAACGCTACCCACAAGCTCAAATGGGCAGTAACCTGTCAGAATGGCAACTGTCAGCCCACTACTACCTTTGCTCAAACACGCTGGGAGCCGGGTTCCGTCATAAAACCAATCCTTGTAGCCCTCCTGCTCGATCACGGCGTCATTCAAGAAAACAGTCAATTTAGTGACAAGGGATATGTGGTTGCCGACCATTACCGAATCGACAATCATATTCCTGATAATGGCGCGCACTATGATATTGATACATTCCTGGGCACATCAAGAAATACCGGCGCCATTCAAATCCTGCAAAGGCTCGGCGGTTACTCCGCGACCGCCATGCAGCGCTGGCAAGACATGCTCACCCACGTTGTTGGGCCGGCCGGCTATGTGCCAAATTTCCGGCAGTTACCAGACAAAAATTATCGGTACGATGAAAGCTCATTTGGTGTTGGTATCACAATTACCCCTTACCGTCTGGCGCAAATATATGCTGCCTTTTCCAATAATGGCCAAGACTGCGCCCCAGATGCGGGCTGTCGACAACTTTTCTCTGCTGGCGCGGCGGCGTACATTCACCAAGAATTAGCCAATGTTGTCCACAATTTTCCTGGCCAAAAAGCAGCAGATACTCGGTGCAATACCGGCGGAAAATCCGGCACGGCCCTGAGCGCACAACCAGGTGGGTCGTATATCGACCCGGTGAGCAACGGCGTCTATGTTGGTTACGTGGAAGCTCAGGCGAGCCAAAAGAGTTACACGCTTTTAGTTAAAATGGACGAGCCAAATTACGACCCGGCCAGCTACGTCGCCCGCAGCGCCTGGGTACAGCTAGCCGATAATCTGTGCTCAGAACTTGTGCGCTAAGACGCCGATGATTTCATCGTTGGTAATCGGGCCGTTGATTCTTGAGTCAATCGATGCGCCGCGGTTATCACCGGCTACAAAAACTTCGTTTATCTTCAGAACACGGTCAATATCATAGACATCTTTGGTATGAATCATGGTCTTAGACCACGGCTCGCCTGCATCAAACTGACGCGCCTGCCCGCCGTTTTTCTCATAAACAGTTATGATGTCATCCTGCACAACCACTCGATCACCTGGTAGCGCCACAACCCGTTTAATCATGCTCTTCTTGCCTTTGCCAAAGGTACTCGTATAACTGCCTTCCGATTGATTGACTTTGGCAACAATAATATCGCCGCGGCGCGGCAAATACGTCCCACCTATGACTTTCTTGGCAGTGACGGGGAGCTTAAAAATTGCAACTTTTTGACCAGTCTTGAGCGTATGATCCATGCTGTGACCACTGACCGTAAAAATCTCAATGACGTAGGCGTTCAACATAAGCATCATCACCAACATTACTGACAGGGCTGTTAACGGCTTCTTGACGTCCAGCCAGTAGTTCAGTAATTCAATTTGACGCTGCATTTTGGCCAAATTTACCTCTCTTGAGGCGTCCCGGGCTAAACCATGCCCTACATCCCACTGATGTTTACTAATCCGCCGCCGGTACAGCCACAGCACGAGATATAACAGACCAGAAACTATCAAAAATGACCCGATAATTTTTATCAAGGTCATGTAAGGATAGATGTATAGCTGATAGAACCAGGCCAGGCTCACATCTGAGCCATATTTATCTAACGTTTCCGTCTGGACATACGTCTGGCCAGACGCATAGTTTGTCAACGTGGTTAAAGAAGTGTATTTTCCCAATGCCCGGTACTGGTCCGGAAATGGCACCAGCGTGGGCTTGCTGTAGATAAAGTTATCATCTGCATAGTACTGCACGCCAACGGCCGTATCTTTTGTTGGATCAACATAGTATGAAATAACGAGCCGACCAGTCGCCGCATTGCTGGACACCGGTAAATACGAATAGCTGTGCGTCTCATTAAGCTTACAAATCTTTTCCAAACAGAATGATGTATTTTGCGGCACCAAAATAAGTCGCACTCGGTTAGCGCTCAGGCTGGACGACAATTTCTCCGTACTTTTAACATACCAATACGCCCGCGCCGTACCCTTTATGCTGATGGTACCGGCCATATTTCTGGTGGGACTGAGCTGGACAGAATCGGCAATAGTTTGACAGTGGTTTGGCGTAAAATCACCCGCCTGATTGACGTGCACGGACACGGCATCTGTGCCCGTATCAGCTACAACAAAGACATTGTAATCGCCCTCAGGAACCTTAAAAATTGTAGATTGGGTGTAGGCATCTTCCTGACACGGCGTTGCGACAATCTGGTCAGCCGCCGCCCGGCCGGTCATTACCAAGAAGGCGAGCGCAAGACTAAAAAAAACTGTTTTTGCTATTTTTCCCACTGGTAAAAGTATATCATGGTACACTTGATTAGAATCGCAAGGAGAAAAAATGTCACAAACTGTCAAAAAACTATTGACGCAATTTATCCCCCATAGTTACGATTTATCGCTACAGATTATCGGTTCAGCCGATTCCTTCCACGGTCAGGTAATAATTTCCGGCAAAAAAGTCGGCCGGCCGGCCAAGCGCATAACGCTGCACGGCAAAGGGCTGAAAATTGTCAGCGCCCAGATCGTGAAACACGACAAATCGGGCGACCAAGAAATCCCAGTAGCCCGCATTAATCTGCAAAAAACATACGATGAAATCCGTCTCCATACGGACCAACTTTTGTATCCCGGTAACTACACCGTGACCGTGGAGTTTAGCGGTAAAATCACTCGCCAAATGAACGGTATTTATCCCTGTTTCTTTGACAATGA
>CAZRPP010000005.1:0-31127 GCA_964602145.1 uncultured Candidatus Saccharibacteria bacterium
ACCAGCGCCAAGGTCATCGTAGACCGCGACACCAACCGCTCCAAAGGCTTTGGTTTCGTAGAAATGTCTACCGACGAAGAAGCTGCTCGCGCCGTCAAGGAGCTCGAGGGCAAGGACCTTTGCGGCCGCCCCGTGGCTGTCAGCGAAGCTCGTCCAAAAGCTTAAGGCAAGCAAATAGAAAACACCCCCAGGCCCACTTCATGCAACCTGGGGGTGTTTTTTATTGTCTTTGCAAGTGTGCAGATGTAAGCTGATGGAAACAAAAAGAAGTCCTTTCGGACTTCTTTTTCATGTAGGACACTCCTTTCGCCGGCAACCAGTACCCGCGCGGTCTTCCTAAACATAAGTATATCCTAACAGTTATCGTAGGTCAAGCGTCTTGTGTGCTTTCGTCACGACCTTAAGATGTTTGATTTTCTTCTGACTTTTGAGATAGTCGGTTATGTACTTAATAATTTTTTCATCGTTTGTTTTTGTCCTGAACGTTCCTACAATAATATTTTCTGACTGTTGCAGCGCACTACTGATATTCTGCCGGAATTTGTCTAATTTTTGACTCGATGGACACTTTATCTCCCATGCCAAACTATCCATATTGATGTCGGGTGAACGAACGCGATACGCTTTGCTTGGGGCAATAAACTCAATATCAGAGCCAAGTCGCGCAAAAATATTTGCAATCAAAATATCCGATTCCGTTGGCTCTGCACCGACCTGCATCGTTATTTTTCCCTGTTTCATCGGCAGTATTATAGCAGAATCGCACTAAAAATAAGTCCTGGTCAAGCCCGCCCGCGCAAGGTATGCTAGAGGTAATCAGGAGGGAACATGCAGTTTATTGAAACGACCGTTAAAAAAGCAACTACGGACCTTAAAAACTATTTACAGGCCGCGCTGGACCAAGGCCAGAAAGTGCTCTGGCTCATCAGCGGCGGCTCTAACATTGTCATTACCGCCGATATTTTGCGGGAGCTAAAAAACACGCAGCACCTCACGATTGCGCAGGTAGATGAGCGCTACGGCCCCGTGGGCCATCCGGATTCTAATTGGCGACAGCTGCTGGATAGCGGTGCGCCGCTGGAGGGCGTAACTTTGCTGCCAATTTTGGAAAATCCGCTGGCCAGCATGAATGCCACCGCAGAAAGCTACGAGACTAAACTCAAAAATGCGTTGGCTCAGGCGGACCTGTCCATTGCGCAGCTGGGCATGGGGGCTGATGGGCACATCGCCGGCATTTTGCCAGAGACGGATGCGGTTACGGCGCCGGGGCTGGTTACGTCGTACCAGACACCGCAGTATGACCGAATCACCCTCACATTTCAGGGATTGGATCAGGTGCAGCAGCTCTATTTGTTTGCCTATGGAGAGGACAAAACGGAGCAGTTAAAACGGCTGGAATCCAAAGACTTGCCGGAAAGTGAACAGCCGGCACAGTACCTTAAGCGGCATGGTCACGTAATCGTATATAATGACAGCATAGGAGGGTTAACAGAATGAAAATTGCCGTACACGGCCTGGGGCGCATGGGTATGCAAATTGCCCGCAAATTGGCGGAGAGCCCGGAGCACGTCTCCATTGCGCACAACCGCAGCACTGATAAAATCGATGAGGCCGTGGGCTATGGTGCCGTCCGCGCTTATACCAAAGAAGAGGTCTTGGCCGCCTTTGCGGGTGACCGGCCAGTGGTCTGGCTGATGCTCCCGGCAGAAATTGTTGATCAGCAAATCGATGAGTGGCTGGGCGTATTACCGCAGGGTAGCCTGTTAGTAGACGGTGGCAACTCCGATTATCGCTTAACCAAAGAGCGCGCCGCTAAACTCGCGGCAGCCGGTTACGGTTATGTGGACGTAGGAACCAGCGGCGGCGTGTGGGGTTACCAAAACGGCTTTAGTATGATGGCCGGGGCAGACGATCCCGCCGATTTTGACGCACTTGAACCGGCACTCAAAACCTTGGCATTGCCGGAAGGCGCCTATCACAACTTTGGCCCGGCCGGCGCCGGTCACTTTGTCAAAATGACGCACAACGCCATCGAATATGGCATTATGGAGTCTTTGGCGGAAGGCTACCAGGTCCTGAAGCGCGGCCCGTATCCAGACATGGACCTAGCCGCCGCGGGCGAAGTTTGGCAGCACCACAGCGTGGTCACTAGTTGGCTGAATGAACTCTGCCAAACCGCACTTGCCAAAAACCCGGAACTTGAGGGGATTGACGGCCTCGTGGCAGAATCCGGCGAAGCCCGCTGGACCCTAGAAACGGCCAAAGAAATCGGCTTACCCATGCCGGCCATTCAGGCCAGTTTTGATGTGCGCATTGCCAGCCAGCAGGACCCGACCGCGCGCGATTTTAGAACCAAATTACTGGCCGCCATGCGTAACGAATTTGGCGGGCACGAGCTCAACAAATGAAGCCAGCCATCTTCATCATTTTTGGCATTACCGGCGATTTAGCGCGCCGCAAAGTCCTGCCCGCTATCTATAATTTGGCAGAGCAAGGCTTGCTGCCAGAAGACTGTCATATTGTGGGCACCAGCCGCCGCGATATGGACACGGCCACCCTCACAGAAGAATTTGCCAAAGCCATAGAGAACGCCAATGGACAAGCAGCAAATCCAGCTGTTATCGAGAAGTTTGGACTTAGCATGATAACAGTCAATCCCGCTAACAATGGAGATTACCTGGCGCTCAAGAATCATCTAGATAGCTTGCCGCCGGCGCAGCGCTTGTTCTACCTGTCCATCCCGCCAGAGGTCTACGGCCAAGTGGTCAACGGCCTGGGCGAGCAAGGGCTCAACCAAGGGCCCGACGCCGTCCGGTTACTGGTAGAAAAGCCGTTTGGCACAGACCTTACATCTGCGCGGGAGCTCATTGAGCGTACAGCGCAGCATTTTTCTGAAGACCAGATCATGCGCATCGATCATTACCTAGCCAAAGAAACCGCACAGAATATTCTGACCTTCCGCGCCCAGAACCCGCTGTTTAACCGCATTTGGAATTATCGGCACATTACCGGCGTGACCATAACCGCCACAGAGACCATCGGCATAGAAGGGCGGGTTGGTTTTTACGAGCATGTGGGCGCGCTGCGCGATTTAATCCAGAGCCACCTCCTGCAGCTACTCGCGCTGACACTACTAGACTTACCGTCCAACATGCAAAGCGATGAAGTCCACGCCGCCAAACTGCGCCTCCTGAAGAGCCTGCTTCCAGCCAACGCCACCGATGCCATCCGCGGCCAATACGACACATATAGGCAAGAGGTAGACAACGATCTTTCTAGCACGGAGACCTACGCCGCGCTCACGCTCTACAGCCAGGACGGCGATTGGCAGGGCGTACCGCTGCGCCTCATTACCGGTAAAGCCATGGCTAAAAAACACACAGAAATTTGCGTCCACTTTGGCGCCGGCAACGAACTGCAATTCCGCCTCCAACCAGATGAGGGCATTCGTTTAACCTTGCATGTTAAAAAACCCGGCTTGCTCCAAAAGGAACCAGTGGAAACAACCAACATGGACTTTACCTATGAGCATGCATTCTCTGGCGTTGGCAACCCAGACGCCTATGAGCGCGTGCTGTTAGACGCCATGCGCGGCGATCATCTGCTGTTTGCTACAGACCAAGAAATCCTGGCGAGCTGGGAAATTTTGCAGCCGGTTTTGGATGCCTGGCAGCACAGTAGCGACGATCTGATAATCTACCCCTCCGGCTCGGTGGCTCCCACCCGCGATGCTTGACCTCCTCATTATTGTCATCTTAATTCTCGCGGTTTTGCGCGGTCGCCAGATTGGTTTTGTCCAGCAATTCTTCTCTTTAGTCGGCTTTTTTGGCGGCCTATTTCTTGGCTCATTGCTGCGGCCGTGGCTCGTTACATTTGGCGACACAAGCCTGGCTAGAACTGCGCTGGCACTCACCACTACGCTTGGCCTAGCAGTCATTGGCTTGCTACTAGCGGAGTGGCTCAGCTTAAAATTTAAGTCCAAGCTAGGTAGAAACCTGAATAGGGCCGACTCGTGGCTAGGCGCCATCGCCGGAGGTCTGGGATTAGCCGTTGGCCTGTGGCTCATAGTCAGCACACTCCAGGCGCTGCCCATGCCTGCGCTACGTCTAGAACTCCAGTCGTCGCGTATTATTCGGAGCGCCAATAAACACCTTCCTACGGCACCCAATTTTTTGGCCGGACTAGGCCACTTGATTGACCCATCGTTATTCCCGGAAGTCTTTAGCGGTCTAGAGCCAAACCCGCCAGCGCACATCAATATTCCGCCCAGCAGCCAATTGGCGGCTGCGGTGGCAAGTGCCCGCAAATCGGTGGTCAAAATAGAGAGTCAGGGCTGTGACGGCGCCATAGAAGGCTCCGGTTTTGTGGCCGCTGAAGACACCGTCATCACCAATGCGCACGTGATAGCTGGCATCACCAAACCATATGTCGTGGACGATAATGGTACCCACCCCGCGCAAACCGTGTGGTTTGATCCAGGAATCGATATTGCCGTGCTCAAGACCAGTGCTCTGGCCGGTAAACCCTTACCCCTCAGCGATGCGCTAGCTGATGCCGGCACGGCCGCCGCAGTCATGGGTTATCCCGGCGGCAACGGCTTTACAGCCGACCCAGCTGCAATCCTCGATAATTTTAATGCCCGCGGCAAAAACATTTACGGCTCCAGCAGCAGCATACGCCAAATTTACTCCATAAAAGCCACTGTTATTCCTGGCAATTCCGGCGGCCCGTTGGTGCTCGCAGATGGGCGAGTGGCCGGTGTTATTTTTGCGCAATCTACTACTTATCAAAACGTCGGCTACGCCTTAACAGCCGCAGCCGTCAAGCAAGCCTTGATTTCTAGCGCTAACAAAACCGGTGCTGCAACCGGTCGCTGCTTGCAGTAGTGTGTTACAATTGCCATAAGCAGTATGAAAAAACAGAAAAACCTGACGCAGATAGCCGTTGAAGCCCCAGCAGTTCTGTTAGATAAAACAATTACCGTCACTGGCGCCACAGCTAGCGCTGTTAACGACCGTATTCCCGGCGGAGTAGATGTAGTTAAGAAGACCAAGGATTACTGGCATGCGCTGGGCCCAGGCCTCACTACTGGTGCCGCCGATGATGACCCCTCCGGTGTCACCACCTACAGTCAAACTGGTGCTCAGTATGGCTACAGCTACCTGTGGCTCGCACCTATCACATTCCCGCTCATGGCCGTCGTCCAAGAAATGTGCGCCCGCATTGGTATGGTCACGGGCAGAGGACTGGCCGGCAACATTCGGCTCCATTTTTCTGGACGTATCCTAAAAGCTGTTACATTACTGCTATTTGCCGCCAATACTTTTAACATAGGTGCCGATCTAGGCGCCATCGCCAAAGCCGTGCAGCTATTAGCACCCACCGTACCATTTTGGTCTCTGGTTGTTGGCTTTGCTGTTTTGAGCCTGCTCCTGCAAATTTTTACCCCATATGCTAAGTATGCTAAATATTTGAAATGGCTGGCGTTAGTGCTCTTGAGCTACGTTGTGTCCGCGCTGTTGGCCCACTTAGACTGGGGCGATATTCTGCGCAGCACCGTCACGCCGCACATCACCTTTACGAAAGAGTCGATTCTGCTTATCTGCGCAATATTGGGCACCACAATATCGCCGTACTTGTTTTTCTGGCAGACATCGCAAGAGGTCGAGGAGCAGATTCAAGAGGGGAAGGTTACGCTACAGCAACGCCGTGTTGCCACCCAGCCCGATGCCATGAAGCGCATGCGCATAGATATCTGGAGTGGCATGTTCCTGAGCAACCTATCGTTTTTCTTCATTGTGGCGGCCTGCGGCGGAGTGCTGCACGCCAATGGCATTACCAACATAACCAGCGCCGCGCAGGCGGCCGAAGCGCTCAGGCCCTTTGCCGGCGAAACCACCTATCTGCTGTTTACCATTGGCATTGTGGGCACCGGTATGTTGGCCATCCCCGTACTTGCCGGTTCTTCTAGCTACGCTATCGCGGAAGCACTTAAGTGGAAAAGCGGCCTCCACCAACCGCTGCGGCAGGCCTATGCTTTTTACGGCGTCATTATCATCTCTATGCTCGTTGGTTTGGGCCTCAATTTTATTGGCCTAGACCCCATTAAGGCCCTGATCTACTCGGCCGTTGGCAACGGACTTGTGGCGCCAATTGTACTATTTTTCATTGTTAAAATGGGTTCAGATAAGGCGATAATGGGCCGCTGGCACAACCACCGCGCGGCGACAATAATTGGCTGGTTAACTTTTGCAGTTATGTTGGTCGCAGGTGTGGCCGCTATCTGGGCGCTACTGGCTTCGTAGGGCTGCGATTGGATCTTTGCGGGCTGCTCGTACTGCAGGAATAACGCCAAAAAATAAACCTAAGCCAAGCGCTGCCAGGCAGCTGTAAGCGGCCGCCGTCCAGTTAAAGTGCGGGTGCAAATCGGTAAATACATTCAAAAGGAAGCAGGCAAAACCGGCTACCACCACGCCAATGATGCTGCCAATAATACTGAGCATGGTGGCTTCCGTGACAAACTGGCCCAAAATCTGCCGATTAGTCGCGCCCACGGCTTTTCGAATGCCAATTTCGTGCATACGCTCGCTAACGGACACCAGCATAACGTTCATAATGCCAATGCCGCTGACGAGCAGCGTAATCGCTGCCGCCGCCACTGTCAGCTTGGCCAGCAGACCCAACGTGAGCGTCTGAGAATTAGCCAGCTCAGAAGGGGTTAAGACTTTTATCATATCCTGGCCGCCGTGCTGCTTGGCAAAACTGGCCCGCATCGTTTTGGCGGCGGTATCGACATTTTTCCCATTGTCCACTTTGGCTAAAATTTGATAGAGCACTGTGCCGCCTGGCGCCACACTCGCGGCGGTACTTTTGGGAATAAAGAGGCTGCTGTTGGCGTCAAAACCGCCACTCAGCGGCGCTACCGGCACGGGGTTTAAAATGCCGCTGACAATGAATTCCTGGCCATTAATCACCAGACCGTGGCCCAGTGGAACGTTGGCATTATACAGCTCCGCCGCCGCCTTGCTACCCAGCACGACTACATTGTTGGCCGCATCAGAATCGGCAAAAAAAGCACCATAGGCAACCGAGTAATTAACCACGGCTGGTAGATTGCCATCCACAGAAATAACGGGGCCTTTGTAGGTGTAATCACCCTCCGAGCTATGTGACGCCACGCTCATACCGGCCACCCCTACGATGTGTTTGCTGTTAGCAGCCGTTTTAATATCTTCTGGCGTTAAGGTGCCGATCGATCCGCCGCCGCCCAATTTATCTAGCCCATTAGAGGCGTCAGACAGGCTAGCTGGCCGAATAGTCAGTACGTTTTTAGCCGATTTATTGGCCTGTTGCAGAATGGTTTGCTTAACGCCATCGCCCAGACTGACCACGGTAGTAACGGCAGCCACGGCAATGATAACGCCCAGCATTGTAAACAAGCTGCGCGTGCGGCTGGTACGCATAATCTTCAGTGCTGAGTTAACGTTGCTAAAGGCTCTCATTTTTTCTTGCTCCGTTTCCGTTTTTTAGCAGGCATTTTGTCTACTTGCTCTGTGGGAAAGGCTTTCATAAGAGTGGAGACCCCGGCCATATCATCGTCTTCTGTTTGGCGACCGCGGCTATAGAGCTGCGCCTTAGCAGTCTTAGCTACCTGGCCAAGTTCTGTTTTTTCGTCCTGGATAATTTGGCCATCGTGCATGTAAATCACGCGCGTTGCATAGCGCGTCAACTCCGGGTTGTGGGTAACAAAAATAATCGTGTTGCCGACTTTATGTAACTCGCTCAAAAGCTCCATGACTAGCCGGCTGCCGTTGCTATCGAGGTTGCCAGTGGGCTCATCCGCCAGAACAACCGATGGGTTATTCACCAGTGCCCGCGCAATCGCTGCGCACTGAATCTGACCGCCACTGAGCTGGCTGGGCAAAAAATACTCGCGGGTGCGCATGCCCACGCGCTCCAGCATGGTGCTGGCCGTCTTGAGCCGCTTGGTGGCCGACATGTTGGTGTAGCTAAGCGGCAGGGCCACGTTTTCTATAACCGTGAGTTTGGGCAACAGGTTAAAATTCTGGAAAATGAAGCCCAGCGTGTCCCGGCGCAGTTTAGCCGCGCGGTTGGGCCGGAGACGATCCACCCGTTTGCCGCTGAGCGTATACGTGCCGTTGGTGGGCTTGTCCAGGAGGCCCATGACGTTCATAAGTGTGGATTTGCCGCAGCCGCTGGCGCCCATAATGGCAATAAATTCGCCTTTTTCGATGCTGACAGAGACCTCGTCTAATGCTAGGGTAGTAGCATCGCCGAAGCCGTACAGTTTGCTGACGTCTTTGAGTTCAATCAGGGCCATTCTTGCTAGGCATTTTACCTCTGTTTTTCTCATTTTACAAGCGTAAATTTTACTCTTCCAGCTTTTACTATGTCGCACGTGTGCGTTTTATGTGCTTTTTTCGCACACGATTGGTACATGCCCGACATGCACCTTTGAATAGGGTATAATATGCTAGGAAACGGCCGAGGAGAGGTGCCCGAGTGGTTGAAGGGGCACGCCTGGAACGCGTGTGTGGCGGCAACGTCACCCAGGGTTCGAATCCCTGTCTCTCCGCCAAGAATAAAAGGTGTATCAACGATACACCTTTTATTCTTGCTGTGACAGGGATACTGAACCAAAGGTTCGGCGCATGAGCAGCGCAGCTAAAAACAAGCTAGCTTGTTTTTAGCGAGCAGCGCAAGGAGAAGCCCGCGCCGTTAGGAGCGGGCGCTATCCCTGTCTCTCCGCACACACTCTCAAAACGTACGCCCAGCGTGCGCCCATCGTCCGTCCATCGTACCGACATTTTCAGAGTCATAAAAAAGATAGCGGCGTCGCAAAGCACCTGTGCTACACTACGCCTAATGATGTACGGCCTTGGGAATGAACTCGGTATGTTTGAAGAAGCGTCGGAGGCCGCCGGTATTGCTTGGTGGGTCATGGAGCTGCCCTTAGGCGTCGTTTTCTTTAGCCCCAACAAAACTAAAATGCTCGGCCGCAAGGCCAACGATTTTAAGCACTATACGGACTTTACAACACTGGTACACCCAGACGATTTTAAGCCGATGATGCAGGCCATGCAGGACCACATCGACGGCAAATCGACGTTTTACGAAACATCCTACCGCATCCAATACCTGGACGGCAGCTACCGCACGTTTTATGACCGCGGCAAAATTGTGGGCCGCAAAGGCAAGGACATCACCGTGGCTGGCATTGTGTTTGATATTAGTTCTTTTGATGTGTCGATTCTTGATCGGACAGCTGCTGCTGACGCCGACGCTGCAAAAACCAGCGAATCGTAAAGCCAACCATAATTGCTAGGCCAAAGATAATCAAGCCGCGCTCCAGCAGTTTTACAAAATGCTGTGTTTTATCGAGGCTACCAATAACGCGGCCGCCTATATATCCCGCGGCAAAAAATGCGCTGACAAACATAAATGAGGCAACAATATTAAGCACAATCCACTTGCCAAATGGCATTTTTTTAAGCCCTAAAAATATTGGCATGGGCGCACGTGTCACAACTAAGAACTGATAAAAAACCAAGTACTTTGCTCGCGGTGGTGGATCAGATTCTTTAATACCAGCCTTTTTGAGCCAAGCTTGAATGCGGGGTGAACGTTTGGCGTATCTACCCAGGACATAGCCTGCATTATCACCAACGATGACTGCCAAGAAGCCAGCCAGCCAAACAAGGCTAGGCGATAAATGGCCCGTACCAGCCACGAAAGCACCAAATACCAGTGCGCTAATGCCGGGCGCCAAGAAGCCCAAAATGACGGTGCTTTCCGCCAGCAGCGCCCCAAAAATAATCAGATACAGCACGGGTCCAGTAAATGTTTCTAGTAGGTGCTGTATGATTTCGCCCATAGATCAGCCGATTCTGGTGCCGATGGCTTCACCCTGGCAAGCCCGCGCAATGGCGCCGTCCTGCATGGCGTTAAAGACCAGCACCGGTAGTTTGTATTCTGCGGCCAGGCCAAGTGCAGCTTTGTCCATGACGCGGATGGCGCTGTCTGCCACCGCATCGTCAAACGATATTTCTGGGCGCAGCACTGCATCGGCATGCTTGGCGGGGTCTTTGTCGTATACACCATCCACTTTGGTAGCCTTAAAGACTACCTGGCATTCCAGTTCCAGTGCAAATGAGAGGGCTGCTGTATCAGTGGTAACGTAGGGCCGACCGGTGCCGCCGGCTGCAATGACCACGTGGCCTTTGGTTAGGTCGCCCAGAGCCCGGCGATGCGTGAAGTAATCGGCAATTTGCTCAGCCCGCACAATACTCAGTGCCCGCGCGGTAACGCCGTGGGCGTTGAATACATCACTTAAAGCCACTGCATTCATAATAGTAGCCAGCATGCCGATATTATCAGCCGTTACGCGGCCAATCCCATGCCCGGCCAGCTGCGCGCCGCGGGCGTAGTTGCCGCCGCCCACCATAATAACGACCTCTGTGCCTTGAGCTACGACGGGCTTGATTTGACCGGCCAGCCAGGCCATAAGTTCAGTGTCAACGCCGCTGTCGAATTTGCCGGCCAGTTGCTCACCAGAAAGTTTGAGTAAAACACGTTTATACATCTGTTTCAGTGTACCACACCCTCGCTATCGGGAGTATGTGCGTTTTATGTGCTAAAAATACACACAAAACGCACATGCACGACTTGCATTGACTAGGACGACCGCAAAGGCTGCTGTATGATAACCTCATGAAGATTTATTCCTGGAACGTTAACGGCATCCGCGCTGTGATGCGCAAAGGTCTGTGGCAGCCATTTATCGACACTGAAAAACCTGATATCCTCTGCATCCAAGAAACCAAAGGCACTCCAGAACAGGCCGGCCTAGAGCTGCCGGGTTACGAGCAGTTTTGGTACCCTGCCGAACGCCCCGGCTACAGCGGCGTCGCTCTCTTTTCCAAAATTCCACCGCTGCAAGTTATAAACGGTTTTCCTGAAGATTTAATTAAACAGTACGACATAACAGGTGACACCTACGGCGATCCCAATACTGAGGGCCGCGTCCTAGCTGCCGAATTCCCGCAGTTTTGGCTGCTAACCGTCTACACGCCCAACGCCAAAGACGATTTAAGCCGCATCCCACTGAGACACAAACACTGGGACCCAGCGTTCTTGGCCTACGCCAAGCAGCTAGAAGCCACCGGCAAGCCCGTTCTGTTCTGCGGCGATTTGAACGTAGCGCACACGGAAGACGACCTAGCCAACCCTAAACCAAACCGCGGCAAAAAAGGTTTTACATCTGAGGAACGAGATGGCTTTCAAGCCTTTGTAGATGCCGGTTTCACTGATACCCTGCGCCTCTTTAAAGAAGGCAACGGCCACTACACTTGGTGGTCCCATTTTGCCCGCTCGCGCGAGCGCAACGTTGGCTGGCGGATTGATTATTTCTTAGCCTCCGCATCTCTGAAGCCATACATTACGGATGCATCTATTCACGCTTCTGTTATGGGGTCGGACCACTGCCCGGTTAGCGTCACACTTGATTTGCCACCAAAATAACAACGCTGTAAATAATACGCGCCGCACGATTTTTTTGTGCTCAATCTGTTATTGCAGAGCAAATATTAAATAATTATTAACTTTTTTAACAGGGGTGTTGACAGCATTTTGACCGCGTCTACAATGAGACTCATGACGACTCAGATGCAGCCCACCAATTCCGATTTAATGCAGGCCATTCTGAGACTACAAACAAAATTTGTAGATCTTGATGCAAAAGTGGATGCGCAGGGCGCAAATCTAGAAGCTAAAATCGCTGCCTTGGACGCCAAGATTGACACCCAAGGTGAACGTTTAGAGGCAAAAATTGCAGAGCAAGGTGTTATGCTTGAGGCAAAAATCGCTGCCCTGGATACAAAGGTTGATGCCCAAGGCGAACGCTTGGAAGCAAAGATTGCAGAGCAGGGTGAAAGTTTGGAAGCTAAGATCAAAGATCAAAGTGTTTCGTTAGAAGCAAAGATCGCAGATCAAGACAAGAGTCTCAGGTCAGAAATTATTCGACAACGCAAAACATTAGGTGCCCAAATTGTCTCCGTAGAGGAACGTTTGCACAAGGAAATTGTAGATGTAAAGCTGGACGTTAAGGCCTTGGAGGGTAAGGTACAAAATCTTGGGTATGAGCTCAGGAGTGAAGCCCATGGCCAGACGCTAGAAATTTACGCGTTCATGGAAGCCCAAAAATCTGATTTATTAGAAGCAATCCAGCAGGCCAAAGATAGTTTTAGAGAAGAAATAAAGTTCACATTTACGCATGAAGCGGAAGAACGGCGGCTGATGCAGTTTGAAACGCATCAATTGGGTGTACGCCTGCAGAAGCTGGAAAAGGTAGTACTCCCAACATGACCCACCAAAAGCAAACCAAAGCCAAACCCTTATTCCCGGATTTGCTATGGTCACGGCCAGAAAATAAGTTCCATGCTGGAAAGCTGCTGATTGTCGGCGGCAATGCCCAAGCAGCCCTGGCGCCCGCCCAAGCCTACATGCTAGCCCAAAAAGCTGGCGCTGGCACGGTCAAAGTCCTCCTGCCAGACGCGCTCCGCAAAACCGTGGGTAAAACGCTAGAAGATGGAGAATATGCACCAAGCACGCCCAGCGGCAGCTTTAGCGTTAGAGCACTGTATGAGCTACTGGCCATGGCGCAGTGGTCGGACGGCACACTCATTGCTGGCGATATTGGCCGTAACTCAGAAACTGCCATTTTACTGGAGAAGTTCCTGGAAAAACACAGAGGGCAGGTTACGCTCACGCGGGACAGTATCGAATATATCACCGCGCTGCCAGCCATGGTGCAGCAGCGGCCAGACACGCTGCTCGTGCTCAGCTACAGCCAGCTGCAGAAATTGGCTACCAACATGCATTTTCCTATGGCCTTCACCTTTGAAATTACGCTGCAAAAACTCACGGATTGCTTGCGTGCCTTAACGGAGCAGTATCCGTTTTATGTCATAACTCAGCACCTCGGCCAAATTTTTGTAGCCGCTGGTGGGCAAGTGAGCAGTACTCAAGCAGACCAAGCAGATCACGCCCCCTGGCGATTAGCCGCCGCGGCCAGCGCCGGCGTCTGGTGGCTGCAGAACCCCGGCCAAGCGTTTCAAGCGCTGACAACTAGTTTAGTAACAGATTAAGCGGCAGGTTTTGAGATCTGGAACAATAAATTGTCGCACTCAATCTGCGCTGTACTAATGGCGGCAAGCAACCTGTCCGGCTCAATACTGTGCAGTCCGGGGCGTTCATAGGGGTCGGCAATTAAAAAGTTACCGTTTTTGTCATGGCCGTAGACCACAATTGAGTGCGTCGTAGTCTTGCCATTGATATCATCGGGTTGGGATTTTTGTGAATTAACGAAGATAGATTTTGCCGCGCCGTACAAAGTGCAGTAGCTGACGCATGGCAAAAAGGGGCCTTTTTCAAGCAGATCGTATAAGAGCTTGGCAGTTACGACGGGCTGTATGGAAAGTTTGCCGCCGGCACCCAGGAAATCAAGGTAGGCCGCTGCGTATTCTTTGGTCCAATTTTTGCCAAGCGATGGCACAACCCAGCCGTTTTTTCTCAGTTCCAACTTGGCGCGTACGGCAGGTGCAGCCAGGCCTGACCATGATTGGTCAATAACTTGGCAATCAAACGTAATTAGCTCCACCGTGTAACCCTCGCCCACGCACCACGTTGCCAGCTGCTGGTTTATGGTGCCGATTTTCTTGCCCGTCTCATCGGTGCACTGGGGCACAATTTGCCCAATCTCATCAGGAGAGGGAGCTGAACCATAGTAGCTCAATAGCATCGATAACGCCGTTGGGCTACAGTTTGTGCTCGAGGTTTGGTACTGATGCTGAATCGCATATTCCTTGGGCGGCATATCATTAGTATACCTGAAGGCAGCGGGCCTTACGTGTTACAAGGATTTTTGATATACTTACACCTGTTACACTCACCACGCCGCGGTGATGGAATGGTAGACATGAGAGACTCAAAATCTCTTGGGCATTAGCCCGTGCTGGTTCAAGTCCAGTCCGCGGTACCAATTAAAAAGCTTCAGCCTGGCTGGAGCTTTTTTACGTCAGATAAGCATAAAAACTTAGCGCAAGTTGCTACCCTTGTACTATACTGGTAGGCAGTAGCCATGAACCCATCTGATACGCCAGACTACGACCCGTATGCCCCAGTCCAAAGACCGGATGGTGGCTATCTTATGCATGGAAAAATAAAGAAGCTTCAGCCAATTCATAATCAGCTTGGCAAGCCCAAAGATGCGCCGGAAGTTGACATGATTCGTAATAAGCTACTCAAGCTGTATGCGGCAGAGACAGGGGTGCAGACAATTGCTCCCAAAAAAACGGCCGTGCAAGCCAGTTCAGCACAGCCGGAGTCTAAGCATCAAAAAGTCATGTATCAGCTTAACCATTCTGGTAAAAGTATGGCCGAGATTCAAGTTGAGTGGCATAACTACTACCAAGCTCTTTCCGATAAAGAAAAGAACGAGGTCTGGAAGGAATTTTATGCCAGCAATGCCAACCAAAAGCCAGCGCCAGAAGCGCAAGCAGAAAAATTAGTAGAGCTGCGTAATCAGGTAACATCGGGAAAGGATCGGCGCAGCAAGGCCGTTAAAGTGTTGCAGGAATCGCAAAATCTTCCAAAGTCAAAGATTGACGAACAGATTCAAACGTACACCAAAAAGGCCAAAAAGATTACCAAGAACCAGCAGTTCCAATCGATTATTTTTGGCTTGAGTATGGGGACGCTGGCCACCATAATTCTGCTGTTTAGTTTCTTTAACGAACGCATTATTGCGCCTTTTATCCAGCCCTCGCGCAAGATAACCAACACGCCCCTCATTGTAGGCACGGAAGATGTGGCCGCAACGAGCACCCCCCAAGTGATTATTCCCAAGATTAACCTGGAGATTCCAGTTATCTACCAGCCAGACTCGTCAGAAGCCGCCATAGAAACCTTTTTAGATCAAGGGGCAGTGCATTATCCAACCACATCATCGCCCGGCCAAAACGGCAACACCGCAATATATGGCCACTCGTCTAATAACATTTTCAATAAAGGGCAGTACAAGTTTGCTTTTGTTCTTCTGCACATGCTGCAACCCGGCGACACATTTTACCTGACAAAATATGGCAAAGTATATGTCTATAAGGTTTTCTCAAAACGAGTGGTTGACCCGTCGGAGGTTGGGGTGCTCCTGCCAATTGAAGGGCATCAGGCCACAGCCACACTCATTACGTGCGACCCTCCGGGAACTAGCCTGCGGCGATTAATCATCGTGGGCGATCAGGTCAGCCCAAGCCTTGATGGCAATGCTGCTGCCGCGCCCGTAGCGGCCTCGACTGGCACCACAGACTCTCAAGCACCCCCTCAGCTGGCAAGCAATAGTAAGACATTATGGTATCGCTTTACACATAGCGACGCTTGGATTATCAGCGCTATTATCGTCTCATTAGCCACCACCGTGGTAGTCAGGCGCAAAATAAAACGACGCAGCGCCAAGCTAGGCTTTTAGCGTCTACAGGCGCTACAGGTCTGCTGGTATTAAGAGTGGCGTTTGGGTTAACTGCGCGCCGCTTGCAGCTGGCGCAAGAGTGTAAACATAGTGATAATCAGGGCTGAAAGCGGGCAAATAATCTGGCAAGGCAGCTACGATTTCATGCTGATTGGCTTGGTCAAAGTCATGCATCCGTAATTTGCCATTGCTGACATACACCAGTCGATTGCCGTCCATCCAGACGGCGTGCGTCTGTGGCGCGTCCATCGGAGTAGACTCTTTGTAAATGTGCAGTCGCTGCAAGAAAATGTCGTAAATTGCTACGTTCGTGCCGCCTTGAACCATAATATACTGAGCGGTGGGCGAGAAAGCCATATGCCGCGGACTGGCAAGGCGAATAGCACGGCTCGCCACCGCTAGCTTGGCACCACCACGGAGTTGACTCTCAGGATTTTTATAGATGTAGACGCTGTTATCAGCTAGGCAGCCCACTACAACGTACGGCGCGCCATCGTAGCCGGCCATATCTAACAGGTAGGTGCTATTTGCGGTTAGGTTGCGTAAAAAGAATGTTCGGCCGCCAGCTAGCAGGTTAACGGCGACTTTACCCGCCGGAGCATCGGTGCTAGTGACATACATCACCGTGCTCGTACCATAGGTTTTGAAAGCCTGCACATTTTTGACAATAACGGTGGGCTGCGGCGCAGCCAAGCTGATAGTTGATAGTTCACCAGTGGCCGGATTATGCAGGTAGTACTGGTCGTACTTGTTGTTATTAAGCGACAAAATGGTGCCAGTTGGTATGTTAAATGTGGTGGTTAGGTTTTTTGACTGCTGCACATCGGCTCGATTCAGCAAAAGATAGACGACATTGCCACCTTCCGTGCGCGACAACACGACATGCTGATTGTCATCCGCCCACTGAACGAGCTTCCAAACCGCCGCGCCGGCGGCAATCACCTCTGTTGGCACTACAAACGACTGTGGTGGCACGGTAGGATTCTTTAAATCGTAGACTTCAAAAGTAGATGATTCTGGGCTGGGCTGCACTAAAAGCCAACGTTTGTCGCGGCTTTGTGACATGAGCGAGGGCGCATCTGCATATGCCGTACCATACGCTTTAGGTGTCAACGTTTTGGGGATCAAGAATGGATAATCGTAATGCTGCACATCGCCACCTTGTACGGACAGAGTGTGCTGCCAATCCAGATAACCGTTACGAACCAGACGCACCGCATACTGGCCCGCTGCAATGCTCAAACGGCTGTTGGTCTGCTGCGACTGCTTAACATTATTTATATATATGCTAGCCGGGTTGGGTTGGCTGGAATAAAAAACGAGACCATTCTGCACCAGTTGCCCCTTTTTATCCACGCCAAAGCCGTTAGCTTGATAAATGAGCACAACAGTACTAAACAAAATGGCGATACCCATCAGTACATACCCCGCATAAAGGGTAATTGTGTTTTTGCGCTGTTTCTTGGGGTCAAGGAAGTCCATGGCTGCTAGGTAGTATGACGCCACTTGCAGTAGACTTCAAGAGGCGCTACTATTAATGTAAACATAAGCAATTTTGTGGTGGCGAAGAAAAACACAGTCGATTCTAAAACTCCCGAGCAGCCCGTGCGCCGCGGCTCAATTGATGGCGTCCGCCACAAGCCCGGCACCTCCCGCACGCTGATGCGCCGCGCCGTTAAAAAACCGGCGCCGTCCGCCAAAAAGCAAGTGCGCAAACAGCCGGCTCTGACCCCTGTAAAATCGACCGTCCGCGTGACGCCCACTGTGGCACCAAAGGCCTCATTAACCCGCGTAAAACCGGAGCGTCAAGCGCGCGCCAGCCAAACCGGCCTCAGCCCGCGCGTGGCCCACTTTGCCCGTAACACCGTGCCGGCTGCCGTCCAAAAGACAGTGGACGCCCTGCAGCAGCCCGTCAATTTACAGTCCAACTTTTTAACCAACACTGTCTCAGAAGTGCAGCGCACTACCGTAGACATTTTTGAGCAGGCTCTGGCCCGCGCTACCTCTCACGAGCAGCCCGCACCACCACTGCCGCCCAAAAGAAGACACCGCGCTGCCCAAAAGTTAAAAGAACGCATGGGTATTGTAGTGGTTGCTGCTGGCCTGATAATCGTCCTTTTAGGTGTTTGGGGTTACCGCAGTAGTCAGGGAGTCAAACTCCAGATGGCTAGCCAGAAAGCTGGTTTTAGTGCTGTCATGCCGGACTATGTGCCAACTGGTTTTACACTGAATGACATCGATGGCAAGCCCGGTGTCGTTAACCTCATCTATGAAGAAATGAGTGCCGCCAACGGTCAGGGCAGACGATTCAGTATTATCCAAAAACAGTCTAACTGGGACAGCCTGAGCCTCCGTGACACACTCCAGCTCGCCAACGGCGATAGCGCCATCAGCACCATTTCCGCCGGCGGACGCACCGTCTACGTCTATGGCCAAAACCAGGCGGCCTGGGTCAGCGGCGGCATTTTGTACCAGATTTTGGGCGGCGGCACGTTGACTACCACCGAGATTCAGAAAATCGCCTCAACGCTGTAATCTGTTATAATTGACTAAATGACTACTCGGACAAGATTTGCGCCCAGCCCCACCGGCTATCTGCACGTGGGCGGCATCCGCACCGCGCTGTTTGCCTATTTGGTGGCGCGGCAAGCTGGCGGCAAGTTTGTGCTTCGTCTGGAAGACACGGACAAAAAGCGCGAGGTTGAAGGGGCGGGGCAGCACATTATGGACTCGCTGTACGCGCTGGGCTTAACGTACGATGAAGGCCCGGACATCGGTGGTCCCTACGGTCCTTATTTGCAATCTGAAAGGTTGCCGCGCTACCGCGAGTGGGCCCAAGAGCTGATTGATGCTGGCCGCGCCTACGCCGATCCGTACAGCGCAGAAGAAGTCCAGCAATTCCGCGAAGATGCCCAACAAGCTAAAAAGCCATTTTTGTACCGCAATCATCGGCCGGAAAGTCCGCCAGAGTGGGATGGTTCCACGCCGCTGCGTTTTAAATCGGAACCGCAGGCCTATGAATGGGAAGATGCCGTTATGGGCCAGCTGCACGCCGGTGCCGAGGCGATTGATGATTTTATTGTAATGAAATCGGATGGCTACCCAACCTACAATTTTGCCCACATCTGCGATGACGCGGACATGAAAATCAGCCACGTTATCCGCGGCCAAGAGTTTATTTCTAGCACGCCCAACTTCTTAAATTTATATGAAGCGTTGGGGCTAGAGCGGCCAATTTTGGCCACCATGCCGCACATCTTAGGCCCCGATGGCAACAAAAAACTGTCCAAGCGCGATGGCGCCAAAGACGTCCTGGACTACATCCGCGATGGCTACCTACCAGAGGCGCTGGTAAACTTCATTGCCAGCATGGGCTGGAACGACGGCACGGAGCAAGAAATTTTTACCATGCCAGAACTGATTGAAAAGTTCAGCCTAGCCAAAGTTCAGCGCGCCGGCGCCCGCTTTGATGAACGTCGTTTGCTGTGGATGAACGGCACCTTTATCCGCGCCCTTGGCCTTGATGCTTTATACACCCTCTGTCAAGATTACTGGCCGCCAGAGGCGGCGAACTACCCAGAGGATTACCGCCGCGCCGTGTTGGCGCTGGTCCAGGAACGCCTGAAATATCTGGAGGAATTACCTGAGCTTACTCTATTCTTTTTCAAAGATTTGCCGGTTAACCCGGAGCTCATCAGCAGCCACAAACAACTCAAAAAACTGTCCACGGAAGAACTGCGCACGCTGCTTCAGCAAACGCAGGCCACGCTAAATGAAAGTGACTTCACCGCCGCAGACCTACAAGAACGCTTGAATGGGCTCCTAGAAAAATCCGGCCAGAAGCCGGCCGTGCTGTTCAGCCTCATTAGAATCGCCACTACGCAGGCGCCAGCTAGCCCGGGGTTAGCAGAGACACTGGCGGTTTTGGGTAAAGAAGTTAGCCTGGGGCGGCTGCAAAATCAGCTGTCGTCTCTGTAATATATAGATTATGATCGATAATATAGAGCATGATCTATAAAGTTTTTTGGGTATACAAAAACCGGCCGCACCAACCATAAGCATGATATAATTTAACCCATGAACGATGACATTCGGCCAACGCCGGCGCCGCAGCCTGCCCCCGAAGTGATAAAACCAACACCGGAGCCAATTTTTGAAACCCCTGAGCAGATAGCTGCTAGGGAGCCTGTGATGCCACCCGTGGCCGCACCAGTCGAGCCAGTCGCCTTTCAGGGATTTAATGTACCGGCAGAGAAGCCGCACGGCAGCGGCCATCACTGGTTCAATATTCCGTGGCCGCCCACCAGAACAGAGATAATCGCCATTGTTGGCGTACTGCTGATTGCCGTGGCCGGTGTGACTAGCTATGTCATGCTCAAACCCGATAAGCCCGTCAAACAAGTGGCCGTAACCAAGCCCGTCAAGAAAACACCGCCCAAGCCAACCACTGTGCCATCCACGCTCACCGGGGCGCAAGTTGAGCCGGCTATCAATGAGCGTCCTGTGGTGGGCGCCATGATAGAGAACAGTCTAGAGGCGCGGCCGCAGTCCGGCCTGAGCCAGGCCGGCGTGGTCTTTGAAGCGGTAGCAGAAGGCGGCATCACTCGCTTTTTGGCACTGTTCCAGGATCAACAACCAGAAAGCATTGGGCCCATTCGGTCCGCGCGACCCTATTATGTGCAGTGGGCGCTGGGTTTCCAGGCGATTTACGCCCACGTGGGCGGCAGTCCGGACGCATTGGCACTCATAAAAAATAGCGGCGCACAGGACTTGGATCAATATTATAACGCCGGTGTGTTTCAGCGCGTGAACACTCGAGCCCAGCCGCATAATGTCTACGCCAATGTAGCTAGCTTGGCTGGCGCCGGCATTGGCAAGGGCTACAAGAGCGCATTCAGCGGCTTTACGCGCGTGGCCGCTAATCCCCCCAAGACTACGGAAACGCTCAAACCGGCCACCGGTATCGACTTTAACCTCAGCGGCTTTACCTACAACCCGCGCTACGACTACGACCAAGCCAGCAAGACCTACAAGCGTTCGCAGGCCGGCGCCGCCCATATCGACGCCAACACCAACCAGCAGCTAGCCCCGCGCGTGGTAGTCGCCATGGTGGTACCTATAACGCCTGGCGGAGTTACATCGCAAGGAGTTCCGTACAGCAACTACAACACCATCGGCACCGGCACGGCTTACGTCTTCCAGGATGGCACCGTGACTGTTGGCAACTGGACTAAGGCCAACCAGGCGGCGCAGCTCACTTTTACCACAGCCGATGGCAAACCGCTCCTTCTAGAGGCCGGCCAAACCTGGATTAGCGCCGTGACCAGTCCCGGCAACATAAGCTTCAAATAATGGATTATTTTGACGCCCTCCGCAAGAAAGTCTACCGCAATCTATTCATTACCATGGCGATTATTACAATCGTTTCCGGGACAACGGCGTATCTAGTCCTGACTTTTACTCAACTGAGCCCGGCCATCGCGCTCGGTGTTGCCGGGGGCATTGCGCTGCTTTTAATTGCTATCCTCAGTGCCACTACCACGCATTGGGTGCTCCAGCCGCTGGGGGCTGTCTGGCAGGCCGTTGTACATCTAAGCCCTGGTCAGCACGATTTGGCCGCACCCAGGATTGACCAGCTCAAGCTAGGACAGGAGATGATAGGGAACTTGGTTAATCAGATTTATCAGCTAGCCAGCATGGCCGCCCAGCACGATACGGCAGCACCAGCGCCTAGCAGCGAGCCAGGTTTTATCCCCACTCACTTGCCATTGCCCCTATTCGTCTTGGACGAATCGGAAACCATTAAATTTGCCAACCAGGCGGCAGCGGATTACATCGGTCAGAAAATTGACACGCTGGCGGGGAAAAACGTCTACATGGTGCTGGACATGGCCTTTCCCAATAAGGACACGTTGGACGCCTGGCTCAAAGAGAGTAAGGCCAATGCCGCCACCGCGAGCCACAGCTGGGAGCGCGTGCGCCTGAATGTGCTGGACAACCATCCTACGCGCCTGTTTGACCTGGCCGCCTACTACAACAAAGATAATCCCAACCAGCAGGCCACTATGCTGGTGCTGTTTGATCACACCAAGCAGTACTCGCAGGACGAGCAGGCGGTGAGCTTTATAGCCCTGAGTGTCCATGAACTGCGCACGCCGCTGACCATGCTGCGCGGCTACATAGAGGCGTTTCAGGAGGAATTGGAGGGCAAATTAGACCCCCAGCTGGACGATTTTATGCAAAAAATGGCTGCCAACGCCCAGCAGCTGACGGCTTTTGTTAACAACATCTTAAATGTGGCCCGCATAGATGATGATCAGATGGAGCTGCATCTGGTAGAGGAGCAGTGGCCGACGATTCTTCAAAGCACCGTTGACAGTCTGGCGCTGCGCGCCAAAGTCCGCGGCGTCCAGCTCAAAACCACGATTGCGCCGGACTTGCCCACCGTGGCCGCGGATCGGCTGAGCATTCAAGAGGTCATCACCAACCTGGTGGACAATGCCGTTAAGTACAGCGCCGGGTCGCCCACCGTAGAGATTGATGTCCATTTGAACCAAGAAGGCCAGGTGGAGACCACGTTTACAGATCACGGCCAGGGCATTAGCGCCGGCATTATGCCCAACTTGTTCACCAAGTTTTACCGCGATCACCGCAACCGCGCCCAGATTGGCGGTACCGGCTTGGGCCTGTACTTGGCCAAAACTATCGTGGATGCCCACGGCGGCCACATCTGGGTCAAATCTAAGGAAAACGAGGGCAGCACCTTCGGCTTTACCCTGGTGCCATACGCCGCCCTTGCCGATGAAGCCAAAAACGGGGATAATAAGGACATCGTCCGTGGCGCCCACGGCTGGATCAAAAACCACTCAATGTATAGGAAATAATTCTTGGATTCAAATACAGTATCACAACCAGGCCGCCGCGTCCTTTGCATAGAGGATGAGATTTTTATTGCGGAACTATACGAACGCGCCTTAGCCCGGGGCGGCTACCAAACCACTGTTGAAATCGATGGCGCCCGCGGCCTAGAGCTGGCCATGTCTAACGACTTTGACATTATTCTTCTAGATTTGATGGTGCCCAACGTTACCGGCATTGAGATCCTGCGCCGCCTGCGCGCGGACAAGCCGGATTTGCGCGCCAAGATTATCATCACCACCAACCTAGAACAGCGCGATGACGTCCGGGCAGATATTGAAAAGCAGGCCGATGGCTACGTGGTAAAAGCCGAGCTAACCCCGCGCGAACTGGTTGAGATTTTAGACGGCATTGCCTAGTTTTCGCCGCAGCAATACATCCTAAGATACTCGACTTCTTCAGTAACAACTTGTTACCTAAAAGTCGAGTCTAAAAAAATCAGCCTAGCAAAAATGTCGTAAAAACTACGGCTTGGCAAAATGCTAAAGCGGCCTATACTACTAAGTAAGCCGCAGGTGGGCTGCCCCGCACGGGACTTCCTCCGCCTGGACTATATTTTTCAAACTCCAGTTTTGGCCCCGCAGCTCGTCCCCTAGAAACGGTTAGACAAGCCTCCAGTCAAAGCTCCTTACCCCCAAAATCCGTTTCCGCTTACCACCGTATAAGCGACTTTTTTATAACCTACAAGGAGTTTGAAGACTATGAATACCTCTGTTACCGTTAACCAACCAATCGACATCACCGCCCTAGGCTTTACCCGCGCCAAAGGCCCACGCCTTTCCAGCTGGCCGCGCCGCATGGTCTGGCAAGATCAAGAATACAGCTTTGTAGAACTGAGTATGCAGTACCTAGTCCAAAAAGGGCAGGAGCTCATCCGCCTGTTTGACGTATCAGACGGCCAAACCGTGTTCCGTCTGCGCCAAAACCCAGGTGGGCAGTGGACGCTTATTAGCACTAAGGCGGCGGTTTAGGAGATGGCACCATCATGGATAACAATCTTGCATTTGTGGCCAGCAGCACAGCTGCTGCCGCCTACCAAGGCACCCAAGTGGCCGTCCACCGGGGTTTTCCAAACCCAGCCGCGGACGCCGGCGCTGGCCTGCGCCAAGCCCCACTTGCGCTAGACTTCAACCAGCTGCTCGTCCGTTCCGCCGCCAGTACCTTCGTGCTGCGCCTGTCTGGCCCCTCCGCGGCCGCCCACGGCATCCTAGACGGCGACTTAGCCGTGGTAGACCGCGCTATAGCGGCCAGCCGCAGCAGTCTGGTGGTGGCCTGGTGCGATGATCAATTTATTCTAGACCTGCGTTCTGGGCTGCCTTTGGAGGCGCAGGTGTGGGGCGTGGTAACAGGGGTGGTACGATGTTTGCCCTCATAGATTGCAACAACTTCTTTGTCAGCTGCGAGCGGCTGTTCCGCCCGGAACTCAACGGCCGGCCAGTGGTAGTTTTAAGCAGCAACGACGGCTGTGCCGTCTCCCGTTCCACAGAGGCCAAAGCCCTGGGCATCCCCATGGGTGCTCCCGCCTTTAAGTACCGCGAGCTCTTTCGCCAGCACGGCGTGATTAGTTTTTCCGGCAACTTCCCCTTGTACGGCGATATTTCGCGCCGCCTCATGCTCCTTTTAACAGAGGTAACGCCGCACCTAGAGGCCTATTCCGTAGATGAATCCTTCCTGGATTTAAGCCAGCTGCCGGAGCAGGATTGGCGGCGCTGGGCCGTGCGCCTGCGGCGGCGGATTTGGCAAGAAATCGGCCTGCCAGTCTCTATTGGCGTGGCTCCCACTAAGGGCTTATGCAAAATTGCCAATCACCGCGCCAAAAAGGACCCGCTACTAGCCGGTGTGCTTAATTTGGCTGATATGCCAGAGTGGCTAGTGAACACGCAGCTGGCCGCCACGCCGCTGGAAGATGTCTGGGGTATTGGCTGGCGGCTGGGGCCGCGGCTGCGCGCCCAGGGGCTGCAAACTGCGCTAGACATTAAGCAGCTATCCGCCCGGCAAGCGCGGCAACTCATGGGCGGCGTCCGCGGCGCCCAGCTGCAGCTGGAGCTCAGCGGCGTCAGCTGCTTCCCACTGGAGCAGGCGGGCCGCATCCGGCAAACTGTGAGCCACGGCCGCATGTTTGGTAAGGATACAGCGGACCCGCTGGCCATCCGGGCTGCTATAAGTTCATTGACCGCCCGTGCCTGCTACGACCTCCGGCGCGACGGTCTGACCGCCCGCGGCGTCTACCTGCGCCTGCGGGGCAACCGTCACAAACCCGGCAGCCCGCGCTGGTCCTATCAGCTCAAGCTGGGTACACCCACCGCGGACCCCGGCCTAATCTGCCAGCAACTGGCCGCCGGCCTGGCCGCGGACCCCGCGGCGCAGCAGCTATGGCACCGAGCCGATGTACTGCTCTACGATTTATCGCCGGCAGCTCAATTGCAGACAGACATGCTGGGCTACGTCCAGACACGACAAGCGGCGGCGGGCCACCGCCGCCTGGCGGCGGTGGATGCGGTTAATCATCGCTTTGGCGCCGGCCGCATCCGCTACGCCGCGGAGAGCCTATCGGACGTCTGGCGGCCCAAGGCCGGCAGTCGCAGCCCGGCCTACACAACTAGCTGGGCGGAGCTGCCGGTTGCAAGTATTGGGCTGAGCGCCTATACTGGTGCCACGCGCCGAATCAACAAAACCATTTTAAACGGGAGGAGTTGCTCGGATGAACAAAACACTTAGCACGCACCAACGAGATTTTGAGGGGATAAAACGCACTAGGGAGAACGGGGAGGAATACTGGCTGGCTCGGGAGCTGATGCCGCTATTGGAGTACGATAACTGGCAAAATTTCCAGACAGCATTGAGCCGCGCAATGCAATCGGCTGAAAAAACGATATAGACATAAAAGTAGTGTTTCGTAAAGTCAGTAATCACTACAAAAGTCGGAATCGTTTTGGGGAATTCAACAGAGAGCAAGTAGACTATGCAATCAGCCGCTACGGCTGCTACATTCTGGCTCAAAATGGGGATCCTAGAAAACCGGCTATTGCCCGCGCGCAGGCCTATTTTGCGCTGCAAACGCGCAAGCAAGAGCAATTTGAAGAGCTGGACGCGGATCGACAACGACTACTGCTGCGCGGGGAGGTGGTGGATAACAATAAACGGCTTAATGCAGCTGCCAAGCAACATGGCGTCTTTAACTACGGCGCGTTCCACAATGCCGGCTATAAGGGGCTGTACGGCGGGCTCGGCCTGGGTCAGATTGAAAAACGCAAAAAGCTGGGCAAGGATAAGCTTTTAGACCGGGCCGACACAACGGAACTGGCCGCCAATCTATTCCGAATAACGCAGACGGAAGACGTGCTCGCGAATGATGCTTTGAGCGGTGGCAAACAGGGGCAACGCGGCGCAGAATCGACTCATCAACAGATTGGCGCTCGGGTGCGGCAGACCATAATCGATAACCGCAGCACACTGCCGGAGAATCTGGCACCGGCCTCAGAGCACATTACACAGGTAAAAAAGCGGCTCAACAGTTAAAATAAAATCATGCCATACCAAGACCTCCTCAAAAAGTATCCCATAATCTCAGATCAGATTGACGCTGCCGGTCTGAGCGTAGTTATGAGCCAGCTAGAAAAAGTCCTGGCCACAGGCGTAGAGGGGGCAGTGGTGGAGTTTGGCTGCTACCGCGGCACCACGAGCTTGTTTATTCGGCGCGTGCTGGACAACGCCAGCCAAACAGAGCGGCCGTTTCATGTCTACGATTCGTTTGCCGGCCTGCCGCCCAAATCGGGACAGGATGCCAGCGGCGTCGGCGCGGCATTTGTGGCCGGCGAGCTGAGCGTCTCCAAGCGCGACTTTCTGCACGAATTTAAACACGCCAACTTACGGCCGCCGCGCATCCATAAGGGTTGGTTCCATGAGCTAACGCCAGAAGACGTGCCATCGCCGGTAGCATTTGCGTTCCTGGACGGCGATTTTTACCAATCAATTTACGACTCCTTGCAGCTCGTGTGGCCGCGGCTAGCGCCGAGTGGCATCATGATTATAGACGATTACTCGCGCGAGGCGCTGCCGGGTGTGGCGCGCGCAGTCAGCGACTATTTTGCGCAAGGCCATAGCAAGCCGTACAATAAACTGCAAACAATTCATAATCGAGCAGTGCTACAGGCATGAAAATCCACATCGTCACCATCGGCAAGCCAAAGCTGGCCTACGCGCAGCTGGGTTTTCAAGAGTACATGGCTCGGCTCAGCCGTTTACACGACGTAACTGTCACCCATCTGGCAGACAAATACGCGAGTGATGCGGCCGCCATTCTAGCCGCCGCGCCCGGCCACAAAATCGCCCTAGAAATTGATGGCAAGCAGTACACCAGCCCGCAGCTGGCGGAGTGGCTGGCAGCCAAAGAATTCCAAGCGCAGCCAATCAGTTTTATTATCGGCGGACCAGATGGCTTGCCGCAAGCAGTGCGGGAAAAAGTGCAAGAACAAATCAGTTTTGGCAAACAGACCTTGCCGCATGACCTGGCCATGGTCGTGCTAGCGGAGGCGCTGTTCCGGGCGGCCAGCATCCATAAGGGGCTGCCCTATCATCGCTAGCATAAATATGTTATAATACTACTAATGTCTCAGGAGTTTCAGCGTTTTAACGACCCAGCGGCCGTGGCCCGCTTTATGAACACGCGCATCGATCACCCCTGTGAGGAAGCCCAAATTGCTGTTAGCCCTGGCATAACGCTATCGACCCGGCCATATGAGCTGGAGGACGACCAGTTTACGAATATCTACCGTATCAGCACCACACCGCCAAGTTTGGATATGGACGTGCGGGTCAGCCCGCAGCCAGCCGGCGTCAACGAAGCATTAGAAAAACATGAACGAGTGGCCGCCAGCGCCGGCTTTTTCTTTTTGGCAGATGTGGCTAGCCAGGTGCCCAAACAGGCAGCGCTGCACGGCGCTATAGCCAATCACCTTATTTACGGATTACCACTGGTGGACCGGGAGCTACTAGAGCTGAGAGGCAACAACACCGTGTCAGCACGGGTAGCCAAGGCACTGGGTAATCTGAGTGTGGGCGGGGAAGAGCTGGTTTGGGCCGGATTGCTAACGGACCACGACCATGAGGTCACCGTCTACGGCGGCGGCAACGCCCGGATTAGCCACCAAGAGACAGATCGCGGACTGGTACGCGTGCTAGAAGAAAGCTCCAAATTCACCAGTAAAATAAAAGGCAATCAGGCCGATGCAGGCTGCACGCTGGATCCACACACCGGCAATTTTATCGTGACCCACACCAGCGGCGGTGGCAAAATGAACATCTTTGACCATGACTTAACCCTGCGCTTACCTAAAAAGCTGGCTAAACGCGGCACCGCTATAGAGGTTACCAGCCTAGACCAAACGCCCATTACGGAGCTGCGCGGCGCCATTAGCGTGGGGCCCTCTTTACTGGGCGAGCAGTCTTACGCAGATCACCCCATTAACAGCGACCTGTCGCTGGGCACCATGCCGCCATTTATCCGTCGGCGCATGGCCCGCATGGCGATTTTTGCCACGCCAGATGGCCTGACGCACCTGCAGTTATTTGATGCGCGGCCGGGGAGTCATCGATTTGTGGGCGTGACGCCAGATGAGGCGCACGATGCAATCTTGCAAGAGTTTGGTCAGCTCACCTGGGGCTGCTTCTTGGATCCCGGCCAAACTGCCCGCCTGGTGGCGCGTGACGGGTCTGCCGTGCGGACGTTTGGAAATCGCCACTACCTAGACAAACCCTTAAGCGTTCCCGGGCCGTGGACATGGCAGCCGCAAATTGGTCGCCCCACCGCCAGCGCACTTGTGATACGATAGGGTGGATGACAGCCTACGTAAATCGCGCTCGCTTTCCAGAAGCATTACCCACCGTCAAGACTGCCTACTGCTGGGGTTGCGATGCGCCCGGCCCGCACAGAATTTCGCTGCCCAGCGGCCAAGCCGCCTATGCCTGCAAAGCCTGCGGCCAGCACTTTGAGCGAAGTTATATCTGGGACCCGGCAATGGTCCAATCGTTTGATGCTCATGGCGATTTGCTCCACGACGGCGCCGGCGTTTTTATAACGGACGGGCAGGGCAACGTGCTACTTTTTCAGCGCACCAAATTCCCATTTTTGTTGACTATCCCGGCCGGCCACCGCGACACCGGCGAAGACCCGTTAACATGCGCCCTGCGCGAAACACTAGAGGAAACTGGCATTAGCCTGAAGCCCTCAGACGTCCAGCTCGTTTTTGACGCCCCCATTTATGGCGATTCCTGTGTGGGCGGCGCCGATATTCACCACTGGCACGCCTACCAAGCCGTGGTAGACCCGACCACCGTCCAGGCAGAAATTGACGCCGATGAGGGCAGCGACTGGCAGTGGCACCCAATTGATTCTCTGAATGAAGAGAATACTACGTTTCCGGTGGTGTATATGATTGAGCAGGCTAATTTACTATAGTTACGTCTTAAAAAATTATTAAATTTTCATTAAATCAAAAAGCCAACTTCCCACAGGGCAACAAATTGATGCTACACTGGCCAACGTGAAGTTAGTTTATATAGATGAATCAGGAACCTTCTGCGACCAGCTTACTGAAGAAGAGCTGCTCATAAACCGCCGCAAAAGCTCACATTTTATTTTGTCCGCTCTTATCGTGGACCTAGACAATTGGGAAAAGCTTTTAGTTAGATTTAAGAACCTCCGGGCAGACATGCGCCGGAATTATGGCATTAAAAAATCTCATGAATTGCATGCTCACGAATTAATAAGCGGTTCAGGCATTTGGCGACATCTCCAGTACATACATTTGACCAGTAAGCTGCGAAAAAGTGCGCTCAAATACTGCTTGGCAAACTATGCTCAGTGGCCAGAAATAGATATCATGAGCGTTGCCGTCCAGAAGCTGACTTCCTACGATTCGATTACACCCGAAACTGCTCGCACTCTGGCTTACGAAAACCTGTTTAACAGATTAGATAAAACACTCAAAAATGAGAAGTACATCGTGATAAACGACGGGCAAGAAGACGCTGAGATTATTAAGATTCTTCGCCGCATGCGCGCATTTCATATTGTTACTACCAGCTACTCAGGAAGATTGGATGCGCGCGTAAAAAGTCTTATTGAAGATCCCTTATTTAAGCTGTCGCGTTATTCGTTTTTTCTGCAGACAATAGACCATGTGGCATATGCCACACTGCATCTTTTTGATGACCGGCTACATCCAGGAATTGCCAGAGATTTAGTGCTGGCGGAAGTATACGAGAAAAAAGGCATCGCCGCAGTTCATCGTAATAGTGCCCTGGTGCTTCCCGGCATTGTAGTAGTGCCGGCGTTATCATCAAAAGAATTACGCAAAATAAAACAAAGAGCCTTGGCCTAAAGCCCCGACTCTTCATGGTGGCGCAGGACTTGCCCGATGTACGGGGGCCCCGAGCATCTTTATTATACCACAAACATAAGCGCTGTGGCTAAGGCTGCATTGTCTGATTTATGGCCGCCCGCGCCGTGTTTAGGCTGCTTTCGTCTGGCTGCATAACATACAGTGGCAGGCCGGCGCCCATGCTGTAGGTGGGCTGATGGTCATCGTTGCCAGTGACGCTTATGGACCGGACGGACCAGGGCTGCAAATTGTCCATTTGCCACCGCATAAAGGTGTTAATGTCCTGGGCCGATACGTTGGTTTGCAGGCTGCCGCTGAGCGCGTTCAGCACGCGGCTGTAGCGCACCAGGCTACCGGGGTCGTTCAGTTTTGCGATAATCGCCTCTATAACCAGCTGTTGGTCGCGGCCGCGTTGGCGGTCTCCATCCTGGAAGGGATGCCGAGCGCGGGCAAAGGCCAGGGCCTGTTTGGCGTTTAGATCGTTGGCGCCGGCGTGGAAGCAGTAGCCACCATCGCAGAACGATTTTTCTGACTGGACGGTCACGCCGCCAAGGGCATCAATCATGTTTAACAGGGTAGAAAAGTTGATTTTGGCGTACTGCTGGATGGGCGTTTGGTAGAGGTCCTCCAGTGTGGCCACGGACATACCAGTGCCGTAAATGCCGGCATGCGTCAGCTTGTCTTTCAGGCCGCTGGTGCCATGCAGCTGCACATAGAAATCGCGAGGCGTGTTGACTAGCAGGATTTTGTGCGTTTTTGGGTTTACTACCATGAGCATGTTGACATCGCTACGGCTGATGGTGGCAATATCGCCGTACGTGTCCAGGCCGCTTATGTAGACAATGAACGGCTGCGTGGTGTCCAGCTTGGTCTTGCTATTCTGCGCTTCCGACTGAATGGTGATCTGCTTGACAATTTTGAGCTTGTCATACGATTCCGGCGCATTTTCTTTTAAGCTGCTAATGAGCGCCACCGGCAGGGCGCCAACTTTGGCTTGCTGGTTGTCCAGGCTTACCAGCAGCTCGGCAATGGTTGGCGCGCCAATCGTGTCCAAACCTTTCCGCTGTAATGCGTCATTAATTTTTGCGCCGTATAGTTCATCCTGACGCACGATCATAGTGTCCTGATAAATATTCCCGGGATTATTTTTGAGCGTAAAAATATCGTACGTAATATAGGTGTATTTTTTGGGCTGTATGCTGCTGGTAAAGTTTTTGGTGTTATACAAAAAGGTGATTAAACCGGCATTTATAATAATTGCCACAGAAATTACAATTGCCGCT
>CAZRPP010000006.1:0-28896 GCA_964602145.1 uncultured Candidatus Saccharibacteria bacterium
CCTGTCACGGAGGAGATCGCCGGTTCAAGTCCGGTCGGGCCCGCCAAAGTAAAAGCCTCTACCATCGGTAGAGGCTTTTACTTTGTTGCCCTACCCTGATTTGCATCGGCGATCTGAGCGAGCGAACGCGAGCCGAGATTGCCGGTTCGTGGAGCGAGCACGCGCGCACCAGCTCGCAGGGAGCACGGCGCAGCGGAAAAGCCCGTTAGGGCGCTAGTCCGGTTAATCAAAACTTAATAAACCGATACGCCGGCCGGCTCTTGGCTAATGGGTCCGTGTAAGCGCTAATCGGCTGCAGGTTGAACTGGATGTGAGCGGCTTGGATTTTATCGCCCTGGGTGGCGATGCGCTTCAAGATTTCCCAGGAGTAGCCACTGTTAATGATGCCAGAAACTTGGCCATCCTTGAGCTTGAATAGTTCCGCGGCGATGGCCGGCGGCACGGCCGTGTCATTTTGAGCAATCAGGCCTGGGAACTGACCGTTGTTGTTTTTGGTAGCGGCGTCATCTGTGGAGCTGGTGGCCACGGCGTTAAAATCCGCCCCGCCCTGGAGCTGCTGCAATGCCGTTTCTGCACGCTGACGCGCGCCAGTATCTAACTTAGTCACTACGGCTTGCGCCAAGAGTTGCTGCTTAATGGCCCGCTTAAAGTCCGCCGGGCTCCAACCCCAGAACTCGTTTAGGACGTTAGCAAACTCGCGGTCAGAAGCGCCCAAGCGGTTTTGTTGGCGCAGCTGACGGATCTGATTATCGACTTCCCTATCTGTTACGCGCACATTACCTTTCTTGGCCAGCTGCTTAACGTAAGCATCGGCAATAACCTGGTCCATAGACTGTTGTTTGAGCCGCTTGAGCAGCTGCTGGTCCTTGTGTACAAAATCGGCACCCTGCTGGGTGGTGTAGTAGTGCATGGTGCGGCGCAGCTCAAACAGGTAACTATCGTATGACACCCACGATGAGCCCGCTTTTGCTACCGGGAACGGCACAACCTGCGTGACGCCGTGCATAAAACCAGAGGTAGACTGGAATTTGTAGAGCGCTAAGACGGTTCCCACTAAAAACAGTACGAGCGCCAACACCACCACGCTAACAGACAGTTTAACCAATCGTTTTTTGGAATGCTGTAAGGGGTAAATAAACTTGCGGGCGCCGCCCAACACTTCTTCCCGGTGCTCCGCCACCGTTTCGTTGGTGATGCGCGGCACGTTGGCCAGCGCCTCTTTGGCCTTGTCTTCTGCGGACTTACGGCGCTTCAGCGCCGCGGGTAGCTTGGGTTTGCGTAATTTGGGTAGTTTCTTCTTCATTGTTTAATCGCCAATTGGTGCATGCTCTGATTGATTGGGCTGCTGCGCCTGTTGACCGAGGCCAACACCTAGCTCGCGCAGAATACCCACCAACTTCTTTTGCAGCTTGGCCGGGTGATGCACCTCATGGATGGTCACGTCGCCCACATAGGTCTGCATCTTTATTGTACCAAATCCCAGCAGCGTTTCCTGCAATCCGTTAACCTCATAGTTGACGGACTGAATTTGCGGCAGAGCGATATCGGCCACCGCCCGTCTAAATAGCCCCTTCTGCGTAATCTGAATAAATCGCTGGTCTGTAATGATAAAAACACTGAAGTACCAACTGAGGTAGCTGGGCGCAAACAGCACCGCCGCCAAGATAAAGCTGCCGATTAGGCTGGCATAAAACGCACCCATGGACGGGTATTTGGTGGGGTCGTTTCTATAGAGGAAGCTAAGCACCAAAATATACAGCGGCCCGGCCAACATGCCGAGCGACCACAGCACAATTCCCTTCCGCATGACCACGGGGTGTTTTCTGAAGACATAGAGGACTTCTTCATCGTCAAACTGGTCTTTAAAGTATTTGTCTTTATTGGTTGCCATAAGCGTATTGTACCATTTTGTGGTGCCCCCACCACGATTCGAACGTGGAGCTTCTCCTTAGGACGGAGCTATTTTATCCATTGAACTATGGGGGCGAGGAAGGAATAAAAGAAAATGTGTTTACATATTTTCTTTTATTCCGACGAGCTCACGATTTGCCGAAGGCAAATCTGGGGCGAGGAATATATTTTTCCTTTCTTTCCGAGGAGCTCATGATTTCCGCCAAAGGCGGAAATCTGGGGGCGACCAGCCATCATTTTTGCCGAAGGCAAATCAGGGGGCAAAAACTTATTTAGCCGGCCGCTTCCGAGGCTGCGTAAACATCTCGTGCACCGTCTGGTAATCGTCAAAGATTTCCTGGCCGGCAAACCAGTGGTCAATTTCCTCAATGGCTTCTTTATCATCGGCGGAGGCATGGATGATGTTGCTGATAGCAACGCCGCTACCGTCGGCGCGGGTATAGCTCACGTGGGCGTAATCACCGCGGATGGTGCCAGGAGGCGCAGACTTTGGCTCCGTGGCGCCCACCATTTTGCGGACGGTTTCTACTGCATCTACGCCTTGCAAAATCATCGCAATCACCGGGCCAACCTGCATGTTGCGCAGCTGATTTTCAAAAATCTGCTCGCCGCGGCGCGTTTTTAAGGTGCCAATCCCTTCGTAGTGCTTGTGCAGCTGTTCGTAGTTGGGGGCCAGCATTTTGATACCCACAATCTTAAAACCGGCGCGCTCAAAGCGCGTTAGTACTTCCCCAACAATGCCGCGCATGACGGCGTCGGGCTTCATAATTATTAAGGTTCGTTCCATAAAATCTCCTTTACTTCTTAATTTTAGCAGGTTTTAGCAATAGCTGCAGGCCTAAAACATCGGCAATTTTTAATAAACTCGACAAGCGCGGGTTGCCAGCCCGGCCCAGCATACTACTAACCGTGGCCTGCGACACGCCCAAAGCCTCCGCTAGTTCGCGCTGCTGCCAATGGCGAACGCTCATGGCCTGGTAGATTGCCAGCTGCAGCTGCTGCTTCTGTGCGTTATGACGCCTGACCGCAGCTTCTGCCGCCTCAGTTGGTCCTGGCATTATTTCTACCTCCTTCCAAAACTTTATAGACTATAGTCGATATTATAGATTATGATCTATAAACTTTTCAAGACAGGCACGCCGCGGCGCGCTATAATTAACCATATGCAGTTCAAAAAAGCCAAGACCGATTTTCTGGAGTATCTGGAAATTGAGCAGAACCGCTCTCAGAAAACCATCGCCAACTACGACCATTATCTGTCCAGACTGCTAGATTTTGCCGGCGATGATATTACCGTTCAGCAAGTAGACGCGGAAATGATTAGAAAGTGGCGCCTGTGGCTCAACCGCCTGGGCACCAACACCAGCGATGAGCTGGGTAAATCCACGCTCAACTACCACTTGATTGCCCTCCGGAGTTTTCTAAAGTTTTGTGCCAAACGGAACTTAACTGCCCTGACGGCCGATAAAATTGAGCTAGCGCGCACTAAGCGCAAACAGGTCACCTTTTTAACCGAAGAAGAGTTAGAGCGGGTTTTTGACCAGCCGGATTTAAGCACCATTCAAGGCTTAAGAGACCGCGCTATACTAGAACTGCTCTTCTCGAGCGGCCTACGTGTATCGGAATTAACAGGACTGGACCGGGACCATATCAACCTCAAGCGCAAGGAATTTATGGTCCGCGGTAAGGGGCAGAAAGATCGGCCAATTTTTATAAGCGAAGCGGCTGCCTATTGGGTGCAAAAATACATAGATAAGCGGCAAGACAACACTCGGCCCCTGTTTATAAGATACAGTGGCGTCAAAGAAGTAGACCGCAGCGGCAACTTTACGCGTTTAACACCACGCAGCGTGCAGCGCCAGGTGGCAAAATATGCCCTCATGGCCGGCATTACCAAACATGTCAGTCCCCACACTTTAAGGCATAGCTACGCCACAGATTTATTAATGAACGGCGCTGATCTTCGAAGCGTGCAAGCCATGCTAGGCCACAGCAACATCGCCACCACGCAAATTTATACGCACGTCACGGACCCACACTTAAAAGAGGTGCATCAGAAGTTTCATGCGCGCAAGGCGCCAGAGGACTAGGGGCCAAGGACGCTGGTACATTGGTCGTTGGAGGTAATGCCGTTGCCAACGGTAAAGCGTTTACAGATTGCTTGGTTGCTGACAATGGCGCCCGTAACCGATACGTCTTGATCTTTTACTGGGGCGCGCACTTTAATGCGGCGCAGGACATCTTGTGAGCGACCAGTAGCGTCTATGACTACTTGGGCGCCTGCCAGCTTAACGCCCGAATCACTGGCGGCAATTTTAAGGGTTGGCAACGGTGCATATACCGATGAAATATGCAGCGCATACGAACCGCCCATACCGGTTATAGTTACCTGACAATTGGCGTCGCTGCAGCCGGCTTTCTGTAGTGGGCTGTTGATATCTGCCAGGCCAAAGGAAGTTGGGCTACCCTGGGTTGGCTTTACAAAGAATGTTTTATTACTCTGCTGCAGGTTGGCAATATTGTAATTTGCACCAGCGCTAACAGGAATAATATCGATACGCATCATGCCGTACGGGCAGTTGTAGCTGGTTGCCGACGGCAAGTTTGCATCGTTTTTACAGTTGGCAATTGGGTCTACGCTACCCGATGGTTTATCCCAAGTAAACGTAATACCAGTTAGGCTCCCCACTGGGTTAATAGGTACTACCACCGCGTTGTTTTGACTAACTTTGTTTTTATACTCTAGATAATCTAGCGCACCCTGATCCACCAAAACGCAGGTGTAGGTTGCGCCTGTGGGTTCACTTGGATTGAGTTTGGGATTGGCGCCGTTATTAGTCAGGAATTGGTTACAATTGTTGTTGTCGCCTGTTGACTCATTGAAATGGGGGCTACGCAGGATATGGAGGGCCGTATTGACACCTGATTCCGCTGCGTAATACGCCTGGCTACTCAGCTGATGATCAAGTGTCTGCCGCTGATTGCGGCGCGCCAGCTGGGCAAAGCCAAGGACAATCATACTAATAACCACAATCATTATCATGGTAAATAGCAGCGACCCGATTCCCTGCTGATTCATTCTTTGGCGTTGTATCATGCTCATGCTTCCTTTATTATACTCGTTTTGTTGCTGCTCCGGAAAGCGTTAAGACGGCGCAATATTCCCTACCGGCTCCGGTCTTGCAGCGTAAATTGCCCCAGTCTACTGTGGCTGGCGCCAGCCTCACCTGATTGGTGCCGTCTGTCAGCATATCGTCTTCACCGCCAGCAAGCTTAACTTTGATATTGTACGGTGATGTTGGGCCCGGCGAGTTAACAGAGAAATCCAGCAAACGTTGGCCATTGCTGAGGAGTTCGCGAGCGCCGGCTTGGCTCATGGCATTCTTGAGCGTATTCACGGTGAAGCTTGGATATAATGTAGCGCACGGTTGAGAAACATTGGGAATCATGACCAGCCCATGTTGGCCATCCCCCACCTTACTACCTATCTGGTACAGGTAGATATTTGCACCCAAACGATAACAGCCTATCTCGTAGACATGCGTACCATCTATAGTCCCGCCGCCACTGTTGTCAACCGTCCCACCAAATTGGACATCCTGCCCTACTTGCGCCACGATTTGCCGTCCCGTAAATTGGAGATTACTTGCTGTCTGACCCTGCATGTACTGTTTGGAGAATGCTAGCACGCCAGCAGTTACCACCAGTAGAATGACGGAAAAAACAGCGGTTGCAATCATCATTTCTACAATGGTAAACCCGTTACTTGTTAACTTTCTCATGCTGCTACTCCACAGTTATCGCCACTATAAACTTTTCCTGATTGACCTAGACCGTTGCCACCAACCCCAATAGTCGACAAGAATGATTGGTTGGTTGAGCCGCTCTTGAAGCAGAGCATAACGCTGAACTTATTGGCGGTTGAACTCCAGAACTGAGTTGTGGTGGCACGATAGTCTGTAGTAACGGCGGATGCCTCGGCTGGCAAAGTGTTTGTTAAGCTACTGCTTACGATTGGAATGACTAGGTTAACGTTTTGTGACCCTGAAACTTTGCCGTCATTAGATCCAACTGCTGGCGTAAGAATGAATGATAGGCTACCTATATCGTGCGTATCTAACGTATCGTCGCTATTCACACCTTTGATCCAAACGGGGGTGAGCCCATACTGAAGCTTCAGCTTGGAGGCAGCAACATCTGGGCTGAGCAATGGCTTAGAATTCTTGAGGTCCTGTGTAAAATTAAAGTCAAAATTTGCGTTAAGTGGTCGATTTCTGAGGCCTACCACAGGGATTACGTTAACTTCATCTGAATCTTTAGAGAAGACCAGGGTTTTGCCCAAAAAAACGCAGCCAACGTTTGTGCCCAGTGAATCGGCGGAACCCGGGGAAAGCCTTGGCTCGCCGGTAGCGGCCGAACAAGTGGCATTGCCCATCTGATTATAGCCAGAAGTAGACTCTGAAATAACTTGCTGAATTTGTGATTGCACATCCTTTATGGCCGCCTGGAACTGCGCCCGCTGCTGCTTGCCATTAATGAGCAGTGTAACACTTAGAAACATAATACTGGTTACGGCCAGAACAATCATAGTCTCAACTATCGTAAAACCGCCGCTTACCTTTTTGTTCATGCCACCTGGCCTTTTGCCACCCTGTTTACTGTTTTCAGTATAGCATAAGCGACATTTGGCGCTAGACTAATCCTACCCACTGCATATAGGCCGATATAAGCCGTTCGCCCCAAAGTACGGTAGCGATGCATCCGGCAATTAAAAACGGCCCAAATGGCAGCTGTGTACCCCTAGAAGCCTTGTGCTTAAGCATAAGTACACCAGCAAAAACTGTACCTAAAACGGAGGCTATGAAGAGCATCAGCATTGCCTGGAGAGGAGCGCCGGCCAGTAAGCCTAGTACTAGGCCCAGTTTTACATCACCCCCGCCAATCCACTGCCCTTTGGATAGCTGATAAATGAGCCAGAATAGACCGCTGGCCACCACGAGTGCGCCCAGGACAGGCAGCACGTGCTTTTGCCCCTGAGTTATGTCTATTGCAACTTGGGCGGCCCCTAAAGCTACAAGTGGCCAGACAATTTTGTCTGGCAATAGTTGCCACTTAAGATCATATATAGTTAGCGCCATAAAGCCTGTTAAAAACACCAGCCATAGCCCAAAATGAAATAGCCCTATCCCCTGTAGCAGCTCTGGCCAGGCCAAATAGCTTATTGCAAATAATGCGGCCAGTCCCAGCTCTGGCAGAGGCGTATCCTGAATAGCTTTCCTGCAATAACGACACTTGCCCCCCAGACTCAGCCAGCTGACCACTGGTACTAAATCTTTAGGTGCGAGCGGATGATGGCACTGGCTGCACATGCTCCGCCCTTTGAGCATGCTTAGCTCATCTTTTTTGAGATTCTTCTGAGATTTTGTTGGCTCCTCCTGGGCGCGGAGGCGCCAAACAAGCGCATTCACAAAACTGCCCAAGATAAGACCGCCTATGATAAGTAGTAGGGTTTGCATAAGCTTTATGGTAGCACAAAAAAAGGCGCCTAAGGGCGCCTTTTTACGCTTAGATTATTTTACTGGTCCAGGCATTGACCCTTCAAACCTGCACCATTGATAATACCAGAGCTAGCATCTGTACCAGCTGGTACTTTAGTCGCTTCTGTCCAGTAGTAAACAGCGAAGGCTCTTGAGCTGCTTGTTGCAGGATTACCTGCCCCTGGGATACATGACTGACCTTTGACTACAAATAATGAGCCGGCCTTTACGTTGGCCGCGACAGGAGCAGCTGTTGCAAATGTAACTGTACCTGAACTGCTTACACCGTTAACTTCTGTGCCACCCTGCAATTTTGCAGTGGCGCCACTCCCAGTGGTGATAGTTGCGTTAGTCAAATCTAGAACTCCTGAAGAACTAAATTTGCCACCAGTTGCCGTTGCGCCATTGTTGTTAGATGAAAAATCATTCAAAGCACCGGCAAGGGCACCGGCGTCTGTTTTGACAGCGGTATTACGGCTGTTGCGCTGCAGTGCAGGTACTGCCAAAAGCACCACCAAGAGAATCATGGCGGCAATTGCCAGCACGATCATGACTTCAATAATGGTGAAGCCTTCTGACCTAGATTGTTTTAGTTTGTGTAGCATGCGAATGCCCCCTTCGAACGTTTATAATGCTAATGCTTGAATAATATAGGCTGCTTGCGCAAAAAGCAAGCATTTTCTTATCCTGTCAGAGCCGATTGTCCGGCCAAACCATAGATGGGAAGTAGTACCGCAGCCACAATAATGAAGGCAATAATACCCATAATCACCATCATAACAGGTTCAATCGTAGCCTGGATGTTCCGAATGGCGTTATCTAGCTCTTTCTCGTAGTAGTCGGCTGCCTTGGCCAGCATGGCCTCTAGCGAACCGGATTGCTCGCCGATTTTTATCATGTTGGGCACCAGGTCGTAGAAGTTGGGGTCGCCCGCTAATGAATCGCCAAGGCTCTTGCCAGACTTTACTTTTTCGGCAGCCGCGCGCAACGAATCTTCTATATGTACGTTGTTAACGGCCTTACCCGTAATCTCCAGCACTTGGATGATTGGCACACCGCTGGCCACCAACGTAGTGCCAGTGCGGGCAAAACGAGCCATGTACATCTTCATAAACAAGGGTCCAATGGCGGGAGCTGTTAGGTACATTTTATCAACAAATCGCTTGCCAGCAATTGTTCTGCCCCAGCGGCCACCAAATATAACTGCCAAAACCACCAGGATTAACACGACCCACCAATAGGTAATAACGGCATTGGAAATGGCCATAAGCGCCGTTGTCACAAAAGGTAGCTTAGCGCCGGGTATCGTGCTGTAAAGCGACTGCACCTGCGGCAGCACCTTTACCAACATGAAGCCCAGGACCGCCATCATTACCCCCAAGACAATGAGCGGATAAATCATGGCGCCGCGGATTTTGGCAATAATATCGGCATCTTTTTCTTGCTGATTGGCCAACCGCTCCAGCGCATCATCCAGCGTACCGCTAGACTCACCGGCCGCCACCATCGCCAGGTAAACTGGGTTAAATACAATTGGGTGCTTGCCAAAGGCATTAGCGAGCGTGGAGCCGGCCTCTACATCGTTAATAATCTCATAAATGACCACCTTAAACGACTTGTTGGTCGATTGGCTGGCCACATTATGCAAACTTTGAACCAGCGGCAAACCGGCATTAATTAAAGTGCTCAGCTGGCGGCTAAACAGCACTTTATCTCTAACCTTGATGCGCTTGAGCTTGCGCGCACTGCCAACACCCTTGCCCAGCTTGATATCCAGCGGCACCATGCCCTGCGCTTGCAGCAGCTTAATTGCGGCCGACTGACTCTCTGCCTGCACCTCCGCTTTAACGGTCTTACCAGTGGCAGTTTCTTTAGCGGTGTAGTCAAAACTGAGCATACTAGCCTCTCATCAGCCGATCAAGTTCATCTATGTCCACGGCGTAATTGCGGGCTTCTTCGTAGCTAATGGTGCCGGCGTGGACCAGGTTTACCAGGGTGCGGTCCATGCTCTGCATACCAAATTCCGCACCGGTCTGAATAACGGCGTCCATCTGGTGGGTCTTGCCTTCGCGGATGATGTTGCGCACGGCGGGGGTGGCAATCATGACTTCTGCAGCGGCAATCCGGCCGCCACCAATCATGGGCACCAGGCGCTGGGAGCAGATAGCCATGAGGATATTAGACAGCTGAGAGCGGATTTGCGGCTGCTGGTGCGGCGGGAAGACGTCGATCATACGGTCAATGGATTGGGCGGCGGAGTTGGTGTGCAGTGTGGCAAAGACAAGGTGCCCGGTTTCCGCAATGGTAATGGCGCTAGCGATAGTTTCTAGGTCGCGCATTTCTCCAATTAAGACCACGTCTGGGTCCTGTCTTAACGCAGACCGCAGGGCGGCGCTAAAGGAGTAGGTATCGTAGTGAACTTCTCTTTGAACCACCACAGACTTGGATGACGTGTGCGTGTATTCAATTGGGTCCTCGATGGTAATAATGTGCTTGCCCTGCTCCACGTTAATCTTGTGCAGTAATGCGGCAAGCGAGGTTGATTTACCGGAGCCGGTTGGGCCGGTAACCAAAACTAAGCCACGCGGGTAATCAGCAAATTTCTTAACGACCTCTGGCAGGCCCAACTGCTCCACGGTTAGGATTTCGTTGGGAATAAGACGGAGGGCGGCAGCCAAGTTGCCGCGCTCGTGGAAGGCGTTAACACGGAAGCGGCCCAAATCGCCAAAGGCAAAGGAGAAGTCAAACTCTTTGTCTTTCAAGAGAATCTGCTTTTGGTCTTCGTCTAGGATGGCAAAAATGAGCGTCTCGACGGCCTCATCGTTTAAAATATCAGCGCTGGTCACGGGGACTAAGGCGCCGTCAACACGCAGCATGGGCGGCAAGCCAACCTGCAAGTGCAGGTCCGAGGCCTTTTTCTTGATAACTTCTTCTAACAGGATTTCGATTTTTGGTGCTGCTTGCATAGTCCCACTCTTTTCCTTATGCGCTCTCCGCGGCTGCGACGCGGTTGACTTCGTTTATGGTTGTTAATCCGTCTAAGGCCTTCAGGTAGCCGTCCTGGCGCATGGTGACCATGCCCTGCTCCACTGCTACTTTCTGGATATCGGCGCTGGTTGAACGCTGCAAAATGAGTTTTTGAATCTCATTGCTGACATCAAACACTTCGTAAATGCCCATTCGACCGCTGTAACCACCGGGTGCGTCCGGAGAATCCACACCCTTGGTTAAAGTATAAGCGTTTTGGCCTATCAGTGGCAAGTTTGCGTGGCCCAAATCTTCAGAAACTTTAGCCACTTCTTCTGCCGTCTTGGGGAGTAGACCGTTGAGGGTGGCCTGGATAGTCGCCGTTTCTGCGGCATCGGACTGATAGGTTTCCTTATCTTTGCTGACCCGGCGCAAGAGGCGCTGGCCAATCACGGTGTGAACGGTGCTGGCGATGAGGAACGGTTCAATACCCATATCCAAGAGGCGCGGCAGAATGCCGGCAGCGCTGTTGGTGTGCAGCGTGCTAAAGACTAAGTGGCCCGTCAGGGCGGCCTGAACGGCTAGTTCGGCGGTTTCTTTATCACGGATTTCCCCCACCATCACCACATCGGGGTCCTGACGCAAAATACTGCGCAGACCGGTGGCAAAGGTTAGGCCAACATCGGCGTTTACCTGGATTTGGTTGATGCCGTCCATCTTGTATTCCACCGGGTCTTCCAGCGTTACGATGTTAACCGTGTCCGATTTGATTTCCTGCAGCAGCGCGTACAAACTGGTTGACTTACCGGAGCCGGTTGGGCCAGAGGTCAGGATCATGCCATGCGTCTGCTTCAGGCCGTTCTTGATAGTCCTCAGGGCGCGACCACTATAGCCCATATCCTCTAGGCGCAAGCTGGTGCCGGTCTTGTCCAGCAGACGAATCACCACTTGCTCACCCCAGATAACCGGGCTAATGGCAATACGAAGGTCAATCGCCTTCTCTGCTACTTTAATACTGAATTCACCATCTTGCGGAATGCGGTGTTCATCAATTTTCAGGTTGGCCAGAATTTTTATACGAGAGATGAGCGGCGGCTCCGTGCTCTTAGGGAGCTTCATAATCTCACGCAAAACGCCGTCTATCCGGCAGCGGATTTTGAGCTCTTTTTCTAGTGGTTCAACGTGAATATCGGAAGCATTATTCTTAGCGGCGTACTCTAGAATGGTGCTGAGCGCCTTGGAGATAGGTGAATCTTGGACAATAGTCTTAATTTCCGGCTCTTTGGTGCCCTTGTTTTTGGCGGCGTCTACCGCTGCATTATCGGCATCGACCTTATCACCCAGCTGACTAATCTCGTCCAACGCCTGGCCGCTAATATTGGCTGTGTACTGACGCAGAACGGCTCTAATTCCCTCCTCTGAGGCAGAGTAGACTTTGAGTGCGCGGCCAACTTTATTACTTAAAAAGTCAACTGCCTGGACATTGTCAGCATCCAACATGGCCACTACCAGCCGATGTTGCATCTCGCCCAGCGGGACGGCCATGTAGCGCTCCGCCACATCTTGCGGCAGTAAGTCCAGCACCTTAGGGTCAATTCTGGCAGTGCTGAGGTTAACATATGGCACCTTGGTAACAACCGCAATCGCTTTGGTCAGCTGCTCATTTGTTACCTTGCCGCTGGTAACAAGCTGGCTAAAAACCGGGATTTTATCACGTTCCGCCGAGGCGATTATTTCATCCAGCTCCGCTCGAGTAATTATGCCGTCTTGAACCAGCGTTTCTTCTACTTTAGACTGGGAGGCCGCTGACAGCACGCTCATAGCTGCTGACCGCCGTTACTGCCCGCTGCCAAATGGAGCTGGGTTATTACTGTTGCCGATTTGAATAGTTTGCGTTGGGTTGATTGAGCTGCTATTAAAATAATTAGTATCTGGCGTGGGAAAATTCGTTGTAATAACCGGCGCCTTTTCTACAGGCTGCTGACGGTTCGCCTCTGTTACAAAAATCATGCCGGAAATAACAAACGATATAATACCCGCTACGACACAGATAACGACAACCAGGAGTACGTCCTTTTGTTTCATTTGATTACCTCTGACGTTAGCTTAAATATTTTTTGCGGCTGGTAGTACGTTTGCGCAGCGAGGGTGAGCGTTAGGTTTGCATCATCGCCAGAGAGGGTCAGGCTCTGCACCTGCATTGGCCGAATGGAAAGTTCAAACGTTCTGACCGTATTAACAATCGATTGATAGTTGCCGCTGGTGCTCACCTGGAATGGCATCGGCACCGGCTCCGGCGTGGCTGTTTCTTTTTGTTGTGATTGCGCCACTTCATCGTCTGTGCCGGCTATACTCTGGATTTTAACTCCTTGGCCAGTCAGGATTTTGTTAAGACTGGTAGCCAGTGCCGGGAAGTCGTATTGGCCGGGCAGCGCGTCTAGCACTATCTTGCCGTTATCGCCATCGTTGCCGCCTGTGCCACTTGGGTTGCCGCCAATAACGTTCTGTGCCGTACCAACAAACTGCTGATAAGAAGACTCCAGATTTTGCGCCGCTTGGTAGTCTGACTTGAGCTGGGTCAGCGTCTGTTTCTTAGCCTTAACGATGTTATTCTGGTACATCATCTGGCTAAACAACGACTTGGAAGCTACCAGGCAAAACACCACAACAAAAGCCGCAAGACTCGTCATAATAACGACTTTCTGGTTGGACTTGTCAATTAATTGACGCTTAGGTGATCCGTTTGAGGCGCTCATTATCGTTGTCCTCCTGGGCTCTTAAATAACGGCTGCTCTGTTACGGAGCGAGTAGTAACAGTCGTCGGCACCACAAGGTTAATCTTTTTGGTGTTAACAAAAATGTCTGGGTTGAACGAAAGGTTAATAGTGTAGCTCGTGGACTTTTCGCCAACATTGAAGCTGCCAAGAACGACATGGGAGAAGGCTTTGCCGGCGTCTTGTTCATCATCGGTGTACTTGGTGAACTTGAGCGTATCAACGAGCGTGTTAACGTCGTTAATAGTGGGCGCATTGCCGGTTAGTATAAGGGTATTCTGCGTGAAATCTGCGGTGGTGTTGCTTATGGTCACTCCGGACGGTGTTACTTGCCCAAGGTAGGTAAACAGCCGTGAGGCAGCCGCTTTTTTCTGATGCAAACTTTCCAGGGCGCCCATTTGATTCTGGACTGTCAGGATTCTATCAATGTTAGGGATGCTCTTTATCTTGCTGGTATTTGTCTTGATATCGGCCGTTAAATCCTCGATGTTTTTTTTCTGTACAAAATTGACCGTAAACAAGAGTAGGAAAAATATGCCAAGTGCAACTGCAGTCGATAAAGCAGCCACGCTCACAACGAGTCGCTTCGTGCGCTCGGCTTTCATGAACTCTTGCTTAACATCGGGGAGGAGGTTGAACTGAATCATGCTTCACTCCGCTGTGCCAGGCCAACTGCCACGCCAAACTGGTTGCTAATGGCTAGCAGCTCGTTTTGCCTATCTGCGGCAAAACTGACAGCGCGCCAAGCGTTACCAATTTCTACATTAATGCCAAATTTGTTGGCCAGCTGCACGGGGAATTCCGGAATGATACTGGCACCGCCAGTCACTACAATTTTTTCAACGGCAACACCCTGGTAACGCGTCTGGAAGAATTTGATTGATTTGTCAATCTCCGACTGCAGCATATCAACCGTGCCGCTGATGGCCTGTGCTACCTGCCCCTCAAGCTTATCTTTGGACAAACCAAACTTCATGACAAATTGATTGGCCTGCTTTTCATCGACGCTCAGGTTTTGAGCTGCAGCGCGCACAATCGCTTCTATGCCTGTGGGGATAGCACGTGTCAAACGTGGCATACCGCCAGATATAATAACCAAGTCTGTGCTCTTTTGACCCATATCAATCACCAGCTGTGCGCCCGGTACATCTGAGCTCAAAAGAGCCCGCGCCAGGGCTAGGTTATCTGGTTCAAAGGCAATCACATTCAGGCCAATTGCCTCCAGCATATCCAGTCGGTCTTCCACGAACTTATTGGTCACGCTTGAGAGCAGGATTTCTACTTTGGTTTTGTCCGCCGGGCTATCGCCTAGGAGCGCCCAATCGATTTTGGATTCTGCAAGCGGCGTGGGAATTAAGGCATCAGCTTGGTAGCGAATGGCCCGCGCCAGCTCATCTCTGTTAAGACGATCAACATCCGCTACTGTGGTAAAAACCTTGGAAGACGGCACGCCCACGGCAACGTTCTTGGTGCTTAAGTTGGCCTGGCTTACCAGTTGCGCAATTGCTTGCCCCAGCTTAGTTTGGTCTGCCTTGGCATCGCTTAAAGCAATGTTGCCGTCTAGAGGCATGTAGGCGTACTTGACCAGTGATTTAGCGGCGCCAGCACCGCGCAGCTGTACCAGGCGTACGCCCGATGAGCCAATATCGAGTCCAAAGAAGTCTGTCGTCCCACCGAGTGCATTCATGTTAGTTCTGATTATATCCTAAGCGTTAGCAGTTTCACAAGTTTTTTAGAGCACGGGCGGCAAACTGACAATGGAGTCCCACTTATCGCCCGCCAGGCTGTTCATGTTAGCGCGGCCCATCCAATCACTTGGCCCATTGTTAATTACCTCTGCGGCGTGCGAGCCAGTGCCGCAGGTCAGCAGATCTGTACCGCCGCTGGTCGTTACCGGCTCGTTGCCCACCGCCTGCTGCAGTGTGCCACACGTTCGGAGCAGATGCACCTTTTGCGCAATCAAGGACCCATTAACGACAAGTTGCTTGCCACAGGTGCTAAAGTAGCTTGGACTTGTAGTGTCGATTGGCGCAGCACTGGTGGCGCAGGTGTAGATTTGACCGCCAGTAGTGGCCGATGTTGGCCGCGCCATGTAGGTGCCGTCTAGGCGCGTCACATTGGCGTCTATGTAGATGTTGCCGTCTACGTAAATCACCAATGATGGAATATCACGCAAACTACCCCATCCCTCTGCGTAAATAACATTGTCCGTGATGTACAAATCGCCTGTAAAATGTATGGTCTGATGTGTGCCTGTAGCAACCGTCTTGCCATTGAGTGTGCTGGCGGCTTCCGTGACAACATTCTCCGTTGGCGGCTGCCAACAGCTACCACCGCCGCCAAATTGGCCCCCAAATTGGCCGCTACTTGGATTATTATTAGCAGTATTTGCAAAAGATAAGCCAGTGCCACTACTCGCAGTGCTTTGTCCACTGGCAAAGCCCACAATAATTCCCAGGGCCGTAACACCAAATTTACCTCCCGCCCCAGAATAACCAGGCTGATTACTGTTCCATCCAGCAATGCCAGACGTGGCCTGAGCGCTGCAAACTCCATCTTTGTCCATAATCGGGGCACCGGCAGTAACATCCCCAATGCCAACAGAGACATAAGGCTTAGCGCTAATATTCATTGGGCATGGCGTTGGACTACCAGCGGGCATAATCTGAACCGGATATGAACCACCGGCAGTAAAGACAACAGTGTTCTTGCCTGTTGGGCTCATCCCGGCAAAGTTGGCAGTGCCCGTCACAAAGTAGCGTATAGATGCTCCTGAGCCGGAAGTACCAGTTGCCTTGTTAATTCCAGGGACAGTCTGATTACCACTTGGGCCAGAAACAGTCAAAGAAATGGGTGCGGCTGCAGCGGCGGCTGCGCTAGCTGCATCTGGATAGTAAACCTTGAAATCACTCTCAAAGGCTTCTCCAGGCTGAGGCGAATTATCGTTTGTAGCAGAAGTTATTGGTATACTCTGACAGGTATTGCAGGGACCAATATCCAGTTGTTTGTACGTATTTTGAGTCGCTGTCTCGTTACCCGCATCGTTGACATTTATGAAGTACACAAAGAATGTCACCGACCGTTGATCGATACCAAGCGCCCCATTTCTAACACCTGCCAAATCACTCATAGGAACAGTTAATTCTCTATTTACAGTCGTGCCTGAGAATTCCCTAACTGATCCAGACTGACCGCGCAGCGCACCGCTGTACACCTCTACTCGCAGATTTGTGGCGGGACTATCCCAATCGTAGACCCCTACTGCCCGGATGCCCGCCGGGCAGTCGCCCTTAACGGAGCCCACTGGGGGATGATCACATTTAATTTGAAGGGGTCTTTGCACCCGGTAGAACTTGCCGGTGCCAGCCGGCCCAACATCTTGCACATACAATATGGCGTACACCGCTGATGCTCCTATGGTCTGAGATGCTGCCACTGTTTGAGAGTAGCTAGTACTACTGTTGGCATACACCCACGGCGGGCTAGTAAAGCTTGTGCTGTCTGTTGGGTTCGCACCAGCTGGAGTAGTATCGTTCCAGATAAGAATACGTGCATTGGTGGTGCCTGCATCTGCATCTCTATAATTGTACCTAACAACCGCGCTTCCGTCCGGATTACAAGTTGGCGTCATTGAGCCGGTGGGAGTTTGGTTTGGGTTGTATGTTGGGAGCGGTGTGGCATTTAATGGGTTGGCGCACTCTATTTTAATAATGGTATAGACTCTACCCGTTGAAATGCTATAAAAAACAAGTGAATCGTAAAACGCACAATCCCCATCTACAAAATAATATTCCCATCCGCCAAAGTCACGCATACTGTTCCTGCAGGCCTGGGCAGCGTAGTGAGTAATGCCTATGTCGGGGTTATTTACTCTACTGACAAATTCGTTCCACGTAGAGCCGGACACACTTGGCTCTCTGTTGTAGGCACCTCTACCGAGCATTACATTTACAATGAAGGGTTTGCCCCTGGAAGTGCTAACACTATTAATAAAGTTTTGTTTATTTGTATCATTAGTAGAGAAATGGTACTGGTCGATTTTATCTCCATAGTACACAGGCCCGCCGCCATAGAAATAACCGTACCAGTTAGAATCTGAACCGGCTGCTTGTGCTTTTATTGGTAGTGCGACAAGTGCTGTTGCGACTAGCCCAACAATAAATAATAGGGACAGCTTTGTTAGAGGGCTTGCGCCCCGCCACCAAGTTCTCATTGCTGCAGAGCCCCCTCTAGTTTGGTTATTTTTGCTCTAAGCTCATCGTCATCACCGCGCACCGTTGGCTTTCCTATCCGTTGAAGTTGTAGTTTGTAGTAGCTGATTGCTGCTTTGGTATCACCTTGTTTCTCTGCGCACAACGCAAGAACACTTGCGGTCGCAGTAGATGACTTTAGCTCTTCTGCTTTTTTGGCAAAAGTTAAGCCATTCGTATAATCATTAGTGGCGCACGCAAGATTTGCTTTTTGCATGTAGAACGATGCTTTATCTGCCGGGCTCGTGGCGTTTGCAATTGCATCATCCAGTGTTTTCTGAGCAGCTGATGAATCACCCTTTATCTGCTGACCGAGTGCTTGATAATTAGTTTTTTCTTGGGGAGTTAGTTGTGGTGTTGCCGCCGGCTTAGGCGCTTGTTTTGTACTTGAAAGATAGTATGTGCCAGCTGCGCAGATACCTATGAGCAGCGTCCCTACAGCTGCCAAAATATATGTTCGTTTACGAGATTTTGGCCCTATAGAATTATTTTCTACGGATTTTGTACTCGTTAACGCCTGCTTATGCTCACTCATAGATAACTGAAGTATAGCAAAGTGCTTGTGCTATGTCACCCGCTATTCTGCAGAAACCAGGCTGTAGAAAAATACGGTATTTTCGATATGACCATTGTTATCAAGTGTGCCGGTGCACGTTACTACTGCCAGCCTTGAGCCAGGAGGATTATTTTCTATCGTATATTTCAAAGCATCGGGGTTGTCCTTGGGGATTTTAGACTCTATTTTTATAGCCTTAAACGTAAGTGTAGTTGCTTTACCCGAACTGTCAGTGCCTATAACAACAAATGTGTCGCCCTCTTGAACCTCTGGCATTTTGTTAAAGATTGCTTCACCGCCCTCCCATTTATGTCCAAGAAACACTGCCATGCCCTCTGAGCCTGGCTCCCAACCATCACTCCACCATGTGCTATACCCCGGCTCTGGTACGACATTTCCATCCGGCGTAACATAATCACCTTCCGGCACGCCAAACTGCTTCATGATCTGGCCGCCTAGGTGCGCATTAGGCGCTTCGATTGTACCCTTTGGCTCAACATACCCGGCAGCAATCAGCTCGTCTCCGTGGTAAGCCTTAATAAAGCTTGGCGTTATGGCATGAATAAGCATTTCTGGCGTCTTCTCTGGGGTTGGGGTTGGCGTCATGGACGGTAAGTCAGATGGGCTGGGGCTAATTGATATTTTTGGTGATGGCAAAATTGATTCCGCATACTCCCGCGCATGTTCGGCCGCCTGCGAGGCTTTCCAGCTTGCAACTACTGGCTGCAGTCCAACAAAAATCATACTGCCGCAAACTCCGGCAATTAAAACGTTCCCCGCCCAAGAGGCAGTTCGTTGCCTACGCTGCTGCTTAGGCAAATCAGATTGTTGCTCGGTTTGCAGAAGATCAGCCGCTGTGCCCTCTAGTATTACGGATTGCCCGGGATCAGTTGGCTCTTCTTGGGGCGGCAAAACAAGGACATCGTCTGCCCTGACCAGCTCATACTTGTCCCTGGAACCTGTTTCCATTTAGATTATTATATATTTTTATTCGATTTTTGTCAACAATCCTTATGCTTGTAATGCCTCTTGGCACGAGCTGTTTGCTCCTGCAAAAAGGTATTACATGTCAGACTGCGCGCGGGGGTTCTCCGGAAGGAGAGCTCTCTTGCGACTGCTGCCACATAATACCGCCTGAGGGCGAAGGGTTGTGGTGGCCGGTTGCCAGCACGTATTCACAGAATCGTGAATCCCCTTCGCCCCCCACGCGACGCTGGTCAGTGCTGACGCACGAACCGACGCCGCAAGGCGAATCCGAGACCAACGAGCCCACCGAGCGCGATCGCCAGACCCTGGAGGGGGCTGGACACCACGTCAGTGTGGGCGGCTGCCGGCACGTCGTTGTTGCCATTCTTCACGACCGGAGCCGGCTTGCTGGCGGCGGGCGTTGTGGTTGCCGGTGCCGGGGCGTTGGCAGGTGTCGACGTGCTCGGGCTGGGTGCCGGAGCTGTCTTGGTGGGGGTGGGGGTGGGCGTCGACGTGACGGTCGGCGTGGGGGTGGGACACGGCTTAGCGACATCCGTCAGCGGGAAGCTGGCGGGGCCGTCGTTGACGTATCCGTCCTGAGCTGTTGCCGTCACCTGCGCCTGGCCGTTCTTCCACACGCTCATCGCGTAGGCGATGCCCTCGGTTGCAGCCAGAACAACGGTGTCGTTGTCAGGGCCACAGACCTCGGTCTGCGTGGGTGCCACGGCAGTGACGTGGATCGGCTCCGGCGCGCAGGACTGAACGACCTGCTTGAGAATCATCCCTCCGGCGCCCATGACGGATACATACACCGTGTCGCCCGCGGCCGCAGCGAAGGAAGGACTCTCCGAGCCGGGCTTGATCACCGTTACACTGCCCATGGGCGTCGAGAGCGCGGACGTGAAAATCCCGTACTCAAAGACGGCCTTGGGGGCCGGGAAGGCATCGGTCAAGGTGATGGTCACCGTGACCTGGCCGTTCGAGACACAGCCCGGGGTTGCAGACATGCCCTGGGGGGCCGGAACAGCCGCGACGACGGACGTCGGCGCGGTGATGGTGGCAGCGCTGGCGGCGCTGACACCGACGAAGGTCCCCGCGAACGCGAGGACGGTTGCGGCTGCTGCCGCGGAGTAGCGGATGGACATGAGATGTCCCCCTTCTGCCTCTAGGAGGCAAAGACCCTGTCGTTAGTCGGAATTGACTCGATCCAGAGTGTACTGCGGTGGCAGCGGGTACGGCCGTAACCCAATGTCACAGGCAATCTACCAAGCAATCGCCTGGCAAACTGGCTGCGACACTGGATTACAAAAATACTATGTAGCAAAAATTGCAGTCTGACATGTTAAAGTGCAACGGCCACGCAGTGGGGCTCAAAGCAGGACTAATAAACAATGTCTCCCGCGAACCACCAGAGGGGCTGTTGTAATGGTCATTGTATCAGAAAGTGCTGGTTTTGTCAAAGGTATAACGTGCTACATTGGCTCCACGGCCACCAGCTCATATCCCACCGCCGCGTTGCCGTCGTGGCTGGTTTCGCCCGTGGCCTGGTTGTTTGTAAAATCTCCGGCACAGGTAACGGCCGTAAACGTCACGCCCTTAGGCATTTGCGCCAAGGCATTTGGTACACCATTAAGGTCGCCCTTGGAAAATGGCACAATCTTAACTGCCCTATACGTCAGTTTGGTCATTTGGTTATTGCTATCTAGGCCGATAACCGCCATGGTGGCACCCTCTTTGGCTTGAGGTAAGTAGTCAAACACCCCGGCGCCACTGGGGCCGCCAAGACCATCACTCACGTTGTGGCCGGTAATGATTGCCGGCCCTTGGGAGCCGATTTTTGGCCCCTCCTGCCAGCGCACGACGTACTGCTTGTCATTATATTCCACGCCATCTGGACCAACAATGTTGCCTGTTGGCGCTGGTAAGTTAGTGGTCTCCGGGCTGCCCTCTATGTGCCAGTTTTTAACAATTTCAGCCGGCCGATCCACCACCGGCACCTGCAGCATTTCGCCCCCATGATTCAAGACAATCCACTGCGCATCAATCGGGTGCTGCAGCACCTCCGGCGTAGGTGATGGGCTTTCTATAGTTGGGATAGCCGATGGACTTGGCGATTCCTTGGTGGGCACAGAAGGCAGCATACTCGGTGTTGCCTTGGCTTTTTGGGTAAAGTCTTTTGCAGCCTTATATTCATCGTAGTACGGTTTGGCGCCTGCATACACCATGGAGCCTCCCGCGAGTGCCACGGCCGTTAGCGTAAACGTCCCTAGTGCTCGCTTAAGCCTTGCTCTCAAGGTGCGTGGCTGATTTTCTGCGCGCTGCAATAGTGGCTTTTGTGCCGTGGCGGGCTTGGCAGACGCCGTCTCCTCTGCTCCCGCCGCTTTGGGTTCTTGATAAAAAATCGTCTCTTGGAGATTTTCTTCTGGGCGTGGCTCTTGCTCAGATAGTGGCTCAGGTGTTGGCTGAATTGGCCGCCCATTAGCAATATGCTCCGATAACTCTCCGTTATGGAGACGCATCAGAAGTGCGTGAATTTCTTCTGGGGACCGTTGCCCGGCCTCAGGCATGAGCCTCTCATTAGACATGAATGGTATTATGTCAAATTATTCTTCTTTTGTCAATGGTTTTTGTGTTCTGTAACACCTCTGGGCACAAGCATCGGCTTCTGCCAAAAGGTGTTACATGTCAGTCCGCGTGTTGATTCCCCAGTAGGAGAGATCGACATAGCTGTCATGTAACGGTGCGGCTGGGGGCCGGAGTGGTAGATCGTAGCTGGCTGCCACGTCCTTTTATGCCGATTGGCACCACTCCAGCCCCTGGGCCGCTTGCGCCCTAGTGCTGCCGTGCCTGGCGGCGCCCGTTGAACTTGAGCACGAAGAGCCCCCCAATGAGCAACGCTCCCGCGATCACGAGGACCATCGAGCCGCCGCTCATCTTCCCGGTCCGGGTGGAGGATGTCGGAACGACAACCTCTCGCACGACGGGTGCGGGGGTGACCACCACGGTCTTCCCGGGTTCGGGCGTCTCCGTCACCGGTGGAGGGGTCTCCGTGATGGTGACGGTCGGCGTCGGGGTGGGCTTGGGCGTCTCCGTCGGTGTGACGGTTGGCGTTGGCGTTGGCTCCGAACACCCAACGACTTCGATGGGAACTCCTTTCAGACCCGTGAACCCCACGAAGACCTTGTCCCCAGGGACGGCATTGACCAAACCAGAGGTCCAGTTGCCATCCTTGAGGAACTCGTGCTTGTCAACGGCATTGCCGTTGACGTACACGGTGGCCGTGGTGGCGGCGCCTTCGGGCAATCCACCGACGGTGACCGCGACGGTCATCTGCCCATCCTTGGAGCAACTGGGAGTCGCTCCTCCGGTGAGGCCGCCCTCGGCGTTGGCAGGACTCGCGAAGGCCAACAAGACCATCGCGATCAAACCCAGCAGCGCGTACAAGCCGCGCCGCTTCGTACTGTTGGCGGACATGATGTCCCCTTCCATGAGGCGGTTCTAGGAATCGGATTGACCCCCAGATTTGTGCGGCAGTATCCACTGTTACACAGACGGCGCGCCAAACCAGGCTGGTGCGCGAGCTGCGTAACAGTGAACATCGTTACATTTCAATTTGCGGACTGACATGTTAAGGTACAACCACCGCGCCCGGGGCATGGAAGGCTATGCCTAAACATATCTCCCGTAGCCACTCCAGGGGTAGTTGTATCTGAGATTATATACAATTATTGCTATTTTGTCAATTATTGCGCTTGTGTTTGGCTTGCCGAGAGGTTTTCTGCCAGTTGCATCCCCTGGCCCACATACCACTTGTCAAAACTAAAGATTGCATCTGCTTTAACAGATTTAGCGACCGCCAACACCAGTGCATCAAAAAAGGTATGCTGCTTGCTGCCGGTAGGGCTATAGAGCTTGGCCGCTTGCTGGAGTAGGGCTGCATCAATTGGCGCAATGTCTATATCCCCCGCTAGCAAAATATCGACTATGTCCGCCGCCAGCTGGCCGTTGGACAATTTCCGCTGCATAGTGGTTGCAACCTCTGCAAAGGTGGAGGCGGGACAGATAAGTTCTGCGCCAAGGTCAGTCAATTTGTCCAGGGTGCGCTGAGCGCGGTCCGCGAGCGCATCGCCTCCATGCAGCAGCGCAATCAGTGCATCGCTATCCAGCACAACCTTCATGGGGCTACCAGGCATATTTGTTATGATTGCTGGCCAAGTCTGCTGGCAACTGCTGGTCTTTTATAAGGCTGCGGGCCTGCTGCACCGCCTGCCCCAGCCGCTGGCCAGAGGCAGCCTTTTCTAGTTGCTGAAACAGCTCATACTCTTCTAGACTGATAATAACTACTTGTGGCTGCTGACGATTCATAACAACTGCTGGCCGCTGGCTGCGCTGCACCTGTTTGAAAACCTGTTGGTAATTGCGGCTTATATCACGGCTGCTGACGGTTAAACTGTTCATAGCTTTAGTGTACTTTTTGTCATACTTCATGTCAAATGTATTGTCTGACAATTGACCTCTGTTATAATGATTAGTATGAGTTTATCAATCGGCATAGTCGGCCTGCCAAACGTAGGCAAATCCACCCTGTTTAACGCCCTGACTGGCGCCGGCATTTTGGCGGCTAACTATCCCTTTGCCACTATAGAGCCCAACACTGCCCTGGCCGCCGTGCCGGACCCCCGTTTAGACCAGCTGTCTCAGCTCTACCACAATGCGCCCATCAAGCCCGCTACCGTCACCTTTGTGGACATCGCTGGCCTGGTTAAAGGTGCCGCCGATGGTGAGGGCCTGGGCAACAAATTCCTGGCCAACATCCGCGAATGCAACGCCATTGTGCACGTGGTCCGCGCCTTTACGGACCCCAACGTCCAGCATGTCGATGCCACCGCCGATCCCGCCCGCGATATCTCTGTTATAAACACAGAATTAATCCTGGCGGACTTAGCCACGGTGGATAAGCATCTGCCCAAACTAGAGAAAGAATCACGCGCCAACCCTAAATTGCGCCCAGAAGTCGAGCTGTTGCAGCAAATCCGCGCCCGTCTGGACGCCGGCGAGCCGGCCGGGGAGAATATTAGCGGTCTGCAGCTCCTCACTGCCAAGCCGGTGATTTACCTCTTTAACGTGGATGAATCTGGCCTGTCGGATACGGCACTCAAAGCTCGTTTAACAGATCTGGTTACGCCTTCCCCCGCCCTGTTTGTCTGCGCCCAATTAGAGGCAGAGTTATCGGCTTTAGACCCGGCGGAAGCCGCTGAACTGCTGGAAAGCTACGGCCAAACTGAATCCGGCTTAGTCCAGTTGATTCACGCCGCCTACGGCGCGCTGGGCCTGCAAAGCTATCTAACCGCCGGCGATAAAGAGGTGCGCGCCTGGACCATCCCCATTGGAGCCACCGCTCCCCAGGCCGCTGGCGTTATTCATGGTGATTTTGAGCGCGGCTTCATTGCCGCGGACGTTGTTTCTTACAAGGATCTGCTGGCTGACGGCTCCCTAGCCGCGGCGCGCAGCGCCGGCCACGTTCGCCTAGAGGGCCGCGGCTACGTTATGCAGCCAGATGATGTAGTTGAGTTTAAGTTTAACGTCTCCCACTAAAAACCAACCGGCGTCGCCTTAGCCCGCCCCAAAATTTCTAACCGCGCATCGCCCAGTAAATCTGAATTATCCACCCGCCCGTACGCTGGGTGCGACACGTTTTGCACAATCGCGTTCTCTGCCCGGGTCATGGCCGCCACGGCCGTGCGAGCAATCTGCGGCCCTGGCCCATCTGCAGGACCATATTTTTTAAGCAGCTGCTGCGCGAACAAATAGTCCGCCAGTTTATGATTAACTTTGGGCGGCGCCATGGCGGCCGGGGGCGCGCCACTTAAAGCCTGCTGTAGCTGCTCGTGTTGCGCCAGCGCGTAATCTTGCAGCTGCTGGTTTACATCCTTGAGGTGCTGGTGCTGATCCTCTACCTGCTGCTTCTGCCACTGCTGCACCTCAAACAGCCGGCCCAATAGCCGGTCCATCAGGCGGCGCAGGCGTAGCCGATTCATGCTCCTAAAGTGCAGCGTCGCGTTCTTAGTGACCACTGTTAACCGGCTGCCCATAATGTGGTGGCCGTGGTCCACTTTATCGATTTCTTGCAAGTCCAAAGACTCAACTTTCAGAAAATTGAACGCCTTTTGGTCCACGAGCAGCACGCGTTGATCAGTGGCCACCAGCAGCGCCATACCGTTCTCGTACCAGCCGTTCAGGCACTCTAGGATTTTTTCGCCGGGCTCCAAAAGCCGCGGCAACAATTTAATTTCTGCCCTGTTAACGCTGCTAAAGCCAAACTTGAGCACCGTCAGCTGGCGCCAAACTGTAACTGGTTCTACCACGGCAAGAATCCTCTTACTGCCCCTATTGTACACCGCCCCGCGGCCATGTCAGTAAGGTAGTTCACTACCGCCAATGCAAAATGATGTTTTCAATAATTTTCACGATGGTCTCATGGTCCGGAATGTCATTTTTCTCAAAATAATGATCGATTGCAAAAGTGTCATCCACCACATTAAGGCAGTGAATTTCGTCCGCCATAACGTGAATTTTGTCCAGTGCTGGCATGTCCGCCATAGGTGTTGCCACTACCAACCGACCGTGCTTTATAGGTTTCAGATAGGCCTCCGCGGCCGCCAAAAGGCTCTGACCGCGTAAACCATCTGCAACCAAGATAACGTGGCTATCTTGCAACAGCTCCGACGGGATAGCCCCGCCGCCCACCAACAGCCGATTCATTTCATGCAGCTTAGTCAGCTTTTGCTCTTCTAGATACCCGCGATATTCGCTTTGCATCTCGTGCACCTCGCCGCTGGATAGGCTGCTGTCGTACGAGAAAGTACCGTCCATGGCAATCGCGCCCACCGCGTTAGTTTCTCTTGGCAGCGCAATCTCTGATAACACCAGCAGTCCTAGTACGCAGTGCAGCTGCGCCGCAATTTGGGCGCCCACCACTACCCCGCCATCGTTCAGCGCCAAAACGGCACAGTTATCAGAACGATATTTCTCCGCCAGTCGCGGCGCCAAGAGCCGCCCCGCCTGCACGCGCGATGCAAAATACATATCTCTAGTTTAGCTTATGCTTGCGATTTTTAGGTGATAAAACCGCTCCAAATTCCCTTTGCCGCCCGCCACATCAGAATCCGCCTTGTCCACGATGTAAAACCCGTGCTGCACCGCCCACGTTTCAAAGTTTTTTAAGATTTCACGCCGGATTTTGTCGTTTTTAATGACGCCCTTATGTTTCAGGTTATCGGCCGCGGCTTCAAACTGCGGTTTGACCATCAGAATCAGATCCGTTTGTTTATGACATAGTTTTTTGATACTCGGCAGCAGCTCCCTGAGGCTAATAAACGACACATCAGCTACCACAAGATCAATTTTTTGCTCCGTTTGAAAGTCTCTTATATCTGTTTTTTCATGCAGCTCAATCCGTGGGTCCTGCCTGAGGCTTGGATGCAGCTGATTGGTTCCAACTTCTACAGCCAACACCATGTGGGCGCCCTGCTCCAACGCAAACTGCGTAAAGCCGCCCGTGCTGCTGCCCACGTCCAGCATGGTTTTGCCCTTAAAATCTATGCGCAGCCGTTCCGCCACGCTGGCCAGCTTTAGTGCCGCTCGGCTGACATATTGGTGTGCCGCCTGCACTTTCAGTACATCTGTTGGCAGTACCATCTGGCCTGGCTTGGCGGCTTTATGGCCGTTAATTGTTACCAGCCCCAGTTTTACATAGCTTTCCGCTTGGCTGCGGCTAGTCACCAGGCCCTGGGACGCCAGTTGCTGGTCAAGACGCTGTTTCACTACCACCTAGTTCTTTCTGTGTCTGCTGTAGTCTTTTTGCAACCTGTTTTGTGTCTTCCGATGGTGGCAGCGTCTCTGGCCGCAGGCCTCTCCTGAGTAATGTTTGCCGAACTTCCGTATTGTTATCATCGTTTTCTTGCTTCACGTCGTCAAAACCAAAAATTGACTGGTCAGTAAGGTTCTGAGCTGTCATTTCATTAGCCAAACTCTTAGCGGCAAGGACGACGTTTGGAGCTCTGTCGGCCCAAGGAGTTTTATTGTCCGTAATACCGTACCCCTCTTTTACCTGACGAGTTGTCTTGCCGCCAAAGAGCTTCTGATCTCCTGAGTTCTTAACGTGTGCTACACCTCTCGGCGCCAACCCTTTCTCGAACATTGCCATCGTTATAAGCTTATCTGAACTCGTAAATTTATGTCGGGCCAGTACTCGTTCCATGTCTTCCTGGTACATGTCAGCAAGTTCCTGCCTCCGCGTCTGATGCGCGAAATACGCCTGAGCTTCCGCTACCGCTGCGAGCCGCGCCGCATTACCATTTTGAGCAATGATATAGCAAGCAAATCGCGTGAGTTTAATATCGCTAATTTGACGCTGCGAACCAGACCCAACCAAAACCATTTTGTACTTAAATACAAAATGGTTTTCCACATTTTGACCAGTGTTAGCAATTGCCAGCATTGCTTTTTCTACAACGCCATTAAAGCCCCGCCAGTCATAGCCCAAGGCCTTTGCCAGGTCTCTTCCCCACCAAAATTCCTGCACTCCATTGTCGTCTACTTGACGAATGGATTCAAACAAGGAACCATCTGGTGTGGTCAGCGACTTTTCCATATTACTCTTTCACCCGCTCCCGGTACGCACCCGTGGCCGTATCCACAGAAATTAAATCACCCTGCTTAATGAAGGCTGGTACGCGGATACTGATGCCTGTTTCCAGTGTGGCATCCTTGGTAACCGGCCCGGACGTATCGCCGCGGACCACATCTTCTGCGTAGGTGACTAATAGAGGTACGTTTTTAGGTAATTCCAGGTTAATTGGCCGTGATTCAAAGAACTGCAAGCTGACCATGTCGCCTTCTTTCAGGTAGCCTTCCGCGCCTTCCACCATGTCTTTAGCGAGCTCAAACTGTTCAAAGGTTTCTTGGTTCATAAAGAACCAGGTGGAGCCGTCGTTGTAGAGGTACTGGACAGACTGGTTGGATACATCGGCGCTTTCAAGCTGCTCGTTACCTTTGTAGGTTTTTTCTAGAACTTTGCCGCTGATAAGCCCTTTGATGCGGACGTTAACGATGGAGCCGCCGCGGCCCATAACTTTTTGGCCATACTCCACCACGCGGTAGGGCTCGCCTTCGTACACAAAAAGTGTACCCTTTTTTAGATCCGTTATGCTGAGTGCCATATTTTTCTCCTCAATTAAAACTAAAAGTCACCGCGGTAGGAACATTGTGTTCCGTGCGGCGACTTTAGGTGTAAGGTTCTGAACCTGCGTAATCCAACGCTGCCGAGCCTTCAAGACCTACATTATAGCATAAATTACTTCGTTAATTCAACGACATTTCCCATCTTATCAATCAACACAATCCGCTTAATGCTTTTTGTACGTGAGAATTGATGAATTAAAGCTCGTCTAATTTTTGCTATATGTATCTTTGACCTTCGCGCATCAAAAACAATATTCTTTGATTGCTTCATCCCAGCCTGTAACTGGTGCTGGATGTTTCTCTTGCCACTTCCCGTCGGGCTCTTAAATTCCCAGTCTTTGCCAAGTATTCGGACATCTGCTGTCTTCTGATTGCTCCGAGGAAGAAATTCTACATCGGATTGAAAGAAAATCGCAAGCAATTCTGCGGCTGTTATTTCGTAATGGAGCGGGAATGGCTTGAGCCCAGTCGGGAAAATGACATTGAACTTCTCCCGCTTCATAGCTGCGTACCCTAGCTAGCAGCCACAAATGGTAGCAATGCAATGTGCCGAGCACGCTTGATAGCGGTAGACAAACGACGCTGTTGGCTCTCTGTGAGGCCGGTCTTTTTGCGGGTTTCAATTTGCCCGTAGACGTTTACGTAGCGCTGCAAGGTCTTAAAATCCTTGTAGTCAAAAAACGCAACATCTG
>CAZRPP010000007.1:0-28498 GCA_964602145.1 uncultured Candidatus Saccharibacteria bacterium
ACACCTTAAACTCCACTCCTGCCCGCTTGCTGCACGATATTGCAGATTCAAAAGACTTGCCGGCAGATGTTTTGGCTAAATCCGGGGATTGTTTCATTACCTTAGCAACGACTTTGGATGAAGTTTTGCACATGGAAGCAGTCGGCACACCAGCACGTCCGCAGCTTGAGCAAATGGTCAGGCATCTTACGTATTTGCAGCGCCACTACCAGGTGGTTAAGCGCGATACGCCGGATTACCGCCAATAATCTGTAGTTTCAGGGTATAATGTCTCTGATGCAGCAACTTGACCATATTCGTAATTTTTGTATTATTGCCCATATTGACCACGGCAAGTCCACCTTGGCGGATCGACTATTGGAATTGACCGGCACCGTGCAGGCGCGCGACATGAAAGCGCAGCTGCTGGACAAAATGGACCTAGAGCGCGAAAAAGGTATTACCATTAAATTGGCCCCTGTTAGAATGCGCTACAAAGACTACGAACTCAACTTGATTGACACTCCTGGACACGTAGATTTTAGCTACGAAGTATCCCGTAGCCTACAGGCCTGCGAAGGCGCGCTGCTGGTAGTAGATGCCAGCCAGGGCATCCAGGCGCAGACGCTGGCTAATGTTTACTTAGCTATGGCTGCGGACCTGACAATTATCCCCGTCTTAAACAAAATTGATTTGCCGGCAGCTGACGTGCAACGCGTGGGCGCAGAAATTGTCAGTCTTTTAGGCTGTAAATTTGAAGATATTTTACAGATTAGCGCCAAAACTGGCCTAGGCGTAGATCAAGTATTAGACCGCGTGGTGGCCGATATCCCGGCGCCCAAGCCGCCCAAAAACCCAGAGACGCGTGCCCTAATTTTTGACTCATACTACGATGATTACCGCGGCGTTATCCTCTACGTCCGCGTCTTTGACGGCCACATTGCAAAGAACGCTAATATTAAAATGCTCGCCACCGGTGCCGGCGGTATTGCGCTGGAAGTTGGCGCCCTCACTCCCGGCATGACACCTGATAAAGACCTCCAATCTGGCGAGATTGGCTACATCGTTACCAACCTCAAAACCACACGTGATGCCAAAGTAGGCGACACGGTAACGCTCAGCGCCGCCCCAGCTACGCAGCCGCTGCCTGGCTATAAAGATGTGCAGCCTTTTGTTTACGCCGGTTTTTTCCCAGAGTCCAATGAGTTTTATCAAGAGCTTAAAGACGCCGTAGAGAAACTAAGTCTGTCGGATTCTGCATTGCAGTTTGCGCCAGAAAATTCGCCAGTGCTCGGCTTTGGCGTGCGCATTGGTTTCCTGGGCTTACTACACATGGACATCGTCCGCGAACGTCTAGAAAGGGAATACAACCTTGAACTAGTTGTGACCAACCCGTCCACAGACTACCAAATTACGCTGCTCACGGGCGAAGAAACTGACATAAAATCAGCCGCAGATTTACCAGATCCAGCTAAAATCAAAGAGATCCGCGAGCCGTGGATTAAGGGCGAAATTGTGGTGCCGCAAGAATATGTGGGGCCAGTAATCCAGCTCATTTCCAGTAAGCGCGGTCTGCACAAAAACCTGAGTTACATGGAAGATCGGGCGCTGGTGAGCTTTGAAGCGCCGCTGGCCAATCTGTTAACTGATTTTTACGATCAGCTCAAGAGCTTAACCAGCGGTTACGGCTCGTTTAACTACGAACTGTCAGATTACCGCGCGGAAGACCTAGTCAAAGTAGATTTTTACGTGGCCGGGGAGCGGGTAGATGCCCTCAGCGTTATGGTGCACAAAACAGAGGCGGATCGGCTGGGCAGGGAAACGGTATCTAAGCTTAAAGAAGTGATTCCGCGGCAAAACTTCCAGGTGGCATTGCAGGCCGGCATTGGCGGCAGATTTATAGCCCGCGAAGATATCAGTGCGTTCCGTAAGGATGTAACCACAGGCCTGTACGGCGGCGACGTATCGCGTAAGAAGAAGGTTTTGGCTAAGCAGGCTAAGGGTAAAAAGCGCCTGAAGCGCTTTGGTAAAGTGGATATTCCAGCCGAGGCATTTACAGTTATGTTAAAGCGTGACTAGAGCGCATAAAATAGCTACAATACAACTAGTATGAAAGACGTTCTTGCATTTCTAAAGCCATCCTGGTCTGTTAATTTGGTCGGGATTGCTTTAGGAATATTGCTAACCGGCTTTATTATTGGCGTTAACGGTTACCAAAGTAGTGGTCTACATCAAAATTTGTTGGGCGTAAATTGGCATGAATCCTTTGCAGTTGAACAACGGGCCAGCCTACAAACCATCTCAGAGAATTTGGCACATAATCAAGTTATTGGTACGGCCCCGCTCTTTCTAGTCTGGGCTGGTCTGGGGCTTATGGTATATCTGTTTACAATGAAAATCGTTCGTGGTTTTGGGGCGGCCATCAATCTTAGGGAGCAGATGGGATATGTACATACTTCTAAATCAGACATCATGAAGGAGGCGCTAACGAGCCTGGGGATACGGATTGGTGCATTGATAGTTTGGTTTGTCGTACTCAAGATTACACTGTCCCTGTTGTTGCCCCAGATGATTGCTTTTGCCAGTAATGCCAACAAGCTTGACCTACAGGCATTGCTCCACGCCTTACTGGCGGTTGCTCTCGGCTACTTTATTGTCTACGTCCATGTCGTTTGCTTTAGATTTATCCTGCTGCGCCGTCGGGCCTTCGGTGATTTAGACAGCTAGGTGGGCTTTGACTTCTTTGAGCAGTTCTTCTGCACAGGCGCGGGCTTTGACCTGGTCGATTGGGGCACCTTGACGGACGAAATCGTCAATTTGCTTAGTGGTGTGTTTGAACGTGTCGTTGATGACAAAAGTGTAATAATTAGCGCCTAGTGCCGTCTCTAGCTCTGTAACGGCACTCCCTAAGCGGCGTGCGATTTCATCTTCTGGGAGCGAGCCGCGGGCCGTCATACGCACCATCCACTCATCAAAGCTTGGTGGCAGGACAAATAAAATCATGCTGTTATCTGGGCTGTATTTGTGGACGTTGGCGGCGCCATCAGGCTGCACTTCGTTGATAGCAATTTTGTCATCTTCAAGCACTGACTCAAGCTCGCGCAAGCTAATACCGGAGACCTGCTGCTGATGAATAATAGCCGCTTCTAGAAAAAGTCCTTTCTGAAGGTCAGATAATATTTCTTCTTCAGACCTAAACCAATATTCGCGGCCATGTTGCTCCATAGCACCGTTATTCTCGCGCGGCTTGCGTGTAGTATCGGAGATAACTGAGTGATAAGCACCAGTGGTTAACAGATGATTAATAATCGTGTTTCGGCCACTAGAAGTGGGGCCTACTAATAGAACTAGCTTTAGTTTTTCAAGCGCCTTAATGGCATCAGAATGAGGCTTGTAGTTGGCTAAGATTGTTTGAAATTGGTTTAAATTTTCTAGAGAGTTCATGCATCATTTATAGCAGGTGGTAGCTCAATAACCAAGCAAAGACCTTTGACAGCCCCATGTTTTTAACATAAGCTTAAAGAGCAAGAACGGAACAAATATGAAGTGGATTACTAAAATTGTACTTGTCGGGGCCCTTGTATGTGGCTTTCTTGGCTTATGTTCGTCAGTTGCTTGGGCTGCTACACCAGCCGATGCTTGTTTCAACTTTGATACTGCCACTGGAACAATTGTGCAGTACTATGCCTTTGAGAATAATGACACGAATCAGCCCGCTTGCCCAACAGCGGTCGACATCCCTACGCGCATCCAGAATGTGCCAGTAGAAATACTTGGTTTAGGCTCTTTTATGGAACACTCCTTGACTAGTGTGACAATACCGAGCGGTGTGACGGCTATTGAGGTGAGTGCATTTTCTAGGAACGGCTTAACATCTGTCACTATTCCTGCGAGCGTCGTGTCCATAGACAATTTTGCTTTTTCAGATAATCAATTAACAAGTGTCACCCTGTTGGAGGGACTGCAGCAGATTGGCTTTAATGCCTTTAGTGGAAATTTGCTGCATGACATAACCGTACCGACTACAGTTGAACAGATAGCGGTTGGTAGCCCTGCTAGCAACGGAATGTTTGCTGGAACAAGTGTTTTTGGCGCTCAAGGGCCCGGCGTTGCTCAGTTCTGGGAGAATATACGCGTCAGGCGTGGGCAATCGACGCAAATTAGTCAGGCGCCAGATGTTGAGCAGGCTCTTCAGCAAATTTGGTATCTACGGGTCCATTTAGCGGATCCAGCCAACCCTAAAAATTTTGTGGACAACTTGAATCTTGCGCAATACTTTGACGCAGATTGGAGTGTACTGCCCGGACAGGGCTACATTTTGGCGGCGACTTGATAGACGCTGCCGGCGTAACTACTCACTATTTATCACAAGACAACAGCCAACTTCAACCGCCAATTTATAGTGTGGGGCGGCTATCCAATGGTGATAATCTCACTGGCTACCTAGTGCTAAATGGTCCACAGCCTCCACTTCCGGCCGATATATCGTCGCCAACGCCGGCAGAAATGAGCACAATCTTAGACAGCTATAAAGCGTATTATCGCATTGGGCAGACCATTACCTTAACCGCCTCTGCAATAGCAGGCTACAGCTCCACTGCGCCAGTATCGCCCGCTTCTTTTAAGATAGCAAATGTTGAAAATACCTTTAGCTTCGTCTACTCAAATCCGACAAGCCAGGCAGCGGTCAAAGGCGTCTCAAAATTGGCAGACACTGGCAGTAGCTTGACTCTCTCCACGATTGCAGCAGCAAGTCTGGTGATTGCCGCAGTTGGGGTAGTATTTGGTTTTAGGACCCGGGGCTACCGTAAACGTAGCTAAGCCGGTAGATAACTAGCACTCTTGACCCCAAAGTGCCAAAGCGCTATAATTGTATCTGTTATGACTGACAGACAACGCCAGATTTTAACGGCCATTATTGAGCAGTATGCAGAGGTGGCCAGCCCCGTTGGCTCTAATTTGCTAGCCAAATTATTTGGCGTTTCTAGTGCTACCATCCGGGCGGAAATGGCAGAGCTGGAACATTTAGGGTTTATTACGCAGCCGCACACCAGCGCTGGCCGCGTGCCCACAGACAAAGGCTATCGGCTGTATGTTAATGATTTAACGGAGGGTGTGCATGGCTCGACAGTGCCATCGCGGGCAGAGAACGCACTAGCTACCCGTGTCCAAGACGGTGGTCTACCGGAGCGTGTTATCAGAAACGCCGTGGACACGCTGGTGGATTTAACGCATAACTTGGGCATTGCCACCATAGGTAACCAGCTCTACATGAGCGGTCTGTCCAATCTGTTTGGTCAGCCGGAGTTTATTGGCGGCTCGCAGGCACGCCAAGTAGCAGAATTATTGGACAATCTAGAACCGTGGCTGCGTGAAGCCGCACCAAACCAGCCGCTCAATGTCTATATCGGCCAAGAGAATCCAATTGGCCGCAGTGCTGGCGCCTCACTCATTATCAGCCGTTTCCGCAGCCCATTCTCTGACCACAGCTACATTGGAGTGATTGGCTCCACCCGGCAGAGCTATAAAGACGTTATGGCCCTAGTGGCGCACGCCGGTAAAACATTAGAGGAAGTATTATGAGTAAAAAACAATCAAATCAGAACGACCAAGTTACCAGCCCGCTCCAGTCGCAGCTAGACGATCTCACTGCTGCTTTGCAGCGTGAGCGAGCCGATGCAGAAAACCTGCGTCGCCGACATGCGGCCGATTTGGCCAGTCTTACAATCAGCGCTAAGGCGGATGTCGTCAAAGAGCTCCTGCCAATTATTGATAATTTTGAGCGTGCTCTCAAGCACGTGCCAGAGGACCTGATAGACAATGAGTACGTCAAAGGCGTACAGGGAATTGTTAAGCAATTCGAGAAGACACTGGCAAGTATAGGCGTGCAACGTATCGCCACTACCGGTCAACCGTTCGATCCCGTACTGCACAATGCAGTAAGCATGGAAGACACTGGTCAGGGCAAAGAAATCGTATCAGAAGAGCTACAGTCGGGCTATGTGCTTGGTGACCATGTCATACGGCACGCCATGGTGAGAGTTGCCAAATAGTTTGCAGGCATTTAACGTACAGGGCGTAGCGTTATGGAAGAAGTAGTGGTGATGCCACCCTTAACGTTAACTTTTGCAGAGGTTGTTTTGTAGCCTGTCATACTATACTGCACGCTGTAGTTACCAGCTGGTACGCTAGAGAAACTGAAGTTGCCATTAGCATCGGCTGTTACACGGTGTGAGTTGTAGGAGTAATAGATAAACACCGATGCGCCGCTGAGGGGAGTTTTGTTGACGCCCAAGACCTGTCCATTAATACTTCCAAGCGAAGCCGGGTCCGGAGTAGTGAACGTAGTAGTCTGGACAACAGATGTGGAGAATTCTCCGCCGGTAGTATTAATGGCCACCCGGTAGCTATAGGAGGTACTTGGGCTGAGCCCTGCATCGTCGTAGGTTATGTAGCCACCCATTGATATAAGAACTGGTTTGATACCAACCAGCACGTCGTTGCGGTATATCCTAAATCCATCGCCAACCTGACTGCCTGGATACCAGCTCAATCGGATGGCAGTATCAGAAATAGGAGCTGCAGAAAGCTGTGTTGGCCCAACTGATCCAGTGTTAGCAAAACTCCTGATTACAAGCAGTACGCCTACGGTACCTGCCACCAAAGCAAACAACAGGGGTACAATAAACTTGTTGTGAGAAAACTTATTCCAAATAGCCTGCTTTGTGCTTGTTTTTTTACGTGTGCGAGTTGCCATATAGAGTGCTCCTGATGATGCTTGTATATGTGCATTATGGCATAAGCGTAAGAGATATCAAAGGATTGACAGATAATGCAGCTGGCACTCTTGACATGTGAGTGCTAACGGCTTTATACTAATTTGTAAGTTGGCACTCAGTGCGAGAGAGCGCCAGCCTTTTGAACCTAAATAAACGGGCGTTCGCCCACAAACGAAAGGATATAAACTATGAGTAAAATCATTGGAATCGACCTTGGTACCACCAACAGCGCCATGGCCGTTATGCAGTCCGGTAAGCCGGAGATTATCGCCAACTCTGAAGGGCAGCGCACCACGCCGTCTGTGGTGGCAGTTAACAAAAAGGGTGAGCGCCTGGTGGGGCAAATTGCCCGCCGTCAGCAGGTTACCAATCCTAAAGACACCGTCTATGAAGTGAAGCGCCTGATTGGTCGCAACTGGTCTGACAAAGAAGTCCAGCGCGACCTGAAGCTCATGGGCTACGAAATTGTTAAGTCGGGCAACGGTGTCAAAGTTAAGATGGCCGGCAAAGAGTACAGCCCAGAAGAAATTAGCGCCATGGTGCTGTCTAAGCTCAAGGCAGACGCAGAGAGCTTTACCGGCGGCAAAGTCACGGAAGCCGTTATTACCGTGCCGGCCTACTTTGACGACAGCCAGCGCCAAGCCACCAAAGACGCCGGTAAAATCGCTGGTCTGGAAGTTAAGCGCATTATTAACGAGCCCACCGCGGCTGCTTTGGCCTACGGCCTAGAGAAGAAAGGTGCCGATGAAAAAATCGCTGTCTACGACCTAGGTGGTGGTACCTTTGACGTCTCCATCCTAGAACTAGGCGATGGCGTCTTTGAAGTCAAATCCACCAACGGTGATACGCACCTAGGCGGTGCTGACTTTGACCGCGTGATCGTCAACTACTTTGTGGATGAGTTTAAGAAAGAAAACGGCATTGATATCTCTGAAGACAACGCCGCCATGCAGCGCCTGCGCGATGAAGCAGAGAAGGCCAAGATTGAATTATCGACGGCCCAAGAAGTGGACATTAACCTGCCGTTCCTAACCGCCGATGCCGATGGCCCCAAGCACTTTGAAATGAAACTGACCCGCGCCAAACTAGAAGACCTGGTGGGCGACCTGATTAAAAAGACCGCCATTCCATGCGAAAAAGCCCTAAAAGATGCCGGCCTGAAAGCCTCAGACATCAACCAAGTAGTGCTGGTGGGCGGCATGACCCGCATGCCCGCCGTGCAGGCAGAAGTCAAGAAAATCTTTGGCCAGGAGCCCATGAAAGGCGTCAACCCAGACGAAGTTGTAGCCGTTGGAGCAGCCATCCAGGGCGGCGTCTTGCAGGGCGATGTTAAAGACGTCCTCTTGCTAGACGTAACCCCGCTGAGCCTTGGCATTGAGACCATGGGCGGCGTCATGACTAAGCTCATTGAGCGCAACACCACTATCCCAACCAGCAAATCAGAGGTGTTTAGCACTGCCGCAGACAACCAGCCGCAGGTAGAAATCCACGTGGCTCAGGGTGAGCGCGACATGATCGATGGCAACAAATCACTCGGCCGCTTCATCTTGGACGGCATTGCGCCGGCCCCCCGCGGCATCCCGCAAATTGAAGTGACCTTTAACATTGACGCCAACGGCATCCTGAACGTGACCGCCAAAGACAAGGGCACCGGCAAGGAGCAGAACATCACCATCCAAGGCTCCGGCTCACTGGACAAAACAGAGGTGGAGAAGATGGCTAAAGAAGCAGAGGCACACGCCGACGAAGATAAGGCCCGCAAAGAAGCCGTAGAGGCCCGCAACCTGCTGGACTCCACTGTCTACCAAGCCCAGAAGCTGAAGGACGAAGAAAAAGTCTCCGATGACGACAAAAAAGCTATTTCTGAAGCGATTGAAGACGCCAAAAAAGTCCTGGCAGACGACAAAGCCTCCAAGGACGACCTAGAAGCCGGCGCCAAAAAGCTCAACGACGTGCTCATGCCCATCGGCGCCAAGATGTACGAGCAGGCCGCCAAAGAGCAGCCCGCCGAGGACAAAGCCGCCGACGCTGACAAGAAAAAAGACGACGGCGCCGTTGAAGGCGAAGTTGTGGCCGAGAAATAAAACAATGAAAAAAGACTTTTCTCAGAATTTTGTGGAGAGTGAGAAGACAAAACTGTACTTAATCGTACGGAGCAGCAATAAATATATGCTGCTCCACTCCACCCGAGAACATGAGGAAGATTTTTTTAGCACTTTGTCACTGGAAATCGAAGCGACTAATCAAGAATCGCTTCAAATCGCAAAGTTTTTGCATGACAGAGATTTAGCAATCGAGTCAGTGAGAACTCTTCTTGAGGAGAAAAGTTTTGAATATAGTTTTTCCGACGATGTGCCAGGCGTAACATCGATTGTTAAAGTCGTTCTAGTTAATGTTGCGCCGGCTGACGCCATGCTTATTCGAGACGAAGAAGAACGACTGTTCCTAGATAAGGAGGATTTCTGCCAAAAACTTACAGAAAGTCCGTACGGTAACAAGTGGTTGATTGAAGCAATCAGGTCGCTGTGAGGAAGGTGCAATTCGTTCAGCTACTCCTAACCTGCGAAACGCGCCAAGAAGCCGAAGCCATTGCCCACGCGCTGCTGGAACAAAAGCTCATCGCCTGTGCCAAGTACATCCCGGTAGATTGCAGTTATTGGTGGCAGGGCAAAATTACGGAGGGGCAGGAGATATTGCTGCTCATGGAATCGCGTGAGGACTACTTTGCGGAAGTAGAAAAGGTGGTGGCAAAGCTGCATAGCTATGATACGTTCGTGCTGCAGGCGGTGCCGCTGCAAAAGGTGTCAAATGCGGCAACCAAATGGCTTACAGCAACGCTTGAAAAGTAGGAGTATAATGCCGGCCAGATGGTCAAAAAGGGCATCCCCAGAAAAGACGCGCTGCTGATTGTTGGGCTTCGGCTCCTGGGCAGCTGGCGCTTAATTGCAGCGCTCTATGTGCTAAACTTTTTGCTGTGTGCTACGCTGTATGCGGCGGTGGAGCATCATCCGTTTTTCAACTCGCTTTGGTGGACAACTGTCTCCTGGTTCACCGTTGGCTACGGCGATATGTATCCGCTGACGCATCAAGGCAAAATGGTGGCCATGTACACCATCTTCACCTCACACATCTTGATTATTTTGCTGACCGCTAATTTTGTGTCGCACCTGTCGCGTGCCCGGAAGGTGTATCAGCAGTGGCAGTCCGTGCCGCGGCAAGAAGCGGCCGATGAAGAAACAGATGTCGCCGCTATTATTTCTTAGTTAGCACTCTAGACATCTGACTGCCAAAAGTGTACACTGTATAGCAATGGCAAAACGCGATTATTACGAAGTTTTAGGCCTAGGCAAAAGCGCCAGCGCCGATGAAATCAAGAAAGCCTTCCGCCGCAAGGCGGTGGAGCTCCACCCGGATAAGCAAGGTGGCGATGAAGCCAAATTTAAAGAGATCAATGAAGCCTACGAGGTCTTAAAAGACCCGTCCAAAAAACAGCGCTACGACCAGTTTGGTCATGCTGGAGTGGGCGGCGCAGGCGGTGGTGGTAATCCGTTTGAAGGCTACGGCGGCTTTGGCGGCGGCCAAGGGCAAAACATCCACTTTGACTTTGGCGACATGGGTCTGGGCGACATTTTTAGCCAGTTCTTTGGCAGCGGCGCACCCGGCGGCCCAGGCGGAGGCCAAAGGCAAGCCCGCGGCCATGATGTAGAAGCCCGCACAGACATCACCTTTGAACAAGCCATTTTTGGCACAGAAATATCCTTAAAACTCAACCTAGAAGACGTTTGCGAACATTGCAAAGGTTCCACGGCAGAGCCAGGTTACGAGCTCAAGACCTGCCCCACCTGCAAGGGTTCTGGCCAGGTGGTGCAGCAGATGCGCACCGTTTTTGGCAACATCCAGCAGGCCGCCATCTGCCCGGAGTGTCATGGCGCGGGTAAAATTCCGGAGAAAGTGTGTTCCGTCTGCCAGGGCCGCGGTACCAAGCGTAAAGAGCAAACTATCAAGCTCAAAGTGCCGGCCGGCATAGACGATGGCGCCACCATCCGCCTCCGCGAGCACGGCGAAGCCGCCAAAGGCGGCCACAAGGGCGATCTATACGTCCATATCCGCGTTAAGCCGCACAAAGAATTCACCCGGGAGGGCGATTTAATCCTTAGCAGCAGCCACATAGATATTGTCACTGCCGCCCTGGGCGGAGAGATTACGGTTAATACTGTAGACGGGCCAGTGACCATGAAAGTGCCTGCTGGTACGCAGTCCGGCTCAGACTTTAAGCTCAGTGGCCACGGCGCACCACATATTCGGTCCGGGCAGCGCGGTGCGCAGATTGTCACAGTTATTGTCGATACCCCTGTAAAACTGAGTAAAGAGCAGACAAAAATCCTTGAAGAATTCCGCGCCGCCAGCGCGAGCAAAAAGGGCTTTTGGTCTTAGGCACTGCAGCGTTATAATCATAAGCATAATGCAGCGCACGCCTCTGAACCAGCGCGGGTTCATCCCCATGATAATTATGCTATTGCTGATAATTGCGGCTGTTATCGCCCTGGTTTACCTTAGGGTGGCGCACCACTAGACAAAAACCGCATTTTATAGTATAATCAGTAAGCTATGTCAGCAAATGAAAAACTTTTTGGCGGCGATGCTTTTCACGAGTTTCATCAGATAAAACCGCATTTAGCGGATCCGACTCCTGGTACGATTGAGTATGAGCGGGCCTTGCAGCGTGATGCGGGCACCAGAGACCTGTCTGCGTTGCCTTGGATGCCTAGTGTTGATGCAAAAATTAGCGGCGAACATGCCATGCTCGCCGGCTATGAACGTGCGCTTATAGCGCCAAATCGTTCATTAGCAGAGTACGGACCAGGTACAGCCACTGAAGATAATGAAATTTATGTCTATGGCGCAGACGAACTGAAGCGTAAAGGGGGGATATTGTTTTCAGCTGAACACGCTACGTCTCCCGGTACGCGTAAAGATGGTGGTGAGACATACCCAGATACTGGTACCGCCGCGCTTTCTTTCCAGTTAGCGCAAGAATTTGGCGCATCTGTAATTGCAACAGGCCGTCAAACCCTTCCAGCAACAGATCCTACGCACCCTATCAAACAACGTATAGCGGAGTTGTTGCCCGCCGCCCAGGGATTTATATCCGTACACGGCAAAGCTCCAGGTGCATTTATTCGCCCTACCGATGAGTCTGAAGTACACGCCATGATTGGCCTAGGTGCAAACCCAACCGAACTGCAACTGGATACAGCCGCAGATATTAGAAATCGCGCCCGCAAACAGCTGGGTCTACTGGTGGTCACCTCTAATATTCAGCCTTGTTATATCCAGGTTCCAGGTGCAACTGGCATAAAGCGAATCGATAAAGACGGTGAGCTGGTAGCTAAAACCAGTGCGCTCGCGGCATTATCAGAAGGCACCACAACCAATTTTGCACGCCGCGAACTGGCCAATGCTGGCAGACATGACGTTGTTGCACTGCAGGTAGAGCTCGCTAACTCAATGCGCCTTACGTCGCTTGATGGCGATGTAAAGAAAACACCAGAAACAGAAGTAGTTGGTGCGTTTATGGGGTTGCAGCTCATGCGCCTTATCGCCAGAACCGTTAATGAGGTACAGTAGAACTATGACAAAAAAGAAGATTCTTATTATTACATCCCAGGGCGAAAAAACCATGGGCTGGCAGGAACGTGAGTCTATGATTCAGACATTTTGTAAAAATTTGCAGGAGCAGCTGGGTAATGTTCTCGTTCACTACTCAACCTTTGATGATATGCGGTACAGTGTTATTGATGGGCAAACAACCATTATGGACAGTCGCCACAGGCTAAATATTAAAGACTACGATTTGGTACAGTTTAAGAATTGGATGTATGAGCTTGAAGAAGCAGGCGTTATTGCAGACTACCTGCACCGGGCAAATAAGCTCTTTTTTAATAGTGAAGTGAACGCCAAGCTAGCCATCGGTAAGCTAGCACAGATGTTCTTTTTAGCTAATGCCGGTGTTCGCGTACCCGATACGTTTTACATGCGTAACCGTGCATTACGCGAAACATTTGCCAAAGAGGAATTACCAGAAGGCCTTACGATGCCTTTTATCATGAAAGATACGGATGGTTCTCGCGGCGATGATAACCATTTAATAAAATCCTATGCTCAGGCGCAAGAAATCCTAGAAAATGCGGCTCCTAACCAACAATTTGTTCTGCAAAACTTCATCCCTAATGATGGTGACTACCGCCTACTATTTATTGGCCTAGACGAAGACCCCATGGTCTTTATGCGTAAAGGCGCTGGCAATACTCACCTGAATAACACTTCCAAGGGTGGTAGTGGCACCTTACTGACCCGCAAACAAGTCCCTGATGAGTTTATCAGCATGGCAATTAAAGCAGCTGAAGTGCTTGGCCGGGAAATAGGTGGTGTGGACATCTTGGTAGACATGACCAACAATACCCCCTACATTCTAGAGGTTAATAGTACGCCGGCCATCGCCAGTGGTTATATGACTGAAAAAAAAGTAGAAAAATTCGCATCGTTTGTAGACCGTGCTTTGAGCGCCCAGGAGGACGAATGAAAAACTCCCTTTCCGTTATTGGCCGCGCAGAGTTGATTGACTTTCTAGACGCAGATATCAAAGATTTGCCAGCTAAGGTTGATACGGGCGCCTACCGCTCATCAGTATGGGCAACGCGTATTAAAGAGCATGATGGTGAGTTGAGCTTCCAACTGCTGGGGCCAAAATCAGAATTTTACACCGGTAAAAAGCTGACAACAACCGAATTTAAAGTAGTGCAGGTAGAGAATTCCTTTGGTGCCAAGCAAAAACGCTATAGTGTGTGGCTGAGCATACGAGTGGGCGGAAAAAAGGTGCGTTCTAATTTTACACTTGCCAACAGGGCATCAAAGACGTATCCTGTGCTCCTGGGGCGGAAATTATTAAAGAATCGTTTTGTTGTTGATGTCGCCAAGGGCAATCCGCTGCCAGATGAGGAAGTCGTAGGAGATGAGAGCTTAGCATGAAAATCGTTATTTTATCTAAAGGACCCGGTAATTACTCCACCAAAAGGCTCAAGGAAGAGGCTGTTAAGCGCGGTCACGAAGTACGGATTGTAAACTATGCTAAGTGCTACGTAACACTGGAGAGTCGCAAGCCCGTAGTCCATTACCACGGTGAAGAAATCCGTGATGTCGATATTATTATCCCGCGCATTGCTTCCAGTCTCACCCGCTACGGCTCAGCTATCGTGCGCCAGTTTGAAATGCAAAATGTGCCTACTACCACCACGTCTATTGCCATTGTTCGCTCGCGCGATAAGCTGCGCAGTATGCAGCTGCTAGCCAAGTCCGGCGTGGGCATCCCAAAAACCGTCTTTGCGCGCGAAACAGCCGATTTTGAAGGAGTTTTGGAGCAGGTTGGTGGTGCGCCGGTCATCATTAAAGTAGCCCGCGGCACACACGGCAACGGCGTGGTGCTGGCAGAAACCCGTAAAGCAGCCCTAGCGGTAATGCAGGCCTTCTTTGTAGAAGAAGTGAACTTCTTGGTGCAGGAATTTGTGGCCGAGAGCGCCGGCGTAGATATTCGCGCCTTTGTAGTCAATGGCAAAGTAGTGGCCAGCATGATTCGGCAAAGTTTGGACGATGATTTCCGCTCTAATCTCCACCAAGGCGGCAGCGGCCTGCCGGTTACGCTCACGGCAGAAGAGCAGCGCACCGCCAAAAAAGCGGCCAAGGCCATGGGTCTATCCATAGCGGGCGTAGACATGATGCGCTCAGAGCGCGGCCCACTGGTTTTAGAGGTCAATTCTAGCCCCGGTTTTGGTATAGAAAAAGTCACTGGCAAGAACGTGGCTGGCGCCATTCTTGATTACGTTGAGCAGACTGCCAAAGCTGGCCGGCGCAAAGACAAAGTCGGCGCCTAATACGCTTATGGTATAGTGGGGGATATGGACCCGCACACGCTGACCCTTGGCGCCCTTGTTGTAGTGCCGTTTTTATTTTTAATGATGCTTCGGGTTAACGCCACGCTGGTTTTTCTCAGTCTTTGCCTGGGCGACGTGTTAATGCAATTTGTGGCACCGGAAGTCATGCAGTTCTTAAGCATTTTTAGTGCCCACGGAAGCGCGAGTCATATCTCACTGAACAATATTAAGCTAGCACTGCTATTGCTGCCAGTGGCGCTAACGGCGATTTTTATGATTCGTACTGTTCGCGGCGGCAAGCTTGCACTTAATGTTATCCCGGCCGCGGGCGTAGGACTATTAGGGGCGTTATTAGCAATACCGCTATTGCCGCAGCGCTTCTCGGCTCTGATCATGGCCGATCCGCTATGGCGGCAACTGACCAACATGCAAGTGATGATTGTTGGCGTTACGACACTCCTCTGTTTGTTAGTTTTGTGGCTGCAGCGGCCGCAGGCTGGGGCAGAGAAGCATGGAAAGCGTGGGCGTAAGGATTGACTTTTTTGCTGGTTTAACAGATAATTAAGCAGTTCTTTTCGAAGAATACTTGGGCCGCCCCTATGCTTCGCATAGGGTGCCCACATCCTCGGAAAGCAAAAATATGTAAACACATTTTGTGCTTTCCTGCGGTGCGGGCCCATAGCTCAGCCGGTTAGAGCACCTGCCTTTTAAGCAGGGTGTCCTGGGTTCGAGTCCCAGTGGGCCCTCCAATTTAAAAACCCCATGAAAATGGGGTTTTTAAATTGGAACTTCCTGCGGACGTAGGACCCAGAAAAATGCGTAGCATTTTTTGGGTTCGGTGCAGCGAAGTCACGCACAAAAGCTTGCTTTGAGCATGACTGAGCGGAAGAGCGAACAAAGTGAGCGATCCCAGTGGGCCAATACCCAAATCTGCTATACTAAACAGATGCGAAAAGCAAAAGAGGTTTGGCAAAATCGTCGTGTACGAATCAGTGTAATCGTGCTGGCGCTGCTGCTGATACTGGTGCTGCCGTTGCCGATACTCTATACATTCACATCTACACGGAATCAACGTTACGACCTAGAGCACGTTAAAATACAGGACGTGCCGCAGCGACGGGTTGCCATCGTTTTTGGGGCAGGAATCTATGAGAATAAAGCGCCCACCCCGTACTTGCGATGGCGGATTGAAACGGCAGTAAAATTATACAAAGCAGGCAGGGTTCAAAAAATTTTAATGAGCGGCGACAACAGCACAGTTGAGCATAACGAGCCGTTTGTTATGAGCAACTACGCCAAGAAATTAGGCGTACCGGACAAAGATTTAGCAAAAGATTACGCCGGCTTTAATACCTACGATACATGCTATCGGGCCTGGGCAGTTTTTGAAGTCAAAGAGGCAATCTTAGTCACACAAGGCTATCATTTACCGCGGGCAGTTGTGACATGTCAGCGTCAGGGGCTTAATGTCATCGGTGTAGCGGCGCAGTCACCACAGAGAGATTGGGCGGCCACATACCTAGTCCGCGAAGTACTGTCTACAGATAAAATGGTCGTCCAAAACATAATAAATCCCGGCCCAAAGTACCTCGGACCCAAAGTCCCCGTTAAATAATTCGCACAGTTAGTGTGAAGTAGTTTACATCATTTGATTGGCCATGGCCGTACACTGATGGCATTACAACTAAGGAGAACTAAAATGCCCGAAGAAATTCGCCAAACCCGCCAAGTGACCGATGTAAACGGCAACGTTGCCACTGAGCGCGTGAGTACCGTTAATGAAACAGTCCGCGATGAAGTGCCCGCCACCGTCGATCGCCCCTCTAACATTGTTGCCCGCACCGTCTGGCTGATTGCCGGCATTATTATTGGCCTACTTGCCCTGCGCTTTGTGCTGCTCCTCTTGGGCGCCAGCACCGCCAGCCAATTTGTGAACTTTATTTACAACTTGAGCTATCCATTTGCCTGGCCGTTCTTTGGCATGTTTGGCTACCACGTTGAATATGGCGTTTCCAAAGTCGAGATTTCTACGCTGGTTGCCATGGCCGTCTACGCGCTGATCGCCGGTCTGATTGCCCGCGTTGCCACGATTCGCCAGCCACAGGCCTAAATTACAACGCTTTTGCTGGCCTCTAGTGTTAATTAAAACTTAATTAACTTTATAGTGCTTATGCTTGAGTAGCCCCATTGCCCAGATTAGACTGCGGTTATGGGGCTATTTTTCTACCGATTTAGGCGCACTACACTACTACTCGCGTTTTGTTTGTCATTTTTAGTGAGCGTGGGCATAGCGCGGCTTGGCTGGGGGCTACGGCCGCCACCTTTTTGGCTTTGCCTGACCGTTATTTTTGTTTTACTTGTTCGTCGTTTGCCCATACTTTGGCTAGCGGTAGTGCTACTATGTGGCACTTTGCTTGGTGGCTGGCGAGGCAACCTGTATGTCCAAAAACTGAATCAGTTTGAAGCGCTGTACGGTCAAAAAGTCGCCCTGGAAATTACCGCCAACGAAGATGCCGTCTACGGCAAAAAGTCACAGATCACGTTTGTGGCGGTTGATATTGTGGACGCTAGGTCTGGCCAAAAGCTGCCGGGTAAACTGAGTGTCAGTGGCTTTGGTCTGAACAGCATTTTTCAGGGAGATCGTCTGCGCCTAGACGGCAAGTTGGCGCGCGGCATGGGTGGCTACCAGGGCTTTGTAAGCTATGGGCAGCTCCAGCTCATTGCACATAAGCCATCCTGGGTTTCAGATATAAGGCGACATTTTGCCGCCGGTATGCAGACCGCTTTGCCAGAGCCGCTGGCATCGTTTGCTATGGGGCTGCTCATAGGCCAACGAGCTACATTGCCAGCAGAAGTTAAACAGGATTTGCTCATGGTGGGGTTAACGCACGTGATTGCTGTATCGGGCTATAACTTAACCATCATGCTGCAGGCCAGCCGCAAGTTGCTGGCGGAAAAGTCCAAGCGCCTGTCGTTTACATTGTCTTTGAGTTTAATGCTGCTATTCGTGCTGCTAGCGGGCCTAAGCGCCAGTATTTTTCGGGCGGCCGTAGTGAGTGGGCTCAGTATGGCCGCTCAGTTTTACGGCCGTACCATCCGACCGCTCCTGCTCATTAGTTTGGCGGCATCGGTGACAGTTTGGCTGAACCCTCTATATATTTGGGGCGATCCCAGCTGGTATCTCAGTTTTTTGGCATTTTACGGTGTCATGATTGTAGGCCCGTTAATTCAGGCCCGGTTGCCCACTGCCTTTCAGGAATCAGTCATTTTAGGCGTGCTGTTAGAAAGTTTAAGTGCAGAAATTATGACGCTGCCATTTGTGCTGAATATGTTTGGGCAAATGTCGCTAGTAAATCTGCCAGCCAATGTCTTAGTGGTAGCGCTGGTGCCGCTGGCAATGCTTTTAAGCACCGTTGCAGGTATTGTGGGGGTGTTTACGCCGATGCTGGCCGGATGGCTCAGCTGGCCTGCAGCCTGGCTACTAACCTATATGCTCGATGTGGCGCATTTGCTTGCTAGCATACCAGGAATTTTCCGGCAAAATGTGTGGCTGAGTTTGCCGCAGATGCTGAGTGTGTATGCGCTTATCGGTGTTATGACCTGGATTTTGGCTCGTAAAACTGCTAAAATAGTGCCTAATGAGCGGACACAGCAAATGGTCAACAATTAAACGCGAAAAGGGTGCTAAAGATGCTGCCCGCGGCGCGGTATTTACCAAACTTGGCAACCTTATTGCCATTGCAGCGCGCAGCGGCGTAGATCCAGACACTAACTTTGCACTCAGATTAGCCATAGACAAAGCCAAAGCAGCCAATATGCCTACGGCCAATATTCAACGCGCTATAGACCGCATTAAAGACAAATCCGCTGCCCAACTAACGGAACTTTTGTACGAGGGCTATGGCCCCGGCGGCACTGCCATTTTGGTAGAAGTGGCCACAGACAACACTAACCGCACCTATCCAGAAGTCCGGCTGGCGTTTAGCAAACACGGCGGCAACATTGCAGACAAGGGCAGCGTGGCTTTCCAGTTTGACCACAAAGGCATGATCCGCGTTAAGGGCAGCGGGGACGATATTATGCTTGCCGCCCTAGACGCCGGCGCAGAAGATGTGCAGGAAGAAGGTGCGGAATCTGTTATTTACACCACCAATACAGACCTAGCCCGCGTCCGCGATGCGCTGCGCACGGCCGGCCTAGAAATTTTGGAAGCAGAACTAACTTACGTTCCCAACATGACTGTTCCCGTAACAGACAAAGACACGGCCGGCAAAATCATGCGCCTCATGGACGCATTGGACGACATTGACGAGGTCCAAAACACGCACGTCAATTTTGATATTCCGGAAGAATTTTTGAATGATTAAAACCGTTGTCGCTCGTGACATGGATGACAATTTATACACGGTTCCCATAGATGAATTAACGTGGCGACCGGCTTGCTACGCGATTATCCAAAAAGACGACTGCCTGTTAGTTTTAAAGCAGTACAACGGCTATGATTTACCCGGCGGGGGTATGGATCTGGGCGAAAGCTTTGAAGATGCGCTAGCTAGGGAAGTAAAAGAAGAGGCAGGAGTTATCATTAAGAATTCTCATTTGGTTCATGCCTCAACAGACTTTTTTAAGCGTGCCCATACCAAGGAAAATAACGCCGCTCAGTCAATCGCACTTTTTTTTAAGGCAGACTATGTCTCTGGTGATAGCTCACAAGCCGACCTAGGCGAAGACGAAAAAACATATTCTGAAGGATGCGTCTGGCTACCCCTACAAGAGCTGCCAAAAATTAAAGTTGCTGCCGCATATGACTGGCGCGCCCTCCTGACATGAGAATCCTAGGCATAGATCCCGGCACCGGCATCCTGGGCTTTGGCGTGATTGACGTTATTAAAGGCAAGCTCAGCCTGGTAGATGGCGGCGTCATAAAAACGCCGGTACATGAAGACGACGCGGTCCGGCTTAAAACGATTTATGATGAATTAACAGAGATAATCAAGCTCCACAAGCCGGATGCAATGAGCGTAGAAAAATTGTTTTTTGCGCGCAATGTCACCACCGCCATGACGGTGGCCCAGGCCCGCGGTGTGGTGCTCCTAACCGGGCAGCAAGTAGGCATTCCAATTGCGGAGTATACGCCCATGCAGATTAAGCAGGCCGTGACTGGCTACGGTAAGGCGGACAAAAAGCAGATTCAGGAAATGGTGCGCGTGCTCTTAAATCTCAAGTCTATCCCCAAGCCGGACGATGCGGCGGATGCACTGGCGGCGGCGATTACGCACGCTACCGTGGCTCGTTGACAGGCATACGGCTGCTGGTATAATAGGAGCTAGAAAGGCCTTCGGCCGTAGTCACAGAGCTACACCGTGGAGGGTCTTTTTATTTTGTCCTGGCAATAGGGAATGCAGACATCAAATCTTTTCTACCACTTTTGTTATTGACCTGAACTTGCACGTAAAAATTAGAGGTGTTTGTTTTTCCTAAAAAACGAAAATAACTTTTGTGCGGACTAATAGAAAGGCGAGTAACGACAGGCGGAAATGTTGATTGCTGCAGAACTTCTAAGGCACAGGGATATAATCGGAGGCGAGCAACCCGCTCTTTACGAGATTTTTGTTTCAAATGATCCCAATAATTATTGATGAAGATCTTATCGGCTTGAAAATATTTTGCGCGAACATACGGTGTTCTACGTGGTGTTCGTTTTTGAATTTGGTGATAGTGCTTTCGCGCAAGACGAGTCAACTCCTCTGCCGAGGAGCCGGGCAACGGATGCATCCGACATTTGTATGCTAACATGCCAGCTAACTCTAACAGTCAAAACAACAGGGGTCAAACACAAGCATCTTAGCGTTTAATAACTATTCAATGATTGGCGATATGCCACCAAACTCTATCTCTGGAAGCGTGTATAATGAAACCATGAAGAGACTCAAAACGCTGACATTATTATTGCTCTTAAGTTTTGCAGCCGCGCTAGGGCTGGGCGCTGGACTCAATAGTAGCAGCACATTTCAAGTGCAAAAAGGCTTTGGCTTTGGGCCGCCGCCGGTGCAACAAAAAATGGCTGATGCGGGCGAATATAAAGTAACGCGGCACGGTTTTCCGGCCACGTATAAAGAGGTACAGTCGTTTAAGCCCAGTGGGCAGCAGGCCTATGAGACCAGCTACGATAGTCGGCCGTTTAGCCTGATTTTGCTGGTGACCAACATCGTTTTCTGGGTGTGCTTGTTGGTGTCTGTACTGGCGCCGATCACGATTTTTTGGCGGCCGGTTAAAAAGCCGCAGCCAGAACTAAAACCGGAACCTAAGCCGGAGCAGCCATGATAGCGACGCTGGCGGGTGTGGTATCGGAAAAGCTGGGTGATCTGCTAGTTTTAGACGTAGCTGGTGTGGGCTATGGCCTGCTAGTAACAGGGGCGGATTTTGGTGCACTCGCTAACGGCCAGCCAGCAAAATTATATGTGCATGAGCACATCCGCGAAGACGCGCACGATCTGTACGGCTTTACGCAATTGGATACACTACAGCTTTTTAAACAGCTTTTGAGCGTTAAAAATGTAGGACCCAAAGTTGCCTTGGCTGTGCTGGGGATTGGGTCATCGAGCGATGTCCGCACCGCTATTGCGGGCGGCGATGTTAAGCGCTTACAAACCGCCAAAGGCGTGGGCAAGCGCGCCGCCGAGCAGATGGTAGTTGAACTGCGCGACAAGGTTGGCCTGATGCCCGGCGCCGCCGCAGAAGATGTGGTAGGCCGCAGCGCTGCCAACCTTCAGGACGAAGCCACCCAGGCCCTGCTGAGCCTTGGTTATTCTGAGGCGGATGCGGCTTTGGCGCTGCAACACATTGACCCAAGTTTGCCTACGGAAGAACGGATTAAGCAGGCGCTGAAGTCATGACAAAATATCGATTTACAGAGGAAGAAGCACAAAAATTTAATAAGCATGGCATAGATTTGACAGTGTATGGCGAGGGTGTGCCGAGCGTTAACGTCGTCAGAGTCAGCGTTAAAGAAGGTCACTTTCAAGAGTTTTATGACACAGAATCTTACTTTATTTACTCTATTATTTCCGGAGAAGGAACGTTTTATCTGAACGATGAAGTAGTGCCAGCAAAACCCATGGATCTAATCGTGATCCCACCCAAAACCAGAATTTATTATTTTGGGGCCATGGAAATGATATTAAGTGTTTCGCCGGCTTTTGACGAATCGCATGAGCGACACATCAGATTTGTTGACCCAAGCGAAAATCCGTACAAAAAGGATAAGCCATGACCGCTCCTCAAAATATCCCAGAGGAAAAAGCCAGGGAAATGTTTGCGCGCGCTGAAGCTGCGTTAGCAAATACATATCCTGACCCAAATAGTGGCCACGCGGTAACAGTTTTGACAGATCAGGGAGACTTGTTTGAAGGTGTGTCATATAAGTCTCAAACGCAGACACTAACGATGCACTCGGAGGCGACGGCGTTGGCCAATGCGGCAATTCACGGGCAGAAAAACATTCTGGCCATAACAGGGCCAAACTGCCATATTTGCAAGCAACTCATATGGGAAAGTGCACTCAATTCTGGCATCGACACTCTAGTTCTAACAGAGGAGGATGGTCAAATTTTACAGACACCAATTTCTGAGCTGATGCCGATGCCATGGCTAAATAAGGAAGGAAGTATATGAATATCCCAAACATAAAACTAAACGATGGCCAACAAATTCCACAAATCGGCCTCGGCCTCTGGCAAAACAAGGATGAGAAAGAGTTTAAGCAAGCCTTTGATGCGGCAATCAAGGCCGGTTACACGCATTTTGACAGTGCGCAGGCCTACGACAACGAGCACTATCTGGGCGAAGCCATGAAAAATTTGAGGCGCGAGGAGCTGTTTATCACCACAAAAATTGCGGTGGAGCATTTTGGCTACAATAACGCGCATAAAAGTTTCCGGCAGTCGCTCAAGAACTTGCAAACAGACTACGTGGACCTGTTATTGTTACATTTCCCCGTGCCGGTTTTGAGAAAAAAATCGTGGCAGGCGTTGGAGGAAATCCAGAAAAGCGGCGGCGCAAAATCCATTGGTGTCAGCAACTACACCATTAAGCACTTGGAGCAAATGAAGGAGTACGCGCAGGTGATGCCGGCCGTGAACCAGGTGGAGCTGCACATTTTTTTGCAGCAGCCGGAACTGCTGAAATACTGTGCGGACAACGGTATTATCGTGGAAGCGTACAGCCCCCTGGCGCATGCGAAAGACATGGACAACCAGCTGATTAAAGAGTTGGCCGCAAAGTACCAGAAGTCCTATGCCCAGATTATGCTGCGATGGTGCTTGCAGCAGGGGCTGGTGGTGCTGCCAAAATCGGTTACGCCAGCGCGCATCCAAGAGAACCTGGATATCCTGGATTTTGAAATCAGCGATACTGATATGCAGAAGCTGCAAAAACAAGATCGTGATCTGCGCACCTGCTGGAGCCCGGTGCGTGTGCCATGAAAAGACTTGAGCAGCTTGGATGGCAGGCTGCGTCTGTGTCGGCAATGCTTGCCAGAACACTTGTGGCAGAGAAAATGGTTAAAAGGACACGAGCTGGCAAGACATTCTTGCCAGAAATGGTCACTTTTATCCTACTTGACGTGGTGGATGGGGTTTTCGCTAGGAAAGCAGGTAGTGACGGTAAGTTACGTAGAAGCGCCGATGCAATCCTAGATAGGATTTCTGTAGCTAGAGTTGGGTGGGCGGTCTCCCAGGAACATCCACCAGCCAAAGTACCGTTCGTCGCATTGTTTGCAAGAGAGGTTGTTGTTGCCGCAGTAAATACGGGACATTATCTCCGGACTAATGAAATCGTTAGGGGGGGGCGGTTGGCACAAGGTTGATAGTCTGAGTGTTGCTGCGTTTGGCGTCATTTCATCGGCTAGAAATGAGCAAGCGACGAGGTCTGCCGGAGCATTGGCGACGGGACTAAATACTTTAACAGCAATAGATTACGTGGTGAATAGTTGTCGGGGGCATGGCGAAGTAGATGACCGAAATGTGCGGCATATCAATTTTGAATTCCTAAAAGCGTAAACAGCTTGACACGATTACTAATGTAAGTACAATAGTAAGTACTATGAAGCATGCATTGACCGTCACTAAAACTGGCAACTCGGTTGCGCTTAGAATTCCTAAGCCAATTGCTGACGCGCAGGACTGGCAGCAAGGGCAAAAACTCGACCCCGTTCTATATAATCTGAACACGGGCCCTCGCTCCTTGCCAGAGATTTCCCAGGCACAGCGTAATGCGGCCTATAAAGCCGTAAAAGAACTGCAGAAAATGGGAGCTTTCAAAGATATTAAGGACCCTGTTGCGTGGCAGCGGAGCATTCGTAAGGATCGTTCTTTGGCCGGGAGGGCCTAAATGAATGTTTGCATTGATACCAATATTTTGATTTACATGGCAAATGGATCAATGTCGGCTGAGCCAATCAAGCAGGTTAGCGGCTATTATGCCAGCATCTCCAAAATTGAGGGGCTAGGTTTTGGCAATCTTAAAGTAAATGAAGCGATGCGAATCTTAGAATTTTTTGCAGCGTACCAGCAACTTAATCTTGACGATGAAATTATCAACCAAGCAATAAACCTAAAACAAACAAAAAAGCGCAGTCTGGGCGATGCGATAATTGCTGCAACAGCGCTGGTATACGACCTACCTTTATGGACCGCAAACACCAAAGATTTTGCCAATATCCCCGGCTTAAAACTATTTGATGTAGCAGAGCTCAAAGCATGATAGACCGCATTTTAGATGCCAGCGCGCCGGACCAAGAGGAACCGGAAGAGCAGCAGCTTGAAAACAGCCTGCGCCCGCAGGATTTTGCTAATTACATCGGTCAGGAGCGGCTAAAAAAGAACATTCAGTTAGCAATTCAGGCTGCCAAAAAGCGGCAGGATGCGCTGGACCATGTGCTACTCTATGGCCCGCCGGGCCTCGGCAAAACCACCATGGCCAGCGTAATTGCGCACGAAATGGGGGCCCAAATTAAAATTACCAGTGGGCCGGCCATTGAGCGGGCAGGGGACTTAGCCAGCTTGCTGACTAACCTGCAAGATGGAGACATCCTATTTATTGATGAAATCCACCGCTTGAACCGCAGCGTTGAAGAGGTGCTGTACAGCGCAATGGAAGATTTTAAGCTGGATATTATGCTTGGCAAGGGACCAAGCGCGCGCAGTCTGAGGCTAGACTTGCCGCAGTTTACCATTATTGGTGCCACCACGCGCGCTGGCGCACTGGCGGGGCCGCTGCGGGATCGGTTTGGTCATGTTCACCGCTTAGAATTTTATACACATAATGAAATCAAGCAAATCTTGCAGCGGGCAGCGGGCATTTTGCAGGCTCAAATTGAGCCGGCAGCGGCGCAGCAACTCGCGGAGCGGGCACGGCTAACGCCGCGGATTGCTAATCGACTACTCAAACGAGTGCGCGATTACGCCGATGTGAATGGCGATGGCATCATAGACACTAACAATAGCCAAAAAGCCTTAGACCTTTTGGAGGTGGATGAACTTGGACTGGATCCGGCCGACCGCCATCTGTTAAATGCCATTATTGACTCGTATAGTGGCGGTCCGGTGGGGGTGGAGACGCTCGCGGCACTCACCGCGGAAGAGCGGCAGACCATAGAAGATTTTATTGAGCCATATCTTATGCAGATTGGTCTACTGGAGCGGACACCTCGGTGCCGCAAAGTGACGCCAAAAGCCTATAGGCACTTGGGTAAAAAAATAGACTCCTTCGATAAGCCAAGCCTGCTATAATCAAGGCATGAAGTTTAGCTCAAAACACACGCCTGATCCGACTTTGCACCCTGACCACCCACAAAACCAGTTGGATGGCCCAGTAGAGAACCCGCTGGCAACCATGCGCCAGGACGAAACAATCATTTGTGAAATTCAGCGTCATCCCATTGGTTTGATTGCTATTTACGCCTCGTTTGGCGCGCTCATTCTACTAGCATTCGTTGCTTTCCTTATGGCTCCCAGTGTTATGACCACTTTTGATAAAGGTACTGTCACGTCGCTCAGCCTGTTACTATTGGTTCTAGCGGCCCTTTTTAGCGCTATTTTTGCCTGGATTGCTACCTTTGTCTATAACGGTAACCGCTGGATTATTACCGATGATAGCCTCACGCAGGTTAACCAGCTCAGCCTGTTCGACAAGCAGTCCAGCCAGCTGAGCCTAGGCAACCTAGAGGATGTAACTTCTGAAAAGAATGGCATTTTGTCGCACATATTTAATTATGGGTTACTTAAGGTAGAAACTGCTGGTGAGCGCAGTAAGTTCATGTTCCCTTATTGCCCAGACCCAGACAGTTACGCCCAAAAAATTCTGGCCGCCAGGGAGAATTTTGAGCAGGGTAGAGTTCACGGGCATGAACAGCGTCTGTATCGTGCCAAAAACAGCTATCAGCCTATTAGAGAAAGCAGTGACCAGCCGTTCCCCGGTCAGGAGGAGCCGATGGTTCAGTTCACGCCGGTGCCACCGGCTAACGGCCAGCAACCACCGTATCCGCCGCAGCCAGGCCAGTAAGTTCTTACTGGAAGGGGTTAGTCCTAGAATCGCTAAACAGCGCTTGTACGCCCACGCTGTTGTCTTTTAAGTTCTCTAGTTGTTTAACCAAGTTCTGGTCAATCCTAGGGCCAGCCGCGGCGGTAGCATCTGCAGTTGGCTGTACGTTTGTAGCTTTTTCAATGCTAACCACCAAATAGGCATATAATGCTGCCAAAACAATTACAAACAGGAGCACGCTGTAGCGATTAAGCGCCCCTGGCAGAGCTTTGATTTGCTGTTTGATAGATCCGAGGTTTAATGATTTTTTCATGAAGCGGGCTTTATATAGTTATTAACAATGAGAGTAAAGGTGAGCTGTCCAGGATTGGCGCGCTGGGGTTGAATCGATAAGCTGCTGACTTCTGCCGTGCGTCGATTATTTTCCAGTCCGCGCAAAAAGGCCTCTAATTGATTAAAGCTCACGGTGTTATCGGCACTGTTACTAATGGTGATTTGCTGATTGTACACCCCCGGAATGGCCGGCACTTTGACCAACTGCGACAGATTGCCAGTGGTGCCGCCGGCCGCACCTTTGGTTGTCCCCAGGTCTGACATAGGGAAGGCGATCGAATTCAGAGTCACACCATTGGCACTGGCAATGGTGGTAATCTGACGGACGGTTTCTGCTTGGTCCTTGTCCTGTGGCACGATTGCTTTAGTAATTTTATAGAGGTCGCCGTACTGCTTAATCTGGGACTTGGCTTTAGCCACGCCATTTTGTTGCGCTGTTAAGGTAGCCAACTCCTGTCGTTTATCTGTCAGCTCTTTCGACTTGGTTTTGAGCATGCCACTCAAGAGATAGACACCACCAAACAAACTCAAGACCATGACTACCAAGAGGGCAATGAGGCTCCAAAAAAGTCGTTTTGGATTCATGGCGACACCTGCTTCTGGTTAATGAACAGGAAAGGATTCTCCTTAGCAAATTGAGCGCGTAGGGTTACGTTGCAGGGGTAAGCTGGATCCGGTGCATTATTGGTATTACAAGTAATGCCTTGAATGTCGGCCTTAGCGAATATTTTGTTGGCTGGATCAGCCAAGTTAACTTGAACCTGGGTAGCAGTAGTTGTGTCTGCTGCTTCAGCGGTTACGTCCAGGCCGCTGCCACCGGCAACCTGCGCAATATTTAGGCCAGTGAGCTTAGCCCCAGGGGGGAGCGCTACTGCCATTTGCTTAAGTAGCTTGGAGAATAAAATCTCTTGGCTCAAAACTTTTTGCGTCAATTTGAGGCTATCACTGATGTCGCCAATTTTCTTGGTGGTTTCAGCTTGCTTGGCATTGCTTAAAGCAATTTTTGTATCAATCACCTGCTGATTAGTGGTGCTTATGGAGTGCTGGACGGACAGCAGGCCATAGGTGGCAATTAAACCGGCGCCGATAAGCCCTAAGAATACTGCAATGCTCCAGCGTAGCAGCTTTACATTTGCGGCCGCGTAGCGGTAGGCTTTTTTGGTGTCTTGCGGCAAGAGATTAATCATTTGAACACCTCTGTTTCTGGCGCTAAGGCTAAGCCGATAGCGGTGGCGTACATAGTTCTATCGGCCGCGGATGGTGGTTGGAGGCGCCGGTGATCGACGTACAGCCAGGGGTCACAGGAACGGACCGCTAGGCGCAGGTTGCTGGTAAAATATTCTGATAGGCCGGGCATGTTGGCGCCGCCGCCCAGGGTAATGACCTGGGTGATGGGCTTGTCAGCACCGTAGCGCTCCGTGTGGTAGCGCACCAGGCGCTTGATTTCTTTGATGATTTTCTGCAGAACGGGGTCCAGCGCGATTTCGATTTCTTTCTGACGTTTACTGCGGCTCAAGCCATATTTGGTTTTGATAATGCCGGCTTCTGCGCCAGTTACGCCCAGGCCAGTTTGGATGGCTTTGGTAAAGTCGGCACCGCCGCCTTCTACGGTGCCGCTGGTGACCAGGCCACCGTCGTAGATGCTAATGTCGGAGCTAACCGAGCCAAAATCGATAATAATGGTGGGCACATCACTTTGGTCGTCGTGGCTAAATAGGCGAGCCACTGAGCTGGCGCTGGTTTCAATGAGCACCGCTTCTAGTCCAAGGATTGCCGCCAAGTCTACGTAGGAGTCAACAATGTCGCGCGGGACGGCTACGGCTAACACTTCCGCGCCGTCTTTATCGCTGGAGAGGAGGGTGTAGTCAAGGTATAAATCGTCCAGCGGGACGGGGATGTACTGCTCGGCCTCTAGGTGGACGGCTTCTTCCATTTCGT
>CAZRPP010000008.1:0-27173 GCA_964602145.1 uncultured Candidatus Saccharibacteria bacterium
AGCGGACCAGGCAGCCGTTGACGTAAAAATAGAAAAAACTGACGCCACTCTTGGAGGTGGCTTTACGGGGTGCGGCAGCTCCCACCAAATCATCGAGGGTCAGTTTAAGGGCGGCGGCGATGTTCTGAATCGTAAAAATCGACGGCGACTTAATAGCGCCGCGCTCTATCTTGGCTAGAGTGGAATAACTGAGGTTAGCGGCATGGCAAAGATCCTGCTGCGTTAGCCCGCCTTTTTGGCGTGCTTTTTGAATCCGTTTGCCCAGCCCTTTCTCATCCATGGCCTAATAGTACCACCTAAGGGGCCGTTTTGTCTATTTTTGTAGTACTAAAAGGCTAGTTAGAAGCCCAGGGTTTTGAAAAGAATAAATGCCGCAATAAATACGAGCACGAAGACGGCCGCAACGAGTGTCCAGACCTGTTTTCCGTTGCTATAGCCAATCCGTTGTCCCATTTTGGAATAAATAAAGGCCGCCACACCGGCTGCCAAAATAAACGATATAAGTCCGCTTCCCATACTGCTTATAGTTTAAATGCTAAGGCCCTTTTTTCAAAATCTCACCTCTAGAGATAATTAAAAGTTAATTATCCGGCGTTTGCATTGCCTGAGCAGGACGCGTACAGTGGCTGGTTACCCGGGGAGAGGAAGGTAACATGTTCGACGGTGAAAAGATTTTTAGCATTTTGTGTGGTGGCAGGCGCATTAGTGGCCTACCTAGCCAGCCGAGCCGGTGGGGCAGGGTCTTTATTAAGTGCGCCCGATGTTGGCTGGGCGGCACCCAAAGACGCGCATCTCCTCTCTGTTGGCGCCGCCCAGCGTGACTTGAATTCGCCTGATAACGGCTGCCAGAGCATAACCTACCGCATGGCGGGTGACCTCAGTAAACAGATGCGTCAGGGCTGTTTTTTGCGCACCGCGTTTGGCTGGTACGATGAAGCGGCCAGTGTGGTGATTTTTAACAGCACCGACGAAGCAATGTATGTCCGTTACGGCGGGAATCCGGCGGCTTTGTCTGCTATACCTCGGTCTATAATTATGGGCCGCCTTGGCGGTAACCCGCCCATGGGTAGCTACTACTATCTCTACACTTATTTGCCGGGTGCGTTGCAAGAACAACGGTTCTATCCGTCGTTATTACCATATAAGGCGCTGGTGGCGCCTCCCAATGATGTGCTGCGCGACCCCCGTGGCGACCCCTTGGCCATAAACGGCAACGCGCTGGCCTATTCCAGTGGTGGGCAGTGGATGGTAACGCAGGCTTCCAGCCACGGCATGGTGCGGATAAATCTGGCCACTTTGCAGCAACAGATGTTTGGCCCGTCGCTGGATACAGCGGGGCAGCCGTACGCATCACACTACGCCAAGCTTGCGATAACAGAGGATGGTCGCTATGCTGCGGTGGTCAGCCTAGAGTACAAATGGTTCAAGGTGTACGACCTTAAAACCTGCACGGCGGCGGATACCAGCTTAGATATGCTAGCCTCTGCCAACTGCACCAGCCATGATTATTGGCCGTGGTTAGCGGGCAAGATAAGCGGCGGCATAACAGGAGTAACGGGCCTTAGTTTTGCGAGCGATAGTTTACTCAACTTTGACATTGGTGGGACGCGCTACGCGCTATCGCCAGATGGGGAAATTACATCGCTAATTCCGTATTTAGGGATAGGGGATTCGTATTCTTCCGGGGAGGGGGCACAAAATTACCTGACCGGGACAGATACGGCAGAAAATCGCTGTCATTTGTCTGTGCGGTCATATCCGTTATTGCTGGGTCAGGACAGCTTTAGCGCGGGGGGCCATTCTGTGGCTTGCAGTGGGGCAACGAGCAAGGATATTGGGCGAACTGACTCCAGTTATACCGGCCAGACTAAAGACCAGCGGCCGCTATCCAGCCGCCAAGCGGACGGGTCGGCTTTGCAAAAGTTACAGGGGTTCAGCCCAGGTTATTTGGCGCAGCAGGACTTTGTGACGGCCTATAGGCCAGGGGTAGTAACAGTGGGTATGGGCGGCAACGATATCGGTTTTGCGGACATTATTTTACGCTGCGTCAGCCCCTTACATAAAATCTGGCGGCCGGAGTTGAATGAACCCGATTGCTACCAGTCTTATGAGGATCGCCTTGAGCTAAAGCAGACCATCGATAACAGATACGCGGACTGGGTGGCGGTGTATAAGCAGCTGCAGCGCATCAACCCCGGTGGACGTGTTTACGCTATTGGCTACCCCTATATTGCGGCTGCTTCGGGGCACTGCGAGCTGAACGTGCGCCTCAGTAGTACGGAGCTGATATTTACGCGGCAGGCGGTGGACTATCTGAACCAGACATTGGCCCGCGCGGCGGCGGCTGCCGGTGTATCGTTTGTGGACATTTCTAACGCTTTAGATGGGCATCAGCTCTGCGGGACTAGTTCTGATGGCATGAACGGCGTGACCACCGGCCACGATGAGCTGGTGATTAGCCATGGGAGCTATCACCCCACGGCGCTGGGGCAATACTTGATGGAACAGGCAATTCTGCGAGCAACGCACAACTTTTCCGTGGCTCCAGCTACGGCTTCTGCGGCAGCTGAAGGCCCGCTTTTGCAGGCACCCACCAGTGGTAGGTCTGTTAATACAGTCTTGCCAGATTCCGGCCTCGGCCAAGATAGTGTAGTAGCTGGATCCAGTCTGGCCGTATCTGTTGACGGCACCGGCAACGGCCTCGTGCAGGGCGGTAGCTACCAGGTCCGGCTTGACGGCCAAGCCATTGGGAATGGGACGATAGGTGCATCCGGAAGTGGCAGTAGTTCGTATGTTGTACCCATCACAACATTACCGGGCGTACACGAAGTGAGTGTATCTGGCGGCGGCCAAAGTGGTGGAACAGTGATTATTACCAAAATTATCTACGTAGAAGGGTCGGTGGCAGATAGCGACGGTGACGGTATGCCAAACACTTCAGACAGCTGCCCCTACGTGGCAAATTCAGGGGTGGACAGCGATAAAGACGGGGTGGACGATGCCTGCGACAATGACCTTACGATTTCTGGCAGTACTGGGTCTGGCGGCAGCGCTACTGCTGGTAGCGGCGCACAAGACAACAGTAGTACGACGAACGATAGTCAACCATCACCATCCCCAACCGTCAACCCAACCGCTCCGGCAGAACTGGTGGTGCCTACACAGAACCCACAGCCGGCGATTGCTTTGGGCACGGGGCAGGTTGTCACTGTGGCGTCTGGCTTTGCTCCGGCATCAGAAGTGGTACTACGGCAGCCTGTCGCAGCTAGCCCGACATTATCTGTAGCTGTTATTGCCAAGCAAGTTGCCGCAAAACAGACGGCTGGGTACCCCATGTTACCGCGTTTTCCGTGGCAGTTTTGGCTGGCGGTGATAGTTGGACTACTGGTAGCGTATCAATTACTCGGGTGGGCGGCTGATAAAATGCGATAAACGTGGCGGAGAGGGAGGGATTCGAACCCTCGGTACCGTTACCGGCACACCGCTTTTCGAGAGCGGCACCTTCAACCACTCGGTCACCTCTCCTTTGGCGTGGCTTATCGACCTCTATTATAACCTTGATGACGCGCGACGCCTACTGTGCATATAGACTATGATCTATATTATAGATTATAGTCTATATGCTGCGGGCTAGTGGCCATTGGCAAAGAAGCCAAGACGTGCTACAATTACCCCTGTTCTAATGAGCACCCGTAGCTCAGCTGGATAGAGCGTTGGCTTGCGGAGCCAAAGGTCGTGTGTTCGAATCACGCCGGGTGTACCAACTAAAAAGCCCCACGAAAGTGGGGTTTTTTAGTTGGTCCTGCGCTTGATTTGGATACACGACCAGCAGCGGCCAACGGCCGATGCAAGGTCGTGTGTTAGATGGCAAGCCCCACGCGCAGGAGCTTGCTCCGAGCATGGGGCGTAGACAGTAGCGAAGCGTCTATCGCGCCCACAAATAGTTGCGTTTCCAGATAGAATTAGGCATACTAACAGGTAAAGGAAAGCACAAGCAAAAAGAATGGGTGAGGATCAATCGGCAGTGGGGCAGGTAGGCGGGCGAGCAAGCATGGCCGCTATGCCGGTACAACGCGGCAACTATGGTATTCCGGCGCGGCAAATGGCGCCGGCGCGGCCGTTTAACGACATCGCGCCGCCGCAACAATCGGCGCCAGCACCGATGCAACCTGTCATGCAGCCGGTTCCGCCCGTTCAACCAATACAACCCCCAGCGCCAACTTACGCCCAGCCGGCACCGGCTGTACCAGTACAACAGCCCCAACCGATGGCAGCACCCGCACCGCAGCCCATCCAAACGCCCCAGCAGCCAATTTTTCAAACGCCCGTAGCACCCGTTCAAGCCGCCCCTATTAAAAAGCAGGGTTTTTGGCCCAAGCTTATCCCCAAGCTGCAGCTAGTTTTGATTATTGTGGGGGTACTTTTGACCATCGGCGGCGTGGCTCGGCTCATGACTGCACCCAATATTGCCGCCAACACAATTGCCGTGGGCGCCGTGTCCGCAAACGATGGAAGCAACATCACCATCCAGTTTACGGCCGATGACGGTAAGCTGCACAAGCTCAAGCAATCTGGCAATTTCCCCAAGCTAATTCCGGGAACAGCCGTGCAGATTGCTTACCAACCGGGTGCACCGGACACTACCGCCAAGCAAGTTGACTCAGTTAAGGCCGTTAAAAATCAGGGGACAGCCCTGGCGGTGGCGGGCGGCAGCCTACTGACTGTTGGGCTTATTATTTGGTTTGTCAGGTTTATTCGGCGGCGGGCCGATGGGCCGCGCAAAGTCGCCATGGCGACTACGGCTTAAGCTTTTGATCGGCCGCCGTTGGGTTCTTGCCGCTCAGGCTGCGCGGATAAAGTTTACCGTCTTTTATTGAATCGATCTGCACGGCGTACAAAACAACCCTTACTTGGAGATAGATCCAGGCCAGCATGACTAGTGTAGTGGCAAACAGGGCGCTGTAGCCGCTGGTAATTCCTTTGGCCGTGTGCGCAAACAGGGCGGCGCCGCCTAATTGCAGGGCAGTTATACCAACAGCGGAGACAAAAGAGCCGGTGCGATACTGAGTACGCTTGAATCGGCGCGGCAAACTGAGGGTAAAAACCAGCATAAAGACCAGATACAGCATGCCGACATTAAGCAAAATGGAAAGACTTCTGAAAAGGATACCCGTACCCACTGCACCCGCCCAACCGGCCAGAGCAGAAGCCAGCAAAAATCCGCCGCCGCCGCCCACGATGATACCAAAACTACGAATCAGGTTGCGCGGGAAGCCACTACGATCTTGCTTGGGAACATTCCATATAACACTGACGGCGTGACGGAAGGCATCGGCCACGCCGCGGGCGCCGTAGAATGTTAGAAGTATGCCAATAATGAGGGCGGGGCCGGTTTGCTTAAAGCCGCGGATACTACTTTCCAGCGACTGCCCGGCAACGGGGAAATATTTGGAGACATCAGTCACTAACTGGCGGCCCAGTTCTTGGTTGTGAAAGCCGATCATGCCCAGAACAGTGGTGGTTACCAGTAGCAGTGGGAACAAGGCGATGAAGCCGTAGTAGGTGATGAGGGCGGCTAGGTAGCCGGTCTGATCATCGTCGTACTTTTTGATGACCGCATAGGTGAAGGCGGGGCCCTTGCGAGCGCGCTGCCAGCGGTCTATCGCTTGTATGGTTTTTTCTACAACATTCATGATTTATAGGGGTATTGTAACATTATTCACAGCCGAGCCGAGCATTTTGGAGCACACTAAAAATACAAACATAAAAGGAGCAAGCGACATGTCAGAACACGAAGCCGAACAGCTCATGGAACAGATTGAGCGGTGGGACGCCAAACAAGCGCGGCACGATTTTATTGCCCGCATGGAGCGCAAACTGGGCCGCAAAGATCGCGCCTGGCGCTAAAAAATCCTCATATGCACTTTACACCACCTCTGTTAACGCGGGGGTGGTTTTTTATTAGAACTTTATTTTGGACATGAGGCGGTCGATGGCGTCTGGCTGGCGCTCTTCCATAGGGAGCTGGTCTGCTAGGGCGTCTACCACCGCGTCTTCTATTGCGGGCTCGTAGTAAATGGTGGTCAGTGGGGCAAAACGCTTGAGGGGCAGGAGGGCAATCATGGGCTGGCCGTTTTCCCGCATCACGGCAAAGGAGCGGAACAGGTCGTACGGATAAAATTTGCCACCAATAGTCAGGCCATCTGGGTCTAGCCGATAATCGAGCTCGCGCGGCTCGCGCTTGCCGTAGTAGGCAAAGGCGCCGGCCGCCACCAGTACGACGATGGTTGCCATAATATCGCGGGTTAACAGATAGACTATGCCGGCCAGAACTACAGCGCCAACCATGAGCGCGCCAAACCATTTGCCGGTTTTTTGGTGATGCAGGTATTCGCCGGCGCGCCAGGTTATGACGCCTTCTTCTGGCGCTTGCGGCATTGGCTCTGGGACTGTTACTGGCTGTTGTTGGGAAATAGGGGCAGGGGCCTCGCCAGGATTTATTGTTTGACCAGGCGAAAACTGCTGGCCAGGCTGCGGATTCTGCTCACCATCCATAAGCGTTATTGTACACGATTATGACGGATTTGATATAATCTCTGGGCGAGTCCGCTTAGGGAAGGGTGTCCGAGCGGTTTATGGAACTGGTCTTGAAAACCAGCGTGCCAGCAATGGTACCGAGAGTTCGAATCTCTCCCCTTCCGCCAAAGTAAAAGAGGTAGCCCAAAGCTACCTCTTTTACTTTGGCAGGGGAGAAGAACGAACTCGAAGAGTTCGGCGCACGAGGAGCGGAGCTTAAAGCAAGCTCGCTTGTTTTAAGCGAGCACCGCAGGAAGGAGCCCGGCCGCTGGCTGGGCAATATCTCTCCCCATTACCACGAGTCACTCTGAAAACGTATGGACGATGTACCTCTTTTGGGCGTACATCGTCCATACAAATTGAGAGCGTAAACAAACAGAGCGCGCAAAAGTCTGGCGGCAATCTGTTATTTGCGCTACAATGGTGGAGCAATCAGCCCATAAGGAGAGGTACCCAAGTGGCTGAAGGGGACGGTTTGCTAAATCGTTAGAGGGGCGCGAGTCCCTGCGAGGGTTCGAATCCCTCTCTCTCCGCCAAGAAAAAACGTCTGCCAACAGGTAGACGTTTTTTTTGATTTATGGATTCGGCTAAACAGCTTTGTGCAAGATGGAGGACATTAGTGTTTGGTATGGCAGGCCCTCCTCCTGGGCTTTTATCCTGAGCTTGAAAAGATCGCGTTCGGTTAAGCGGATATTGACGTTGCGAGTCTTGCTTAAGCTCGCCTTTGCCGTCGCCTTTGCCTTTGCTATTTCTTGCTTGGAATCTGGAGACATAACAAATTCATCAGCTTCGTATGCTTCTAAGATGCGTTGTTCTTCTAGATCTAAATCGTACGGACTCATGATTTTTCTCCTGTTAAATATTGTCTGGTAGCTTTGCGGCTAGGGATAATTGTCTTTAAAAATATTTTTTCTTCATCCTCCACGTAGGGGACAAGAAATGCGTAATCATGGATATGCACGACATACATTTTTTGGTGCCGATAGCGCGTTTTATTGGGATGTTCCAAGACCGCCAAAAGGCCGTCAGCATCAATTGCGGCTACAACAGCTTCGAATGAAACCGACCGAACAGACTTGAGCACTTCGTTTTTGGCATTATTCCAGTCGTAGGGTTTCACATAAGGATAGTATTACATTGTATACTTTTTGTCAATATCTACGCTTGGCTGAAGGCGAGGCCGACAACCGATGTAGCGCCATTCTGACGCAAAACCTCAGCCGCAACGGTCATAGTTGCGCCTGTTGTTAAAACGTCATCAATGAGGATGGCTGGACCAAAGACAGGGTGTATAACAGAGAGGGCGCCAGTCATGGCGGCATGGCGAGTGGCTTTATCGGAACCCTTCTGGTAATGGCTACCGACGCGGGCCAGAACAGGGGAATAGGGCAGGCCGCTCAAGCGGGACAAATGCCGGGCAATCAGCTGGGCTTGGTCAAAGCCCCGCTGGCGGATATGTTCTAAGGTGGCCGGCACGGGAACCAGAGTGCCCTGCGCGGGCAGCAGAGGAGCCATGCGGGCCGCCATGAGGCGAGCGGCGGATTTATCGCCGTGGTATTTAAGCGCAACTACGAGCTGCTCGGCTGGGCCAGTGTGACGGGCGGCCGCAACAACTTCTAAAGGAGCGCAGGTGCACATAATGGCAGCGTCTGGCGCGGGGCCATGGCAAAACAAGCAGCGGCCATAGCGGGGAGCGGGCAAGGGACAGTCCTTGCAGAGTAGGGAGCCTTCGCGGCCGCAGGCCAGGCAATCAGCAGGGGCCAAAAAATCGATCAGGTGAGTTATGAACATGGGTGTTGTAATAAATCCGTTGTAAATTAGTTATGTTTAGCTTGCGTCGGCGCTTAAGACTAATCTATACTGTAGGTAAGACAAAAAAGCAAATTCTATTTAATAATCTGTTAATAACTTTTTAACAGCGGCGCTTTTTATAATGCCGACACCTTACAGGAGGGTATCCATATGGCTCGACGCAATCGCGACGATGACTTACTACTAGAAGAAGATGAGCTAACCGCGGCCTTTTTAGGTGACGATTCCGCCGCCCAACAGCCGCAAATGGCCGCCGGGGACGACCAACCCCAAGCCGCCAGCCCCGCTGACGAGCAATGGGACGAGGACGAAGCCGTCCCCGGCCAACTAGCCGTAGACGTTTACGAAACCAAGGAAAAATTGGTCGTTAAGGCTCGCACGGCTGGTGTTAACAAGAACGAGCTGGACGTAAGCATCAGCGACAACCAGCTGACCATCCGCGGCACGCTGAGCGCCGGCAACGAAGATGGGGTAGAGAACTACTTCCTCCAGGAATGTTACTGGGGCGAATTCTCCCGCACTATCGCACTGCCCGTGCCAGTCAAGGAAGAAGAGATCGAGGCTATGCTGAAGGACGGCGTCCTGACCATTAGCTTTGGTAAGCTTAAGCAGGATACTGTTAAGAAGATCCAAGTTCTGTAGTAAACCAAATAAAAAATCCGTGGACCCACTTCGTACAATCCACGGATTTTTTATTTGGTTTCAGCGGGACGTGCTTTTTTGAGAGTCAGGCGCGGGGGAGCACTACAATAAAAAAACGGAGCGTGCGTCCGCAGCTCCGTTTTTTTATTGTAGTGCGGTTTAGTTGCCAGTTGCTGAGCCAACGCCACTCAAGACGACCTTGACAATCACCTGAGCAAGCACCACCAAGACCAGGCCAACAATGGCGTAGATTAAGGTGTTCTTGGCGCCAGAGACGTTGCTGGACTCGCCACCACTGGTAATGTACTTAAAGCCAGCAAAGATAATCATAATGATGGATATGATACCAATAGCCCAAGATAGCCAGTCTACTACTTTTTTGGCAAGCGTGCCGATGCCGGTCTGACCGAGGTCGCCACCACTAGCATTACAGTCTACCGTGTCTCCGGAGGCAGCAGTAGCACCGCTGGCGATACTGGTAGCCTGGCTGTTACAGGCCGCACTTACGGTAACCGGTGCAATAGCAGGTACGGCCAGGGCAACCGGCAGTGCAATCGCTAAAATCAAGCTCTTTAATTTCTGAATCATTAAAAGTTTTCCTTTCGTTTGGTTTCCTTACTTTTATAGCACAGCATAAGAGGCAAGCGCAAGTTTTAGCCGACTTTCAAGACAGTGGCGACCAAGAGTTGCGCCACGGCTGCCACCGCCACGCCAATGAGGGCGTAAATAAGGGTAGTCTTAGCCGACCCCACCTTGTTGCTATCGCCGCCACTCGCCATATACTGAAAGCCTGCAATCACCACCATGATTATGGCGACTACCCCCACGGCCCAGGAAAATAATTCAGTTATGGAGGCGAATGTGTCGTTGACAGTTTTTGTGGCCGCCGTACCACCACAATCTTGGTTGGTACCTAGCTGGCTCAGCGCGTCGCAAGCGGTTGTTTTTGTGCCAGCCCCAGCTGCGCCGTCGGCTGCACTGACAGGCACGGGAGCTGCTAGTCCCAGCAATAATAGCGCGGCAAAGAGAAGACGTTTTATCATTTTACAAACCTCCCAAGAATGAACGATATGAGGAGCTGGCCCAGCACGGCAACCGCTATTCCAATTAATGCGTATATTAGCCCATCACGGGCGCCCTTAACGCTATTACTATCCCCCCTGGAGGCCACAAACCGGAAGCCGCTAATCACCAGCATGATAACAGCCAACCCACCAACAATAAGCACGAGCACCTGCACAATGGCATTAAAAGCCTTGAGAATCGGATTGGTACCAGCCGTTCCTTGTTGGGATACATCTTGGCAGGCAGCGGTGCTGGACATACCTGGCTGCGAACAGGCGCCAAAAACATCGGCCGCCAGTACAGGGGTGGACCCAGCAAAAACCAGTGTGCCACCGGCAAAAATCGTGAGCAATAGTTTCTTGAGCATCTACAGTCTCCCCAAAACAAATGCCACAATTACCTCTGCGCTGACGCAGACAATGAGACCTACCAGCGCGTAAATGACGGTGTTTTTAGCGGTTTTAACAGACTCCGGGTTACCGCCAGAGGCGACATACCTAAAAGCGCCGACCATGATAACCAGGAAGGCCAGCCCCCCCAAGATTGCAAAAACAATTTGTAGGATTGTTTTGAGCTGGGCATTAGACGCCTGGATATCCGGAATGCCTGTTTCGCAGGTCTGGCCCGAGCCACAGGGGATAGCAGCACTAAAGAACCACAAGCTGGCCCCTAGAAGTTTGTTAAACATTAGTTAATTCCTCCCGCAATGAATTGAACAGTGCCTGCGGCAATCATGGCTATTACTAGGCCGACCAGGGCGTTAATAATTGAGCGGCGTGCTCTTACTAACTCCTCTGGCATGGGGCTGGACGTCATACTACTAGTTATATATTTAAATCCGCCGTAAATGATAAACATGACTGCTACGAGCACTGCTATGCGCAATAAAATCTCAATGATTGCTGCGACAATAAGCCAAATGTCATTAATGCCGGCTATTGTGGGCATGCAGTGCCCTGCGTCATCTATTGAACTATCTAGATACATATACCAGGTTGGCATACCAAGAAATCCACCACCTGAACAAGCTGCAAAAATGCTTACTGGTATAGTCATTTAATGTACAAACCCCGGTACTATGTAATTAATGATTGCGTACGCAAAGATGAATAGCAGGAGCGCGCCAACTGTACTCTGGATGCGTTTCTGGGCCTTTTCCGCCTCCTGCGGGATGCCGCGAGCCATACTGTACTGAATGCCGGCCCACACAAGGGAGACAATGATAACAAGGCCAATCCCGTTAGATAGAAACCTGATTATGCCAAACAGCATGTCTGTGATTGGGTTAGCCACTTCTCCCTTGCAACCTAGGTCGATGGCTGGCGTATACTCGTCATCTCCGCGGCCACATGGGCTACCGGCCGCTAGAGCAGGGGCAGCCATGAATAAAGTGGCGGTCATTGCAATAAAAAACGCCATTAGGAACGATTTTTTCAATGCTCGTATCTGTGTTTTCATATCTAGTACTACCAACTATAGACTATTCTATACAATTGGCAACAGGTACATAATAGCTCACAGCCTTTGCAACTAAAATGACGGGCGTCCTAAGCTGTACTTACATACTAAACAATTACCGATTTAAAAACTCTAGCATTTTGAACGCACTTACTAGTAGAATAGAGGTATCAGGTGATGATGAAGGCAAGTGGTATCTATTTGAAAACTTCAGTAACAAAAATGAGCAGGACTTTTGGCTTAAGGCTAGTGACATTAGTGCTGGTGGCGAGCTTTATAACGCCGCTTTTTTTCTTGACAGGAACAGCTAGTGCTGCGACATCACAAGAACTAAAAGATTGCGCAAAATATGACGGCAGTAAGTTTGTTATCACAGCATTACAACCCAATCCGCAACCAATAAACAATATGAATATTGGTCCTGGTGGTCCAACTCAAGACCACTGTATATACGTGGGTGCTTGTTCAAGCGCCGATAGTAAGGTGGTTCGATGCTTGCCTGCAAATTTTTCTGCTCAGGTGACTGACAGTGTTCTTGCGCCTTTGGTTTTTGAAATATGTGGGCCATCATCTGGGGGCGCGGGAGGATACGCCGCCTACCGAACATGCGCAGATGGTGTTGCAAAAACATACCAAGATTGCAAAGCAGCCACCAGAGGAGCCAACGCTGGTAGTGACCCCGATAATGACCTCGCTCTTTGTGTCGCAAGTAGGTCAGCCGGGGCAAACCCAGACAGGATATTAGCGGCGATAAAGCAGGGCAGGAAAAACGGGCAGGCAACATCAAACGCCGCGCAATGCGCCGCGAGCGGGGGCACTCTTAATGCGTCAGGGAACTGCAGTACTAACAGTTCTACCGCAACAAAAGAGCCGCCAACTTGCGAGATGAACTGGGAGAGCGCGATCGCGTGGTTTGTCTGTCCTATAGTAACTGTTTTGGCTGACACGGTAATGGGCATACAAGACATCATCAATGACATGCTGAGAACAGATGTTGTCAGTAACCCCAGTGTCAAGAAAGCTTGGTCAGATTTCCGCATACTGGGAAACGTGTTGCTCGTTATTGGCCTCTTGGTAATTGTTATTGGTGAGTCAGTTGGCGGGGGGGTTATGGAAGCCTACGCTGTTAAAAAAGCTCTGCCAAGAATCTTAATAGCAGCAATACTCATAAACATATCCTATTTCATTGCGCTTGCCCTGAACGATGTTTTTAATGTCATTGGACAGGGTATATACAGCCTACTAGTGGCGCCGTTTGGAAATACGCCCGGCGCAGCTGCTTTTAAGCTTGATATCTTCAGCTTCCTTGGGGTTAGCGCAACTGCAATGTCGGGCACGGCTGTAGTGGTTGCCCTGGTAAAAATGAGCATGCTGGGCGACGTCCTAATGTCCGCCATAATGCCTCTCTTCTTGTTTGTAATCTTGCCAATTGTTTTGATACTGCTGGCTGTCCTGTTTGTCATTATCATGCGGGAAGGGATTATCATGCTGCTTGTCATAATATCTCCGATTGCTTTTGCGCTCTACACGTTGCCAAACACAGAAAAATACTTCAAAAAGTGGTGGGAAGAGCTAACAAAAGCCCTCCTGATTTATCCGATTATTATGGTCATGTTTGCGCTATCTAAAGACCTGGGGGTTGTTATGAGCTACAACGGCAGCTACGGCGGCCTGCGGTCATTGGTGCAGCTTATCTTAATTGTTGCGCCGGTTGCCTTGATTGTCTTCTCCTTCAAACTGGCCGGCGGCATGATTGGCAACCTCATGGGCTTTGCGCGAGGGCTGAGCGGCAAGACACACCAGGGGATTTTGGGCAACCCTAATGATGAGAACAGTCTTAGAAACCGCACAAAAAGAAACTTTGGATCTTCACTCAAAAGAGCTCATGCGCAAAATTATCGTCAGCTCAAAAAGGGTGGAGCTTTTAGTAGGCGCCTTGCTTCGGCAAGTACAATTTTTGGCGACCCTCTCGCAGCAGAGGCTGCCTTGAATGCATCTTCCAAAAAGAGAGTTGCCGACGTTAAGGATAACGGGGACGATGCAATCGTTAACGCTCGGGCTTCATTTATAGATACAAGGGCACATCTTGCGAATGGCCAAAAGAACGATATGTACGGTAAGCGTGTAACTCTTAACGGCAGTGAAGTAAATGAAGCAGACTGGAGAGCGGCAAAACGCTTCTACCCCAACTTGAGTGACGCCCAGGCCGTTGCTGATTATCGATCGACGAAGGTTAATAGCGACCAAGAAGCTCATGACTTTGCTTATAGATTTGGACAGATGGCTCAACAGGAAGGTATGTCTCTTGAGGAAACTAGAGGAGCATTTACCGCGCTGGCATTCGCTAGGCAAAACGAACGAGGGGAGTGGAAGCATGGGGAATGGCAAAGCGGCTCTGGTGGCTTTCAGTTCAGCCCAGTGGGCGCAGGGCACCTATCGGGTGCAAAGAACTATGTACATGAACAATACCATAAGAAAGGTGCCTTTGATGCCTCTCGTGCTTTTTCATCACAGTTCACGGCCATGGGTGATGTCAAAAGGGCTCATCTTGACACGATAAGAGCGGGTGCTAGCTCGTCCGCCACAAAAGAGCAGAGGCAAGCAGCTGCCGAAGCACGTGAAGAGCTGCGCAAAGTGATTGAAACCCAAGACGCCTGGGGAAAGAACTCTGGAGGATTCAACGAGAATGGTGAGCCTATCATTGGTTTGTCGGGCGCAAGCGCCGCGACACAAGCTTCGTACCGCGATTTGACAAGGGTAGGAATGGATAATGATACTGACCGGCAGATTATCAGCGCTTTGGAGTCTGAGATAGCAAGAGGAGACACCTGGGAGCATCTCAACAATCAAAGGCATGGGATTGGTAGCGCTCCTCCTTCAGGGTCAACTCCAGATGACCTGAGGTCTAAGCGGCCCTCATCCCCATATAGATCAGGCGGTTCGAGCAGTAATCCGCCCAAGGATGACTGGCGTAACCCCAACGGATACATGTAGGCTAGCACATGTCCACATACAAAGTCCTACAAGATATAGAAGCAGAAGACCACATCCTGGGTCCGCTCAGCCTAAGGCAGTTCATTTTTGGGCTCATCAGTGCCTTTTTTCTGTACCTTTGCTTCATTGTTGTTACTAGGGGCGCACCGGCCCTGCTGGCTGTGTTTTTGCCGCCGGCGCTGTTTGCTGGTTTCTTTGCTATCCCTTTTGGCGGAGATCAGCCCACAGAACTCTGGGCGCTCGCAAAAATCCGTTTCTACATGAAACCGCGCAAGCGTATTTGGGATCAGAGTGGCGTTAAAGAACTCGTTACTATTACCGTGCCTAAGAAAATTGAGGTGCAGCGCACAGATGGCCTAAGTGAGACAGAGGTTAGGAGCCGCCTAAGCGCCCTAGGCGCCACGCTAGACAGCCGCGGCTGGGCCACAAAGAATGTCATGGCGCCATCGGCAATGCAGGCATTTCTGCCGGGCGTAATGGTCAGCGGTGATAGTGACCGACTAGTGCCCATGAGCAGCATGCCGCAGCCGGTACCAGACTACTCTGTAACGGCGGCAGACGACATGCTAGACGACCAGGCCAGCCCCTTAGCGCAGCAATTTGACGGCATGCTGACGGCCTCTGCCCAGGCGCAGCGCGCCCGCCTCATCCAAGAGATGTCTGACGCCCGGGACCAAGCGGAAGAAGCCATGCTTAATCCCGCACCGGTGGCGCCCACGAACGATCAGCAGTGGTTCTCTAAATCGCCCCTGGCTGCTGCACAGCCCATTGTGCAGCCAATTAACGCCCCCACAGTGCCGGCGCAGCGTGTTCCGCTGGACCCCGTAAGCTCTCCATTCCCGGCGGCCAACCCTTTTATCCAAGCTGCTTATCCCACCGCGGAGGAAGAGGCGTTAGCGGCCAGCATTAAGGAGCGACAGGCACAGTTGGCGCAGGCTAATAATCGTTTACAAACTATTGCTACTACGCCGCAAATGCCGCCAAAACCGGCCGAACCGCCAGTGACGCCGGCCCCCAGTCCTGCTATACTAGACTTAGCTAAAAACAACGACCTCAACGTGGCCACGCTGGCCCGGCAAGCCGGAAAAGCCAAGGAAATGAAGCCTGACGATGGGGAAGTGGTGGTATCGCTGCATTAAGCTGGCGGCACCGCCGGTGGGAAGCCTAAGTAATGAATCCGCAGCAGAATCCTTTAACCGCACCTCCACCACCATTGGCACCCCCACCGGGTGCCGCAGTGCCGCCGCCCGGCGCTACGGTGGCTGTTGGCGGCCAAGCCCAAGCCCCGGCCCGGCCCCACGCCAACCCAAACAGCACCCAGAACACCCTCCAAATTGCGGAAATCCGCGACGGCATTGTCATCATGAACGATGGTTCGTTCCGCTGCGTTATCATGGTCAAATCCATCAACTTTGACCTTATGAGCCAACAAGAACAAGAGGCGGTGGAGTACAGCTACCAGGGTTTCCTAAACAGCCTCTACTTCCCGGTGCAGATATTTGTGCGCAGTCAAAAAGTGGACCTGCAGCCCTACATAGCAAAGCTAGATAAGATTCGCACGGAACACGACAACATGCTGCTGGCGCTGCTCATGGAAGACTACATTACCTACATTGACCAGCTGAGCATGCAGACTAACATTATGGACAAAAAGTTCTACGTAGTGATTCCGTTTTTCCCCACGCCAGAGCTCAAGCAAGCCCTAACCCAGAGTAAAAATTTCCTGACCGGCATTGCGGATTTGTTTGGGTCCAAAGAGCAGCACGTGGTCATTAACGAGGCAGATTTAGAAGCCGCCAAAACGGAGCTCCGTAACCGCGTCCAGGCCGTTCTGAGTGGCCTGATGCAGTGCGGCGTGCAGGGCCTACCACTAGACACACAAGAGTTAATTGAGCTGTATTACGATACGTACAATCCAGACACCGCCACTCGGCAGCAACTGAAGAACTTTAACCAAATGACTGCCGATGTAGTTACCAAAGGAACTGGTGTCGCACCGCAAGCGCATTTGCAACGGGAGATGAACTAATGGGCTTATTTGGAGGCGGTAAAAAACAAGCAGCCGATCCGTTGCTAATCGCGCAGCAGCAGCGCGCCCAAGAAGAGCAGGAAGTTAATGCTGCGTTCTTGAAGGGCATTACCGCACTGCGCGATTTTATTGCGCCGAGCAGCTTAGAATACTCCAGCACCCACTTCCAGCTGGGTACCCGCTACGCCCGCACCTACTATGTCTACGGCTACCCCCGCCAGATTTACACCGGCTGGCTGGGCAGCATGGTCAATCTAGACGAAGTTATGGACATGTCGCTGTATGTCTACCCGGTGGAATCCCAAGTTGTCCTAGAAAACCTACGCAAAAAAGTGACGCAGCTAGAGGCCGGCCTGCAAATCGACGCAGAGAAGGGCCGCGTCCGCGACCCCGCCAAACAGGCTCAAATCCTAGATGCGGAGGAAATGCGCGACAAACTCCAAGTGGGCGAAGAGCGCTTCTTCCGCTTTGGCCTCTACTTTACTGTTTACGCCCGTGACCTAGATGAGCTAGAGCTAGTCAGCCACAACGTGGAGCAGCTGCTGGGCCAGCAGCTGATTTACTCCAAGCCGGCCAGCAGCCAGCAAGAGCAGGGCTTTAACAGCACCGTGCCGCAGCTGACCGATCAGCTGCAGATTAGGCGCAACATGTCAACCGGCGCGCTTAGCACCTCATTCCCGTTTACCTCTGCGGACCTGAGCCAAGAAAGCGGCATTCTGTACGGCCTGAACATGCACAACCACGGCCTGGTTATTTTTGATCGATTCTCTCTAGAAAACGGTAATAGCGTGGTCTTTGCTAAGTCCGGTGCCGGTAAATCGTTCCTGGTTAAACTAGAGGCGCTGCGCTCCATGATGTTTGGCACAGAAGTGTTTATTATTGACCCAGAAAACGAATATCAGCGCATGTGCGATGCGGTGGGTGGAGCATACGTACGCCTGAGCCTGAACTCCAATACCCGCATTAACCCATTTGATTTGCCGCAGGTAGTGGACGCGGAAGAGGCGGACAACGCTCTCCGCTCCAATCTGATTACGCTGCACGGCCTGCTGCGCTTAATGATGGGCGGCGCCCAAGCTCAAATGGCCGCCAACGGCGGCGTAACCATGCCGGCATTGGCTCCGTCAGAAGAGGCAGACCTAGATGCCGCACTCATTGAAACGTACGCCAAAGCCGGTATTACTACTGATCCGCTGACCCACACCGGTCAACCACCAACCATCGCTGATTTATATGACACGCTGCTGCACATGGGCGGCACCGGCCCCCAGCTGGCGCAGCGCCTGCGCAAGTACACTACCGGTACCTTTGCCGGCATCTTTAGTCAGCAGTCTAACATCGATATTAACAACCCACTAGTAGTCTTTAACATCCGCGATCTTGAAGACGAACTGCGCCCGGTGGCCATGTACATTGTGCTGAACTACATCTGGAACAAGACTAAATCGGACCAGAAAAAGCGCCTGCTGATTGTAGACGAGGCCTGGCAGCTCATGAAATACGAAGACTCCGCCAACTTTATGTTTAGCCTGGCCAAACGCGCCCGTAAATACAACCTTGGCATTACCACTATTACGCAGGACGTAGAAGACTTTATGGGCTCTAGAATGGGCCGCGCCATTGTGGCCAACGCCTCCATGCAATTTTTGCTGAAGCAGTCTTCTTCTGCTGTAGACGTGTTGTCCGATGTGTTCAAATTGACCGCAGAGGAGAAGAAGCGCCTCAGCCAGTTCCCGGTAGGGCAGGGCCTATTCTTTGCCGGCCAAAACCACGTCCACATTCAGGTGGTGGCCAGCCCCACCGAGGCTAGCCTGATCACCACCAACCCACAGCAAGTGCAGGCCATACAACAGGGGTCAGTTGATGTCCAAGGCGCAGGCCCTGGCGGCCCGGGCGGCACGATTGATTTAGGCAACCGGCTGTATCCGGGGAGCGCCTAAACGGGTATAATGGTTACATTAGGAGCAGGTAGCAATGAGTCTTGATACTGAACAACGACCAGCTGATGCAGGCAGCGACTCGTTAAATCCTGGCCAGAAACATGTCGATGACGAATTTGCGGCACTTACGAGTGCCGAACACCTAGCAAAAGACGGTCAATCAGGTGATAGAGGCGAGGCTAAATCTGGCTTTTTTAATCCTGGCGGAGACGCCAACTTTGTCAACGACTTAAAGGGCAAGGCGGTCAATAAAGCCGTTGGTACTGGCGCAGCAGAAGTCGCAAGCAAGGCCGCCGGTCCAGCTGGGACTGTTGCTTTAGCCGCCGCAAGGCTCTTCTTAAAAAAACATGGTAAGAAAGCCGGGGCGGGCGCAGGGATTACCGCAACCGTTGCCATAATAGCTTTCGCCCTATCGGTTGCTGCACCCAGCCTGTACATCAAGCATGAGGTAGAGAACCTACGAAAGCACTTTTATGCAGCGTCTAATCAGGCGGTTCAGAATGAAGTCGATAACCTATTTGCTCATTACATCGCCAAAAAAGTGCTACCGGGCTATTCAAGTTGCGGCAGTACAACAAGCAAAGACTGCATGGCGCTTGATAGCTCCGCTGATAATTTGGTTAGCAAGCTCTATAAGACTTGGCGTGATACCAAGTTTGAAACAAAGCTTGCTGAAGGGCACGGCATTGAATTCAGATTTGACAAAACAAATAAGACATGGACGCTTCGGTCGCCCACCAGAACAGTTGACATTGGCCCAAATGGCGAGAAGTTGTTTACTGAGAAGAACACCAAAGATATGTCCGAGATGCGAAAGGAGGCTTTTAGGGCAATAGACAAGGAGGCGATGGTCAAGAAAATTGTTTTGCGCTACAAGATTGGCCGGCTACTTGATAAAAAATATGGGGCTAAGCGTTGCCTGGTTGTATGCATGGCCACCAAACCCCTAAGAACAGCTACTAAAGATGCTTCTGAGGAGATGAAGAAGTATTTTGCGCGACAGTTCCTAGCCCGAGTTATTTTGCCCCGTTACCAGATGCAGGGATCAGCCCTCCTGTGCCTAATTGAGTCCTCCTGTAAGCCGGACAAGCCAGACACTGCTCCCACGAATGAATCCTCAAACGGCAGGAAGACGTCAGCCTTTGCTAATGAGGCATCTTCCACGGTAACAAAAGCAACGGATGTTGTAGCCGCCGGCGATGAGGCCCTTCTTAAGGAGCTTGCCGATAAGATGGTTAGTGAAGGGCTTGCAAAATCATTTACTCGGTTAGCTATGGCGAAGTTCGCGCCAAAATTAGCCACAACCGCAGGGGCTAATGCGGCAGTAGACTCAATACCGGTCATAGGGCAGGTAATAATGGCAGCACAGCTCATAGATGGACTGGATAGCTTAGGTAGAAATGTAGGCCCTAAGCTGAAAGCAATTTCATACTCAATAAATGCTTTATCGGCAGTTAACATGTGGTCCATGTTTTCCTCTATTAACGACGAGTCGGCCAAAGGAAATATTTCATTAGCGCAGCTTGGCTCTTTCAACCGAAGCTTGACTGACGGCGTAAAAGGAGACCCGAGCGAGCCTGAGATAGTGGGGGGCACTGCCAGAGCAACAGAAAACCCAATGTATTCCACTGTAATGAACGAGAAGCCTACGGGCGCTAGCAGCAAAAACTATCTTTGCGTCAATAAAAAACCCGTGCCTACGGGGAGGCTAGAGTGTCCAGACATGAGGCTTGGAACAGGAAATGAGTATGCAACAATCGTTTCCACTACCTTTACGTTGTTTGCAGACTCTCCGCTAGCTGTTATGTCTGGCTATAAGTCGATTGTACTCCTTGGGTCAACAATAAACTGGTTGCTGTCTTTGCCGATGGATGTTTTTGCTAAGATTGGTGGCTTGCAAATGCTAGATGATGCCTGCAATAATGCTGGGATTTCGGACTTGGAAAGCATCAGCAACCTGGCTATTCGTGTAAGTGGCACCGTGGCCACAGGCGGCCTTCTAAACGGATATTGCGAACTACAACAAGGCTTGGCTGAGGCCATGAAAGTGATTATGCCCGCTATGATGTCTTTTATGGCTAATTATATGATTACACCTGTTGTAACAGAAAATATGAGTGGCGGGCGCATCCAGGGAGCTTTGATTATGGGGGCATCAGTTGCAGGAAATGACCATGCACATGCTCTGGGTGGACAAAAAATAAGTCCGGCTGTAGCCGCGGAGCTTCGTGCACAAGAAGAGATTCAACAAAAGTTTGATTTCCAACAAAGACCACTCCTCGCCCGTATGTTTAGCACTGATACATCATACTCTATGTTATCTACGATTATTGATTCCGTGCCCTACAACATCAGAACAGGCAGCAACAAGGTGGCTGTGCTAGTTTCAAACCCCATTAAGCTCATAGGGTCAACTTTTAGCACCTTATTCAATCCTCATGTGAACGCAGCATATCAATTTGAAGCAGAAACAACATATGGTATCACCCCCTATGGATACCCATCTGGGTCGGCAGTGTTTAGTGAGGACCCGGAAAAAATGTGGACGGACCCTACTATGTGTAACGGCAGCTCAAAAGGGAAGTTCACGGAAGACTGGAATGAAGCAGGGGCAGCAGCCGCTGACGAAAATGGCCAGCCAGTAAACGTCACCACCAACCCCTGCTTACTCATAGAGGCGGCCGTTGGAGCAGGCGGAGGCAAATACAACACCGATTTGTTGACTTCAGATGACATGAAAGTAATAAATGGCGACTCTGGTGGCGGGGCAAGTTCGGGGGGTAGCGGTTCGCTTCCAACTGGCACTGCTCAAGAGCTTGCCACAAAACTGCTGCCTTTTATTAATAGTGGTAAAATAAGCTGCAACACTTCTCAGGGCGCCAGCTGTAGCGACATCCAGAACACGGCAAACGGAACGCCTATTGGAGGATCCTGTAATGTTGCCGCACTTGACCCAAAGCTTGTTGGCATGATGCTAGAATTAGCAAATATGGGACACACGATAGTCTACTCTTCTATGTGTAGCGACCATGGTCCTACGGGTGGGGCCGGACACTCCGCAGGGAAAGCAGCTGACTTCAATGTTATTGATGGTGTTTGGATGGGGAGAACCGGAGGTGATCAGGGCGCTACTTGGTTCTGGACAGACCAGAGAGAGGAAAAGGGCAGAAAACTCAACCAAGACGTTGCAAGTTTTATGCCAAAAGACACCAACACAGGCTTTGGTCAGATAAATTGCCATGCTACCTACGACTTCCTGGCCGGCTACAGTACATTTAATGACACGTGTCATCACCAACATATAAGTGTGGATGGGCATTAAAATGCGTAAGATTCTCTATCTTATAATCGCCTTATTAGTCCCATTTCTTATGCCAATTAGTGTCAATGCCGAGGGCATGACAGGCTCAGAGATTATTAACTTAAACATCAACCCGGATTATGTTAATACCTATGGGGCGTCTTGTGGTAGCGCGGGTTCAGTAGCCCTGGTTGGCAGCGATAACCAGCAGAAGGCCTACAATTACTTTGTTGCGCAGGGTCTAACCTCCGCTCAGTCAGCCGGGCTAGTGGGCAACTTTATTTCTGAGTCCAATATGAACCCCACTATCCAAAACGGCATTGGTGCCTATGGAATCGCTCAGTGGCTGGACGGGCGCAAAAGCGCGCTCCAATTGCTCCCAAACTATGACACACTTGAGGTACAGTTGGCGTTTGTCATGACCGAGCTGAGCGGCAGTGAGGGTGTGGCCAATAGCGCCTTAAGGGCGGTGACTGGCAACGATGTAGAAGACGCAGCTCAAGCCGCTTCAGTAGTTGCCTACAAGTACGAACGGCCAGAAAGTGTTAACGGCGCTCCAGCACTACTTAACGAACGTATGGCCAATGCTCGCGGCATTTTTAAACTATATGGGTCTGGGTCTGGCGGGGCAAGCAACAGCACAGCAGCAATTTCTTCTGCTAGTTGTGGTGGTGGGGTTGCAACAGGAGATTTTGTACACTATGCACAGTGTGACCCCGCCTGGGGTGGCAACTCTTATGGTGATAGTACGGTTTGCGGCGCAGGCTGTGGACCCACCTCTATGGCTATGATTATCTCTACGCTCACCGGGCAAAAAGTTACTCCTGCCGAAACGTCGGCTTGGGCAGGCTCTAAGGGTCTTAAGGTAGAGGGCGGTAGTTCTTGGTCGATTGCGCCATTGGCTGCTGAGCACTGGGGGCTAACATCAAAACCAACTGGCGCAGACCCCGTAGCAATTACAGATGCTATTAAGGGCGGAGCCTTGGTTATTGTAGCTGGACAGGGACCTTCTCCATTCACCACTGGTGGACACTACATTGTCATCCGCGGCGTAACTGCGGACGGTAAGTGGTTAGTTGGTAACTCTGCGGAAAGCACGCTGGACACTAAGGAGTGGGACCCCGCCGCAATCACTCCTTACATGAACGGGGGGAGTGCATATGCGATTAGTAAATAAGGGGGACCTATGAACGAAAAAAGACTACGCTTGGTTGCTATAGCTTTCTTGTTGGTGTTATTGGGTGCACTTATCTATACACTTACTCTGAGCGGTAAAAAACCAGCTCCACCGTCAGTCAATAATGGTTTGCGCTACGATAGCAACTCGGGCGATACAATATCTAATCCGCCTGGGCGGACTCCAGAAAAATATGGTACCAGCCAGAACAACGTTGTTTTTCTTGGACTCACCAACCTCTTAAATATTGGCGTCAGCTCTTACCAGGTGAGTGATTTCCGGGCGGCAGTAACCAAATACTCTGCCAGTAAGAACAACTTTATTAAACAAGCAAGTGTGGCTTCTAAAATACAAAGCACGCGGCTTGATACTGGTGCAACGGAGTCAAAATTCAGGCTTGTGCTCAATGATACCAAGAATATGTCGGCAACATTTACCTACTGGTCGATAACTAACAGTCATCTTGTTATTACCGATGAAGCTTCTGGTGTGGTTGCTTTTGATTCTGGCCCGATGTAGCACCTTACCCCAGCGGCAGCACCCGCGCTGCCGCCGCAAATGCTTTCTGCACCAGATCAGCGTCTGTGGTGGTAATAAACGTCTGATACGGCGCCAGGTAGCTGGTCAGGGCGTGGCGGCGGGCGCCGTCTAGCTCGCTGAAGACATCATCCAGAAGTAGGATTGGCCGCTGGCCGCGGGCTTCCTCTAGCAGCTTCAGCTCTATGATTTTGAGTGCCAACACCAGCGTGCGCGTTTCGCCGCGGCTGGCGGTTACGTCCACCGGCTTGTCCTTAAACGATACGGTAAAATCTTCGCGGTGCGGGCCAGTGCCGGTGTAGCCGCGGGCTAAATCTAACGACTGATCACTCTCCAGTTTGCGCAGCATGAGGGATTGGTACTGGTCGGCGGGGAAACGTGCGTCGTACATAAGCTGTGCTGCAGCCTGGCTGCCAGACAGCGTATCATATAGCGGGCCAAGCTTGTAGGAGAGTTGCTGCGCTAAGTCCAGGCGCAGGCGGACAATCTGACCGGCCAATTCGCTGAGGCGAATATTCCAAGGAAACAGCTGGCCACCGGCGCCTTGCTTAAGGAGCGCGTTGCGCTGCCGCAGTGTCCTTAAGTAGTCGCGGCGCAGCTTGCCGTATCCAGTCTTAGTTTGTTCCAAAATATCGTCTAGGTAATCGCGGCGATTTTGCGGCGAGCCATGGAGCAGCTGCAGGTGATTTGGTTCAAATAGCACCACCGGCAGGCTATGTTCCAGTGTTAATCGTTTGTATGGCTTGCCATCGATGTCGTATACTTTGCCGGGTTTTGGCTCCGTAATGAGCTTAACGATGCGCACGTGACCGCCATCCAATGTAGCATCCAGCCGCGACCAAGGCTGCTGGTGTGCCACCAGTTCATGATCCGCCGCCCGATACGAGCCGCCGCGGGCCAGCACGAGCAGCGCTTCTAAAAGGTTGGTTTTACCGCTGGCATTAGGGCCCACAATAATATTCACGCCGGGCGCAAACTCAAAGGCAGCGTCCTGGTGGGAGCGGAAGTGCTGCAGGCGCAGACTAGTAATCATAGACTTTATTATAGGGGTTAGCTCTTGAGCGGCATAACAATGTGCACATAATCAGGTGCTTTGGGATCACGAAGTAGGGTGGGCTCTAGTTTGCCGTTAAAGCCAAAGATAACCTCATCGCCAGACAGCGCACCCAGCGCGTCTAACAGATAGCGAGAGTTGAGCGTAATACTGCCGGAGCCTTGCGCGGGGCCGGTGGCCACGGCGGTGTTTTCTCCCAGTTGGGAGGCAATGGACCGGATACTCAACGCGCCCGTACCATCATCGCCACCATCTGCTGCCACCTCCAGGGTAACGGAGCCGGCAGATTCACGCGCAAATAGGCTGGACACTTTGGTAACGTTTACAAAATCGGCTCGTTTCAGGCTAATTTCTGTTGAAAAATCTGATGGGATCAGTTTGCGGTAGGGGGGGTATTTACCTTCTACTAGGCGCGTAGTTAGTTCTACGTCTCCCACCTTAAACAGGGCTTGTTGGTCGTTATGAGTGACGGTGATTTCTCCATCATCCGCTAAAATTCTTAATAGGTCCTGCATGGCGCTGGCAGGAATTAACAGAGATCTTTCGTGGTTATTGGCGCCGAGGTCCTTTTCTGCTAGACGGTAACTGTCCGTGGCTGCCATATATAAACGGCCGCCCTCTGTGTGCAGGTATACGCCTGTGAGCACTGGACGGGATTCATCGGAGCTAGCCGCAAATAATACTTGTTGTAGGGCTTTTTTGAAATCTGCCGCGGGCAGCGTCCAAGTTTTACCATCTTCTATTGCTGGCAAGGTAGGGAAATCGTCTGCGGCAATACCGTTAATAGTGGACTTGTACTGATCTGTGGTAACGTGCAGCTTGTTTTCATCTAGTTTTAGGTTGATGACGCCGCCCGGCAGACTGCCAACAAAATCTTGCATAAGGCGGGCAGGGACCGTAATAGAGCCTTCTGTTTCTACTTTAGCGCCGGCAAAATAGCTGATTGCAATATCTAAGTTGGTGGCAGATAAACAGAGTCGATTGTCGACCGTTTTCACTAGTACGTTTGCTAGGATAGGGAGCGCGTTTCGGGTATTAGCAACGCGCGCTACGGCCCCAAGCGCGCGATTAAGGTTCTCTTGGGTAACTTGAACTTTCATTATGCACACCTCCCAGGGCAATTAATAGTTATTTTTTTATTCAACAAGAAATAGTTATATATAGAGGCTGTGGAAAGCGTGGATAAACCGATTTCTACCCCTGTAAAAACTGCAAAATAAGCGGTGGATAAACCAGCGCATAACTGGCGAATAGATTGGTGGATAAATTGTGGTTTATGCGCAGCCTTATTGACCCAGCGGCTGAGGGCTGTGAAAAAGCCCACACTAAAAACGGCAGTTGTACTAGAGTTGTGCACGCTTTGTCCACAGCTTTTACGCATACAATTTTTCCTTTATCTGATTAATGGCGTTGCGCAGGTCTGCGTCCAGGCTGGATTCATCGGTAATTTTTTGGACGGAGTGAATAGCGGTGGTGTGGTCTTTGCGCCCTAGTTCTTTAGCGATTTTAGGAAAGCTTAAATGCAGCTCCGAACGCATCATGTACATGGCAATCTGGCGGGGAACTACAATGTCTTTGTCGCGCTTAGGGCTCAGTAGATCTTCTACCGGCACCTGAAAATGGCGGGCGCAGCGCTCTATAATCTGTTTAGCACTGAGGTGCTTTGGACGAGCTTTGCCGCTGCCTAATACGAACTTAACCGCATCGATACTCGGCTCCATGCCATGCATTTCACAGTAAGCGAGTAGCTGGTTTAATGCGCCCTCCAGTTCGCGGATATTAGTCTGAATCCGGGTAGCAAGATAATCGGCTACCTCTGTTGACATAGTCATGCCTTGCTCCTCAGTTTTAGACTGGACAATGGCGGTGCGCGTCTCTAGGTCTGGGATCTGCAGGTCAATGCTCATACCCCAAGCAAAACGAGTTTTGAGGCGGTCTTGAATAGTGGGGATATCTTTTGGTGGCCGGTCTGAGCTGATAATGATCTGCTTACTACTCTGGTGCAGAATGTTAAAAGTGTGGAAAAATTCTTCCTCTGTCCGATCTTTACCGGCCATAAACTGAATATCATCCACAATCAGCATATCGGCGCTGCGGTAGTGGTTGGCTACCTCCGATGTCTTCTTGTATTTAATAGCATCCACAAACTCCTGGATAAATTGCTCCGTGGACACGTAGAGCACTTTGGCGTCCGGGTGCGCCTCTAGGTAGGCATTGCCGGCGGCCTGCATGAGGTGCGTTTTGCCCACGCCAGAGCCGCCATATAAGAAGAGTGGGTTATATTTGGTGCCGGGCGTTCTGGACACAGCCTGACAGGTAACAAACGCTAGCTCATTGCCGGGCCCGACCACAAAATTATCAAACGTGTAGCGCTCATTTAAACCCTGCCGATAGCTTTTGGTTAGGGAGTTGGCCGGCGTGGCTGCCCGCGGCTCTGCTTTTTTGGCATGCTTGGGGTCTACTGGGGCGTTCACGAGCAATGTTTCTTCAGTTTCCTCGCGCGCTACCTTAGCAGTAATCTTGAACTCAATTTCTTTGGGCTCGCAGCCGTTTTTCTTTAAAAGACGACGAATATTGTCTTTATAAGG
>CAZRPP010000009.1:0-10418 GCA_964602145.1 uncultured Candidatus Saccharibacteria bacterium
GTCCGTCGCAGCTGGCAGAGATTTTGTTTACGAACTTGCAGCTGCCTACGCAAGGGATTAAGAAGGGCAAGACTGGCTATTCCACGGCCGCATCGGAGCTGGATAAGCTGCGCGGCCTGCACCCCATTATCGACATGATCACGCAATTTAGAGAGGTGACTAAGCTCAAAAACACTTACGTGGACACGTTGCCGGAGCAAACCGATGCTCAGGGCCGTATCCATACCACGTTTAACCTGACGATTGCACAGACCGGCCGCTTATCCAGCACGGACCCCAATCTGCAAAATATTCCTACACGCACGGAGCTGGGTCGTAATATTCGGACAGCGTTTGTGGCCGCACCTGGCAATAAATTAGTGTCTGCGGACTACTCGCAGTTTGAACTGCGTTTGGCTGCTGTTCTGGCGCGCGATGAAGAGCTGATTGACATGTTTAACAGAGGTGCCGATATTCATACTGCCACCGCCGCCCAGGTCTACGGCCGCGCCCCGGAAGACGTTACTAAGGACATGCGCCGCGCTGCCAAAGTGATTAACTTTGGTATTCTCTACGGCATGAGCCCACACGGCCTAGCGGCCGCCGCCGGCATGAATTTTGGCCAGGCCGCGGACTTTATTACCAAGTACAAGGCGCTCAGGCCCAAGCTGTTTGAATACATGGATGCGCTGCTGACACAAGCCAGGGAACAGGGGTACGTGGAGACACTGCTCGGCCGCCGGCGGCCGATGCCGGACATAAAATCGAGCAATTTTGCAGTGCGCGCCGCCGCTGAACGAGCCGCCATTAACATGCCCATCCAAGGCACAGAAGCGGACCTCATGAAGCTGGCCATGATCCAGGTAGATGACATTTTGCGCCAGCAGCACAACAACTGCCACCAGCTGCTGCAAATCCACGACTCCATTTTGGTGGAGTGCCCGGCGGAGGTGGCAGAGCGGATTGCTGAACTCCTTAAAACCACCATGGAAGGCGTCTATGATTTGCCGGTGCGGCTGGATGTGGACGTGAGTATTGGTGATAATTGGGGCCAACTGTAGGGAATCGAAGTATAAAAACGTTACTCTACCTTTTGTACATGCTTACACAAAAAGTAGAGTGGCCTAAGGCAGGGGAGTGAAAATGGACGAAAAACTAGCCAAGAAAATAAATCGCAAACTCAGGCTGATTAGCATTATGCTCAGCTTTTTTAGCATCTTAATTTTGGCGGCATTGAGCGTCATGGGCTACTTTATGTGGCGCGGTTATCAAGAGATCAACAAGGTGCAGAATAGTTGGCAAAACATTACTAATAGCAGTGGTAGCAGCCTAGAAAAGCAGCTCTGCAGCAGTAGTTTGGCGACCAGTTTTAATCTGAAGTGCCAGTAGGTTTCCGGATGCGCCGACGCGTGACGCGGCCACCACGGGCATAGGCCAGGCGCAGAGCCAAAACAATGATCCACAGCGCCAGAGCTGCATCCATCATGCTGGTGACAAGGCCGAGCGTGTAGTTGTGGTGGCGGGCATTAAAGACGCTCACCAGTAGCACGAGCCCTTCGGCGCCGGCTAACAGCAGGGCCAGGCGGGGGCTACGTCGTTCTTGGGCGGCTGCGGCCAACATCCAGAGAGCGGCAAACCAGGAAGTAAGCAGAATAAAGTACAGCAAGGAGAGTATAAGGTTGCCAACGCAATCATTGCCGCCTTTTTGGCACTGCGTGGCTATAGAGTAACCGCCATTCAGGATATTAAGGACGGTCATTGTGCTTAGCTGCACTAAGGCAGCGGCGCCGGTTTGGTAGGTTAATCGCATTGTTAATAGTATAATTCCGCTTGCAAAATATGTAAAACTGTGATACTATATGGACATGTATGGATCAGGACGTGGACTCCGCTATTTTCTAGGCTTTCTAGTCGTTATTCTGGTATTGTTCTTGCTGATTGTCATGATTGTCCGCAGCGGCAACAACAGTGCTAAGAAGGTTGAGAAAACGCAGGCAACCCTTATGAGCTACGTGAATAACCCCGCAATTACTGTCACGCAGACCACCATTGGTCCGGTGCAAGCCGCACAAAATCACGACCAAGCTACCATTACCGTGTCTAACAGTAGCTCTGTTATGACCATTTACAAAGGCTACGATGGCAGCGTGGTAGACACCAAGTCTTACCCCATGAATGTGGCCAGCTTTGGCGAATTCCTAAAGGCAATTGACCGCGCAGGCTACACCCGCGGCGACACGCCGGCAGAGCTTAAGGATGACCGCGGTTTCTGCCCACTGGGCTCGCGCTACATCTTTACCATTAACGATGGCGGCAACGAACTGCAGCGCTACTGGGCCACCAGCTGTAATGGCAGCCGGACCTACCGCGGCAACGTGTCACTAACGCGCACGCTGTTCCAAAACCAGATTCCTGACTACAACGCCATGATCAACAGTGCCAACAAAAATAGCGGCACTTACCTCAGTCTTTAACCAACGCGCAGAATAAGTTTCTTATCTGTTGCGGCAGCCTTTTGTAGCTGCGTGAGGTGCAGGCGTAAGCTACCAATTAACGCGCTGCTGCGGCCGCTGATGACAATGTCTTTGTCACGCAGCTGCACGGCAACTTCCGCGCCAAATTCTTGGTGTACATAGGACTTGATGGCAGCCACCTCTGGCGGCACATCAAAATCACGTTTAATTAGTAGGTCGTGCAGGGAATTCATTACCTCTTAGTATAATGGGAGGTATGCCGGAATTACCAGAGGTAGAAACCGTAAAGCGCGGACTAGACCGATTATTACCGGGCCGCACAGTGGCCAACGTGCAGTTTGATACGCCCAAATGCTTCCCCAATAACCCAAGTGACGTAGACCGATTTTTGCATGGCGCCAAAATTACAGGGGTGCGGCGTCGAGCCAAAGTGCTGCTGATTGATCTATCCAGCGGCTACACGCTGGTGACACACCTCAAAATGACTGGTCAATTAGTGTTTGATTCTAAGCAGGAACATTTTGGCGCCGGCCATCCTAACGATAGCTTAGTGGCGCATTTGCCGGACAAATCCACCCACGTTACGCTGGAACTTACCGATGGTAGTTCATTATTTTTTAATGATCAACGCAAGTTTGGCTGGATGCGCCTGGTGCCAACGGTGGCGGTGGATGAGCTGCCCTTTATGGTCAAAGTCGGGCCGGAGCCGCTGGAGCTAGCGTTTACCTGGCAGGTTTTGCAGCAGCGTTTGGCCCGGCGTGCTCGTTCCAATATTAAGGCTGCACTGTTGGACCAAACAGTGTTGGCTGGTGTGGGCAATATTTACGCTGATGAAAGTTTGTGGAGCGCTAAAATTCACCCCTCTACTTTGGTGGGCGCCTTGTCTGCCGAGCAAATCCAAGAACTCCATAAAGAGTTGATTGCCGTTTTGCAGCTTAGCATTGATCAAGGTGGCTCCAGCAATCACACCTACGTGGATGCTGAGGGCAACAGAGGTAGTTACATGAAGTTTGCCAACGTGTTCCGGCGCGAAGGGTTGCCGTGTCCGCGCTGCGGCCGCATCATTGAGAAGCTGCGTGTGGCCGGGCGGGGGACGCATATTTGCCCGAAGTGCCAGAAATTACAGGCTGCGGAGTAGCTCAACCACTTGGCGTGAGCCGGGCAGACGATAGTTGGCAATCGTGCGGCCGCGGCCAACTTTAACGGTAGTGGCGCTGGGCGGTGCTGCGGCGAACATGTCCTCGTCAGTGTAATCATCGCCAATAATCAGGGCAAAATCGTGTTCACGCTTGAGCCAGCGCTGAGCCGCAGCACCTTTATGGACGCCAGGATCTTTTAACTCTAAAATCTTTTTACCGTGAAAGAGCTGGAGGCCATAGGTGGTTACGGCTGGGCCAAGCACGTGTTGCAAAATGCGCAGATTTTTCTGGGCCGCAAAGTTGGTCGCTCGCCGGTAGTGCCAGACCAGAGAGTAATTTTTTTCTTCAATTGATGCGCCAGGCGTGAGCTTGGTGTAGCGTTCTAGAACGGGCATAAGATCGCGTTTCCAGCGGCGGCTGCCGGGGGTAAGTGACTGCCAGGATTTGGCTGATTTACTTCGGTAGGCTGCGCCGTGTTCGGCTACTAAACTCACCGGTAAATCATTGAACCACTCTTCCATGTTTTTTTGGCTGCGGCCACTGATGATGACCACGTCGTTATTGGGGTCATCGCCCAGTTTTTGCAGGACTTTACGTAAAGGAGCATCAGGTGCGGCCTGGCTGTAATTTTCTGCATAAGGTACCAGACTGCCATCGTAATCGAGCAGGAGTAAGCGTTTGCGGGCCAGCCGGTAGCGGGCGATAATTTTGGTCTGAACTTCTGCATTTAAAGAGGGGGTGTAAAGCAACTCACGGGGCGGGGCAACTGGCTTGGCTAGGGTATCCATAAACTTACCTGCCCAGTGGTGGACAGTATTATCTTGGAGTTGTTTCTGCATAGTCTTAAATCGTTTTTTCAGCTCGCGCCGGGGCATAGATAAAGATTTTTCTAGAGCGCCTACCACGCTGGAACGCTGCATAGGGTCTACTAAAAGTGCCTCTTGCAGTTCCTGGGCGGCTCCGGCCGTTTGGCTCAGAATAAGCACACCGTGCTTGCGGCGGCTGGCGATATACTCTTTGGCCACCAGGTTCATGCCATCGCGCACGGGGGCAATAAAAGCAACGTCGGCAATCTGGAGCAGGGCCACTACTTCTTCCAGGGGAACCGCCTGCGGCATATAGTCTACCGGCTGCCAGGTAAGGGTGCCGTAAGCAGTATTGATAGTATCGGCTAATTTTTGCAGGCGCTGTCCAAGGCGCTGATAAACAGGGATATCAGTTCTAGACGGCGCAGCAATCAATGAAAAAACAACCTTGCCGTGCAGTTTAGGGTTACGTGCTAGGAACTCGCGGTAGGCTTCTAGGCGCTCCTCCAGGCCCTTAGAAGGGTCCAAGCGGTCTACGGCAGCGATTACCTTGCGGCCCCGGTAGCGCAGCTTGTATTTGAGTGTGGCGGCTGCCACCGCGGCAGACTTGCTGGCGGCGGTGAACTTGTCGTAATCAATGCCCATAGGGAAGTCGGTCACTTTCACGATTCTATCGGCTATCACTAGTTGACCTTCAGTGGCCGTGGCTACGCCCAGCCCTTCGGCACAGTCCATAAAATCGTTCACGTAGCCGTGAGTGTGGAAGCCGACTAACTGGGCACCCAACATGCCGCGCAGCAATCGTTTGGCTTCCGGTAATTTTTGATAATACTTGAGTTTAGGAAAGGGAATGTGCAGGAAAAAACCGATATTCGCGCCGGGCTGCTCACGCCGCAAAAATTCCGGTACTAATAAAAGTTGATAGTCATGTACCCAAATTTTGCTCGACTTACTAGCGGCGGACTGGATAGCCTGAGCATAGAGTTGGTTAACCTCGTAATAGCCTTTCCACCACTGCGCTCGTTTGGCTTTGCCCTGAGCGGGCAAGTTGTGAAACAGGGGCCAGAGTACGCTGTTGCTGTAGCCATTATAAAAATCGTCGACTTGTTTTTTAGTTAGAAAAACTGGGATACAGTGCTCTTTTGCCAGCCGCTTAGTTATGGTGGCTTTGTCTTTGGTGGTCAGGTCATCGCTGGCGATCCCCGGCCACCCAATCCAACGGTTTTTGGGGTCTTTCATGTAGGGCATGAGGCCAGTGGCCACACCGCCGGTGCTCTGCGTGAATTCAAGTTTGCCACCCACCTTTTTAACGGCCACCGGGAGCCGATTGGATGCAATAATTACGTTTGCCATGATTGCTCTTAGTCTAACAGGGAAAAAACAGTGGTGCTGTGACGTGGCTCACAGTTTATAATAGAGGTGAGTATGATTACCACGCTAACGGGAGCCAATAATTTTAGTTTGCAAGCGGCGCTGCAGGAGCGGCTGGCGGCTTTTGAAGACGCACTGGGCCCGGAGCGGTTACTTGGCCCGGAAACATCGGTAGAACGGATATCGGAAGCCCTGACCAGTCTGCCGTTTTTATCAGATAGCAAGCTGGTTATTTTGGATCAGCCCTCTGCCTGCAAACAGTTTCTGGAGCAGCACGAGCAGCTGCTGACCGGCGTGCCAGAAACTACAGACGTGATAATTATTGAGCCTAAACTGGACAAGCGCCTGGCGTATTACAAGTTTTTGAAAAAACAAACGGATTTTCAGGAGTTTTTGGCGTTAGATGGTCCGGCGCTGGCGCGCTGGGCTAGCCAGTACGCGGCGGAGCAGGGCGGCAAGCTAGCCAGTGCTGACGCAACGTATCTGGTACAGCGCACCGGCCTGAACCAGCAAGCGCTGGGCCACGAGCTGGATAAATTAGTGCTGCATAGCCCCAATGTAACGCGTCAAAGCATCGATTTATTAACAGAGCCACTGCCGCAAAGCAGCATTTTCGATCTGTTAGACGCCGCCTTTGCGGGCCGCACGCAACGGGTACTCAATTTGTATGCGGAGCAGCAAGCGCTCAAGGTGGAGCCGCAGCAGCTGATTGCTATGTTGGCCTGGCAGCTGCACGTGCTGGCGTTGATTGCATCGTCTAAAGGCATGACCCCGGAGCAGGTTGCGTCTGGCGCTAAAGTCAGTCCGTATGTGGTTAAAAAAAGTTGGCCAGTTGCTCAAAGGCTATCTGTTAGCAAGCTTAAGCTGCTGATTCGTAACCTGGCAGATCTAGATGCGCGCTCTAAAAAAGATGCTCTGGATTTACACGCTGCGCTGCAGCATTATTTGCTCACATTAAGCGCATAAAAAAGCCCCCAGAAAGGGGGCTTTAGAGTCGCTAAGGGAATTACTTTTTAGCAGCAGTTTTCTTAGCAGCTGGCTTCTTAGCAGGAGCTTTTTTAACTGCTACGGGCGCTACGGGCTTCTTAGCGGGTGCAGCTTTCTTAGCAGCAGCTGGCTTGGCGGCCGGAGCAGCCTTTTTCTTAGTGGTAGCAGTGGGCTTTACGCCGGCAGCTTTGGCCTGAGCGGCGGCCTGTTTCTTCAGGCGGGCAGCCTTATTCTTGTGCATGATTCCTTTTTTGACAGCCTTATCTAGGTTGCTCTGCGCATATGCGTGCGTTTCTGGTGATGCCTTCTTAACAAAGGACTTCAGGGCAGTCTTAAGGCTGCGCTTGGTTTTGCTGTTACGGACAGCGGCCTTGGTTGCAACACGGACACGCTTCTTGGCTGATTTGATAATTGGCATTTATAGAACCTTGTTTACTTGGGTTAATAACGTTTCGACTGCTAATTGTACAGGGGTAGAGCGATTTTGTCAAAAGTAGCCGTTCAATCCGCTTGCGCCTATCGCAAAAGACTGGTACATTAAAAGCGAAAGTTATAAACAAAAATGGATAATCAAAACCAATCACCGCAAGCAGCAATTGTCGACAAAGTAAAACAGTCGACCAACATTTTGGTAACTGTCAGTACTAATCCCAGCGTAGATCAGCTGGCGGCCTGTATTGGCTTAACGTTGTGGCTCAATAAGGCGGGCAAGCACGCCACTGCCGTTTTTAGTGGTGACATCCCCAGTACATTGGAATTTTTGCAGCCTGCTGACACTCTGGAAAAAAACACAGACTCTCTGCGTGACTTTATTATTTCTCTAGACAAAGCTAAGGCCGATAAACTGCGCTACAAGGTAGAGGACCGCGTGGTCAAGGTGTTTATTACACCGTACCGCACCAGCCTGACCGCCGATGATCTTGAATTTAGCCAAGGTGATTTTAATGTGGATATGGTTATTGCCCTAGGTGTCACCAGCCAGGCGGATTTGGATGTGGCCGTAACGTCTCATGGCCGCATTCTGCACGATGCCACTGTGGCCACCATCACCAATGGCGGCGCCAGCGAACTCGGCTCCATTAACTGGGATGATGCCGGTGCCAGCAGCCTGAGCGAGTTAGTCGTAGATATCGGTAACCAAGCTGCCAAAGAAGAACTTGATGGCCAGATTGCCACATCGTTATTAACTGGTATTGTGGCGCAAACCGAGCGCTTTAGTAACGCCAAAACCACGCCGCAAACCATGAGTGTCAGTGCTCAGCTGATGAGTTCAGGCGCCAATCAGCAGCTCGTTTCCAGCAAACTCGATGAAGGCAACAAGCTTGTGGCCGAAGAAGAGCAGCCGATGAACGTCGATCAGACATCAGAAGTAGCCCCCGACAACAATGATGGAGCACTTGAGATTATCCATGACAACACCCCGGAAGAGCCAATAGAGTTACCCGCCCCAGCAGCGGAAATCCCTGAGCTGCAAGAGAGTGGGCGCGTTAGCAGGCGAATCGTTGAACCGCCTAGCCTTGGTGGTACGCTAACAGCCAATAGTCGTCCAGAAGATGAACTTGTGGCAGCGGTGAATCCGCTTGAGGGTGGAAAAGAATCACCTTTGCTTAGCCGCGATGCAGCTGTTCCCCAGCTCGAGCCTATACTAGAACCCGAACCCCAGGTAGAGCCCGAGCGAGCACCAGCTCCGGAGCCAGAACCGGTTGCCCCTATGCCCGCTGGTACGCTGGCAGAAATTGAGGCAGCGGTCAATAGCCCACACCTACAGGGAGCTACTCAGGTAGGGCAGGTGGAAACTGCGCTTGAACAGGTGGAGGCTGCTCATCGCGAAACAGTTACGAATCAGCCGCTACCTCCAGTTGAAGCGCTCAACGCTCAGCCAATCGAGCTAACACCCGCAGCGCTCCCAGAGCCGCCAGCGTCGGTTGTGCCAGATGCGGCAAGCACAGAGTTTAATCCCGCAGCATTTGAAGTCATGAATGACCCCGAACCAGCTCAAGCGCCTGTTAATCCCGTACTAACCACCCCTGTTGAACAGCCATTCACACTGCCAGTGCCAGGCGCTGTTCCAATACCTGCGCCACTGACAGTACCCCCGGCCAATCCGGTGCCGCCAACTTCAGCTGGTGTTAGTCCAACGGCGCCGCCCCCCGTGCCACCGCCGCTAATGCCGCCCGGCTTTGGCCAGTGATACACTAGATAGATGCAAGGTATTTTATTGGTTGATAAGCCGTCCGGCTGGACGAGTTTTGATGTGGTTAATTACGTGCGCCGGATGGTGTCGCGCATTAACGGTACAAAGCCGAAAAACACTAAAGTAGGTCATACGGGCACACTGGACCCCTTAGCCACCGGCTTATTGGTGCTGCTAATTGGCAAAGACTACACCCGCCGCGCTGGCGATATGTCTAAGCACGATAAAACGTATGATGTGGAGCTCACACTGGGCCAAACCAGTGCTACCGGTGATGCCGAGGGACCCTTAACAGCCGTTTCCGACCGTGTTCCAACAGAGGTGGAAGTGCGTCAAGCGCTCATGGCATTCACCGGTGAGCTGATGCAAACCCCGCCGGCCTTCAGCGCCAAAAAAGTTAACGGTGTGCGGGCTTATGCGCTCGCGAGGGCGGGGGAAATACCGGTTTTAGAGCCGCGGCCAGTGACCATTTATGCCAATGATTTTATCGATTACAACTACCCGCGGCTGCGCTTTTCCAGCCGCGTCAGTAGCGGCACGTACATCCGTGTTCTGGCGGAAGATATCGGCCGGCAGTTGGGCACCAGCGCATACATGAGCGGCTTACGGCGGACGTCAGTTGGCGAGTTTACATTGGCGGAGGCGTTGCCGCCGGATGACCCAGAACTACTAAGCAAAATCTTTCAAATTTGACCTACTTGACCTAGTTGTTTGCCTCTGTTATTATACAAACTATGCAAGCCATAACTATTTATGAAGCGCGGACCAAGTTTAATCACTACGTGGCGGCCGCTAAAAGTGGCCAGACTATTTATATTGGTTCGCATGGGCAGCCAGAAGTTATCCTGCAGCGCGTTCCCAAAAAGCAACCAAAGTCCTGGATTGGCGCAATGAAAGGCCAATTTCATGTCTCTCCAGAAGAGTGGGATGAGTCAGACAAGCTGCTCGCCAAGGACTGGGACGTGTGGCTGAATAAGGACATTTAATGCTGGCGGATACGCACATTTTAGTCTGGGCCCTGGAAGGGCAGCGGGGCAGGATTGGCCCCAAGACTTGGGCTATGCTCCAGGAAAAATATCGGTCTGTGGCAGTATCATCCGTCAGCCTGTTAGAGATACGACTTAAGCAGCGCCGCGGCAAATTTACAGATATAAACACTGTGGATGCCCTGAATATTCTTAGGCAAAGACAGGTGCCAATTTTGGACGTAACGGTAGAGCAGGCAATTGCCACCCCAGATGTTGCAAGTGTTGCTCACGCAGATCCATTTGACCTTTTGCTTGTTACTCAAGCCCAAGAAAAGAAGCTGCCACTTTTGACCTGTGACAAAACACTCCTGGAGCTCAAGCTGCCTGGCCTGAAGCTCATAGACGCCCGCCAATAGTGTGGGGTATTGACACCTATGCCTATACCATGGTACCTTGTTACTGAAAGGTACCATAAAATATGTCAGAAACAGATGCATTTA
>CAZRPP010000009.1:10518-25756 GCA_964602145.1 uncultured Candidatus Saccharibacteria bacterium
GCGGACCTTGAGCAAAGTATTGCCGATAAATGCGCGCAGTACGTTACGGATGCAAAATCGGTCGTAACAGAGGCGGATATGCAGACAGTGCTGGTCGCCCTGGGCCCAGTGGAGGCTACTGAAAGTGACAGCGAGCCAGAGGAAACACCAGAGAATAAGCGTCGCCGGCTGTTCCTAATAAAAGACGGCGCTGTTTTGGCCGGTGTCTGTAAAGGCCTGGCAGTCTATTTGAACGTAAACGTTACGATTGTACGCGTGCTGATGGTTATTTTGGCCATTATTACCAATGGGCTGATGGTGATTGTGTATGTGCTACTAGCCTTGCTGCTGCCCACGGCAGATGACTCAGAAAAGATGGCGGCCGCTTACGGCTACGCCGCAACCGCTCAAGAGGTAATTGAACGTGCTCGGCTGCGAGCTACGAATACTGATACGCTGAACGGTATCGGTCGCTTTATGACCAATGCGTGGAAAGTGCTTTGTAAGCTATTTGCAGTCGCTGCCGCTGGTTTGGCCGTCATGGCTACAGTAGCATACGGCGTGGGTCTGTGGGCTATCGCCTTAGGGAGGACTGAGTTGGTTGGTAGTCTAGCGCAGTACAACGGCTGGCCGCAGTGGCTGGGCTTAACAGCACTGTACCTCAGTTGTTTGTTGCCGCTAGTGTTCGCCTATCGATTATTTGATCGCTGGTCACGATTACGCTCGGCCAATCGGGTAACAGTGGTCACGGACTTGAGTCTTTTGGCGGTTTGGGTGGTCGCCATCGTCTCCACAATTAGTCTGATAACATTTGTATCCGCCGATTTTAGGAGCTATGCGGCTAAGCATGGGGGGTATATTGATTTCAAGCAAACAAATCTTTGTGTCGATGGTAGCCGCTGTAATCCACAAATGATAACGGATTCTCAGGGCAAAGAATGCTGGTCATATAATTTTGATACGACCACTGGCAACTGTATCCAGTAGTAGCCAATCCGCTTGTGCTTTCCGTAAAATAGGAGTATTACGGAAGCAGGGACTAAAACAAACATGACAAACGCAGAAATTTACCTCATTCGTAATGGCCAGCAGGTGCAGCCTGGGCTACTGCATGTTGCCCACACTTTACTAGCCGACCCAGGTGCTATCGCCCCGCCGCAAGATGGTGCAATCAGAGTTTTTGAAGGCGCATCAACGCTGGGTCACGTTCTGACGCTCGATAAATGGCACACGGGGGATATCCGTGACCAAGACAGCTGGCAGGCAAAACTTTGGCCAAATGTTGGTACTCTGCAGACGCTTCATGTATCCATCGGTGGAATGACGCTTAACCTAAGAGCAATGTCGGAGCAAGTATACCGGAATCAGCCCCCAATGATGCGCGGCGCACTAGAGGGGTCACTGTTGCAGGCAGATATCAATCCAGATAATTTTACGGCGCAGCAGCTAACTTTTGGTGGCAGGGAATTGTTTAGGGCTGATTTGTTGGTTCAGGCTAAAACTGTGCTGGAACGGCTCACAGAAAAGTCTGGCGCAGAGCTTCGGTTGCTGCCTGAACGGGCAGGTTGATACAAGCTCTTGCGTCAGAGGCGCGCATCTGTTAGAATACGTAAACATGATTACAACGGAGAAAAAGACCGCCGCTATTAAAAGCGCACAGGTCCACAAAGACGACACTGGTGGCGCGAGCGCCCAAGTGGCTGTGCTCACGGAGCGCATTAAAGAGTTAACGGCTCATCTGCAAAGCAATAAGCATGACTTTGCAGCTCGCCGCGGCCTATTACAAATGGTTGGCCGCCGCCGCCGTCTTTTGCGTTACATTGCAGAGCGCAACCCAGACGGTTACACCGCGCTCATCAAGAAACTCGGCATTCGTAAATAATTTGCCCAGACTATGGGGTCCCACTTGGGCCCTAAGCTTGTGCACATTAACGCGTAGAGGGGATATTGTGGCCGGAGATACAGATATATTCGTCATAGCACAAGGCGCGAGTATATTTGCACCCCGGTCATAATCCTTCTTGCAGAAAGAGAGGTTCATATGAGCCAAACTATTAACCCGAGTGGTAAGGAAATTATCACCGTAAAAACTGATTTCTTGGGCCGCGAATTGTCCCTAGAGGTCAATCGCGTTGGTTTTAGAAGCAGCGCGTCAGTTCTCGTGCGCTACGGCGACACTGTCGTACTGGGTACGGCCATGGTTGGCCGCCCCGTCAGTGGCATGGATTATTTTCCTTTAAGCATTGACTACGAAGAAAAGTTCTACGCTGCTGGCAAGATGAGCGGTTCTCGGTTTATTAAGCGTGAAGGTCGCCCTTCAGACGATGCTGTTTTAATTGGCCGCCTGATTGACCGTCCAATTAGACCATTGTGGCCCAAAGGTTACCGGTGCGAAGTGCAGGGCATTGCCACTGTCTTGAGCATGGACCCGGCGTTCCGCCCAGACATGATTGCCATGATTGCCACCTCCGCGGCCTTAATGCTTACCGGCGCGCCGTTTGACGGCCCAGTGGCTGGTCTGCGTGTTGGCTACAACCAAGATGGTAAGCTAGAGGCTTTCCTCCCCGCAGAGCAGCTGGACGAAGGCGCCCTAGACCTCGTGGTGGCCGCCAACAAGACCGGCATTATGATGGTAGAAGCTGGCGCTTCAGAAGTTACGGAAGAGCAGATTGTAGAAGCCCTGGATTGGGCCTTTAAAGCTATGCAGCCAGCCATCGCGCTACAGGAACAATTGGTCAAAAAAGTTGGTGTTACGGCTCAAGAATACGAGCTAGACCTGCCAGACCAAGCCATTCAGGACGAAGTTGCCAAATACTTAGAAGACAAATTAGGCGAAGATCTTCGCAAACCCTACCCGGAACGCAACGAAATGATTGGTGTGTTGCGCCAAGAAGTCCTGGACCACTTTGCACAGGTCAAGGGCGAAGAATTTGATAAAGCAGTCTACAATGACGCCTTTGACATGGCCGTTCACAAGGATGTCCGTAAGGGCATTATCGCCACCGGCACCCGCCCAGACGGCCGCAAATTAACAGAGATTCGTCCGCTTTCCAGCGAGGTTGGTTTCTTGCCGCGCGCTCACGGCTCTAGCCTGTTCACCCGCGGTGTTACCCAGGCCATGAACATCGTTACCTTGGCGCCTACCAGCTACGCGCAGATGGTAGACACCATGGAAAAGAACACGGAGCGCCGCTACATGCACCACTATAACGCTCCCGGCTGGACGGTTGGCGAAGTGCGCCGCTTGGGCAGTCCCGGACGCCGCGAAATCGGCCACGGCTACTTGGCAGAGCGTGCCTTAACGGCTGTATTGCCAACAGAGGCAGAATTCCCGTACACTATCCGCACCGTTACAGAAATTATGTCCCAGAACGGCTCTACTTCTATGGCGGCCACCTGTTCAAGCACCTTGGCACTTATGGACGCTGGCGTGCCGCTGAAGGCGCCAGTTTCCGGCATTGCCATGGGTTTGATGATTGATGGCGACAAGCCATATGTTTTGTCTGACATCGCGGACGCTGAAGACTTTGCCGGCGACATGGACTTTAAAGTTACCGGGACCAGCAAGGGCATTACCGCCCTGCAAATGGATATGAAAGTCCACGGCTTGCCCGTGCCTATCCTGAAGCAAGCGCTGGAGCAGGGTAAGGAAGGCCGTGCCCACATTTTGGAGCACATGCTGACCACCCTAGAAGGCCCCCGTGCAGAGATGAGCCCCTACGCGCCGCGCGTTGAATCCATCCAGATTAACCCGGACAAGATTCGCGAAATCATCGGTAAGGGCGGCGAAGTAATCCAGAAGATTACCGCAGAAACCGGCACAGAAATCGACATTAAAGACGACGGCACGGTCATGATTGCCAGCCCCGATGCTGCTAAGATTCAGGCCGCCAAAGACTGGATTGCCGGCATCGTAGAAGAACCAGAAGTAGGCAAAATTTACCGCGATAAGCCAGTCGTAAATGTAATGGACTTTGGCGCCTTTGTGCAAATTCTGCCCGGCAAAGACGGCCTGGTGCACGTCTCAGAAATCTCTGAAGAGCGCACAGAAAAGCCATCTGACAAGCTCAAAGAGGGCGACAAAGTAGACGTAAAACTGGTAGCGATTGATGATCGCGGCCGTTTGCAACTGTCCATGAAAGCTGCTGCTAAAGAACTGGCGGGGAACAAGTAAACACTATGGAAGATAAGCTCCGGCAACAAATCCTCGCAGGAACGATGCTGATCATGGCCGCCGTAATCCTACGGCAAGTCGTGAGTGCCGGCGGTACAATGAAATGGATTGGCCTTGCACTTGAGGTTGTAGGGGTAGTAATAGTGATTATCGCTGTATTTGCCAACTCTAAGAAGAAGTAAAACTGCTCATGGTAGACAAGCTCGAACACTTTTCCAAGACCCGCGTTGGCGCCGCCGTTTTTGCGGCGCTGACATTCGGCCTGGCCTACGGCAGTTTTTGCCTGGCCGTGGACCGCGGGAATTTGGTTTGGTATGGGCTAACATTGGTGTTTGCAGTTGCTGGACTACAATATATTTGGCAAGCCGCTGGGGTGGGGAGTAAAAAGTAGTGTCTATTCAGGCCGTCGTCCACCGGATTGAGCTGCCATCTGTTACTACCTATGAGCCAGATGTCTATATAAATCTCCGCTGGAAAAATATGCCCGAACTTGTAGGGGCGGGTGAAGAAGAGCCAGGGATGACTACTACCCAGATTCAGACGCAATTTGATGTTATGTGTGGCAGCAGCTACGTTGGCGACAGCGATGACCGTCTGATAGTGGTAGACCAAGAGGTTGTTGGCGGCGTGGGTTTCTCTGGCTTTGCCAAGGGGTTTGCGGGGCGACATGCTGCAATGTACTACTGGCTAGACAAGGAGGCTCAAGGGCAAGGATTTGCTACAGCTGCCGCGCGCGAACTCACAAAATGGGGTTTTGCGTCTGGGGGCATTAATCTAGTTGAAATTGCAGTAAAACATAGAAATAAGCCGAGTCAACGTGTAGTCAAGAGGCTCGGTGCAAAAGTGTTAACTGTTGATTTTGAGAAACATGTTTGGGGACTTACTTCATGACCAAGCAGCAGGCACTCGATGCGCTCATTGAACAGATTTTGTTAGACAAAATCTGCCCAGAATTGGCCGCCCAGGCTACCCAGCTGGTCTTTGGCGATGGTAATCCGGATGCCAAAATCGTCTTTATTGGCGAGGCGCCAGGGAAGAAAGAAGATCTAACAGGCAAGCCGTTTGTTGGCGCGGCCGGCAAGTTCCTGGATGAGATGCTCGCAAGCATTCATTTGAAGCGCGAGGACATTTACATCACCAATATTGTTAAATATCGGCCGCCGGGTAATCGGGATCCACTGCCGGAGGAGAAGAAGGCTTTTTTGCCGTATTTGCAGGCCCAGCTAGAAATCATTCAGCCCAAAATTGTCGTCACCCTCGGGCGACACAGCGGCGCGTGTTTCTTGCCGGATCTACAAATTAGCCGCGATCATGGGCAGCCAAAGCGCGTCCGGTTGCAGCTAAAAACAGATCAAGCCGATGTGCTGGAAGTGGTTATTTTGCCGCTGTTCCATCCGGCCGCGGCGTTGTATAACGGGGGTTTGCGCCAAACACTTTTGGAGGATTTTAAGCAAATTCCGGCAATCATTAAGAAAATAAGCAACGACAGGTAAATCAATATGGGAACAAAAGTAACCAACTCTCAGCCAACGACTACTTTTCTGAGGGGGTATGTAATCAATCGTTTTATTAAAGCCCAGTTGGACAAAAGTTCTTATCTAGTTATGTCTAACTGGGCCACAACAACTGTTCAGGATTGGTCGAAAAAGAGGCGAACAGGTCGCATTTCTACAATTACTGTAGCACTCATCTTTTTGCTAATCTTTCTTGTTTTGGCTGGAGTATTCTTGCGTCTTGCATGGGCAAGTCACTCCGTAGGAGCAGTCGTTGTAGGAGTGGTAACCGGCACGGTAAGTGCCGCAATGGCAATTATGTATATAGCAAATTTAAGATGGATGTTTAGAAATTTACACAACAATTAATCAAATAAGGAGAAATAATGGATAACAATAATCAACAAAACAACAATCAACGGCCAAACAATAAGCGGCCGCAGCGCGGCCCACGCCCGCAGGGGCAAAATGGCGGCAATGGTCGGTCGCAGAACAGGGGCGGTAAGCCCGCGGGCAACGGTCAGCCAAATCAGCTGGGAGGCAACTTGAGTGTGTCGCGCGGGCAGGCCGTGCGGGCACAGAAGCGTACCCAGATGGACGCGCAAAAAATCGCTAATCAGTACCAGCAGGCGCAGGAGCGCGGCCGGGCTAATGTCATTAAAGAAGACAGCGCTAAGCTCAAGATTACCTTCCTGGGTGGCCAAGAAGCCATTGGCGAAAAGAACATGCAAGTGCTGGAATTTGGCAACGATGCCATAATCCTAGATTGCGGCAACCACCTGGGCGTGGATCTGCCCGGCATTAACTATGCCATCGCGGACACTACGTACTTGGAGGGGATTAAACACAAGCTGAGAGGCTACGTGATTAGTCACGGCCACTTGGACCACTTGGGCGGCTTAAAGCACATCGTGCCTAAGTTCCCGGCGCCAATCTATGGGTCTCGGTTTACTTTAGGTGTGGTGGGCAAGTCATTTGAAGATGCTGCCGCAGAATCTGGCCTGGATTTTGTGCCTGAGCTCGTCATTATGAACATGGACAACCATGAGCGTCTGAAGTTGGGCGAGTTCTTCATTGAGCTGGTGCGCATTACGCACTCTGTGCCGGAATCCGCCGCCATTGTGGTGGATACACCAGTTGGCCGTGTTATTAACACTGGTGACTGGCGCCTAGACCCAGAGCCTCTGGATGATATGCCCACTGACGTAGCACGCCTGCGCCAGTTAGGAGATGAAGGCGTACTAGTCCTTATGAGCGACTCCACCGGTGCTGACAAGCCGGGCCGCACCCCTACAGAGCATACTCTGCAGGAAAGCTTCCACGACATGATTGGCAAGGCCGACGGCCGCGTTTTTGTAGCCATCTTTAGTTCCAACATGAACCGTGTTCAGATGATCGTTAATGCCGCCGTACAGGCAGGTCGCCGCGTGGCGCTAGATGGTCGATCCATGATGAGCTACGCCGAAATCGCCGTCCGTCAGGGCATTTTAAAGATTCCTAAAGGCACCGTTTTGCCCATGCACGAAATGCCCAACATTCCTGATAGGGAAGTGCTGGTGATCTGTACCGGTGGCCAGGGTGAACCGCGTGCCGCGTTGCAGCGCATGGCTGAGGGCGAGCACCGTCACATCAAGCTCAAAGAGGGCGACACGGTGGTGGTGAGCTCCACGCCAATTCCCGGCAACGAAGTCCGCTACCAAGAAATCGGTAACGACCTCATCCGCCGCGGCGTTACGTTGTTCCGTCACCCAACCCACGTCCTTGATGGTGTTGGCCCGATGCACGTGTCCGGCCATGCCGCCCGCGATGAGTACCGTGAAATCCTGCACATCGTCCGTCCCAAATTCTTCATTCCTATCTATGCCGGCGCTTTGCACCGCAAGTACTTCAAGGAACTGGCAATAGAGGAGGGCATGGCCCGCAAAGACGTGATTGACGCAGAAAACGGCGATCAAATCCTGTTTGACAAAGACAGTTGGACACTCGCCGGCAAGGCGCCCTACGGCAGCCTGCTCGTAGACCAAACTGGCTCCGTTGTCAGCAACGTAGTGGTTAAAGACCGTGTGCTCTTGAGCGAGGAAGGCCTGGTGGCCGTCATCCTAACTGTTGATAAAAAGAACGGTAACCTGCTGACCAGCCCGGACATTATTAGCCGCGGCTTCATTTACATGCGCGACAACGAAGACCTCATGAACGGCCTGCGCCTAGAGGTCAAGCGCGCCGTGCAGCAACGCTTTAAGCGCGTGGACCTAGACCGCTTTAAGGCAGAGCTCAAGGACCACATTACGCACTACTTGTTTGAGCAAACGCAGCGCAGCCCCATTGTCATTCCAGTGGTAAACGTGATTAGCGGCAAGGGCCAAGAAGCCCAAACCGTACACCAGTCCAAGACGCCAAGTGCCGATGAAATCGCCGCTCAGCAGCAGAAGCGTTTCCAGGAGATGCGCGCGCGGCTTTTGGGACAGGATCAGCCGGACTAGCTGCAGATTTGCGGACTGACCACCTGATAGAGTACTATTAGCATAAGAATAGTTGTAAGAGGGAGTTACTATGGGGCAAGCTTATCCGTCAAAACTGAAGTCATTCAAGAAGTTTTTTGTGCATAGAAGCGGTGTTATAGCAGCACTTTTTCTAGCAATTGGCTTTGGGCTTACCGGTGTGCTTGTTAAGACTCAATCTAAAGCAGCGGAGTCTAGTTTCTCATTTGGCGCCGCCGCAGACCACGGCAACCATGAAGAATCGGCGGCTGTATTTCAAGCGGCCGCCGCATCTGGCATCAGTTTCTTCCAGTCTAATGGCGATTTTAGCTACAATGAAAACGGCGGCTCGTTGAGCTGGTGCGCCATGGTTAAGTCCAAAATGGGCTCAATTCCCGTAGCAGTTCTTAACGGGAACCATGAAGAGCCAGGTAGCCACCAAGGAAAAGATGGCGACAATATAGACACTATCATTAGTGCTAACTGTCTACCTAAACCAAGTGGTTTAAATATTCAAGAATCGCCAGCTTTATCAGGGAGCACCGGTACGGCTTCCACTAATTATGGCCGTGAGTATTTCTACGACTATCCAGCTACAAACCCGACCACCCGGCTTATCTCTGCCTCGCCAGACATTCTGACATTTGGCGGGGGTAATTATGATTATTCAGTTGGTAGCACCCACTACAACTGGGTGAAGAGTACCATACAAGATGCAAAAAAAGCTGGTCTGTGGGTTGTTGTTAGTGCTCACACGCCCTACATTACCGCTGGTGGCCATGCTTCAGATGATTACAGCACTGTAAAAGACTTCTTTAACCTACTCCTTGATGAAAAAGTCGATTTAATTCTTGCCGGCCACTCCCATGATTACCAGCGCTCTAAGCAGCTTGGCGGACCAGCTTGCACGGTGACTTATAACGCCTACTCATCTAGCTGTGTTGTAAACAGTGCATCTACCGGTTATGTAGCAGGACAGGGCTCTGTCTTTGTCATTACTGGTACTGGTGGCGGTAATAAAGCATCAGAGGTCTTGACTCCTATCGTTTCTTCAGACCCAGACTACCCATATTTTGCAACAACCATGGGCAGCAATTCGCCCAACAAAGCCTTTGGCTTTTCTAAATTTACAGTAACAGGTACCTCTATTACCGGTACCTTTGTGCCAGGTGTTGGCCAGACTGGTGGTTTTACGGATACGTTTACAATTACCAAGCCGGCGGCCGTTGATTCAGAAGCGCCAACTGTTAGTCTTACGGCACCAACTAGAAATGAATTGGTAACTGGTGTCAAGACTTTCGCTGCAGATGCCAAAGATAATGTGGGTGTTGCCAAAGTTGAATTCTATGTTGGCGGTGCATCGCCAGTTTGTACAGATACCACAGCACCATTTACCTGTGATTGGCCCAGCACAACCCATGCCAATGGCGATGTAGTGGTCACCGCTAAGGCGTACGATGCGGCTGACAACAAGACAGTTTCAGCGCCAGTAACAATTACCGTAGGTAATCCTGTTGGCTCTACTGATACTGAGGACCCAGTTGTATCACTTACAGCCCCTGCTAAAGGCGCAGCCCTATCAGGCAGCGTATCTATTAAGGCAACAGCCACGGATAATGTAGGTGTTACGAAGGTAGAGTTCTATAACGGCATAACCCCCCTTGGCCAAAGCACAACTGCGCCATATAGCATATCGTGGCTGACAACCACTGTGCCAAACGGCAGTGCCACTATAACCGCTAGAGCGTTTGATGCGGCTGGAAACAAGGGCGATAGCTCACCTATCAACGTCACCATAAACAACCCTGCGCAGGCAGCGCCGGTTACCTTTACTGTTCCGGGTGCGGAGGCGCCAATCGGCTTTTCTGCGGCGGGTAGTTGTGGAGCAACAACAGTCGTATCGCAGGCTAAGACCGCACCAGCGGAAGTCACGGGTACGGTGCTGGCTGGTGCAGGATTCAGTCTTAATTGTGGCACGCAGGGCGCATCGGCTGCTGTAACTATAAATCTTGGCAAGACATACGATAAAAAGCAGCTACGAGTTTTTAAACAGATAGCTGGCAAAGTAACTGACATTACAACCAATGTCTCCATTCTAGACACAGACGTAGCTGGAAAAGCAGTAACCACAATTGCTTACACAGTTGTAGACGGTGGCTTTGGCGATGATGATAAAACTGCCAACAATAAGATCGTGGACCCAATCTTTGTCAGCCTTGCTCCAGCTACCACTAATCCTCCTGCTGGAACAGGTACGCTTAATCCTCTTGCACCAGAACCTGGACTTGGCGGGGAACTAGGGGCGGGAGCATCTGAGCCCGGTGAACTAGCTAACACTGGCGCTGGCCGCTATGCTCTAATTGCTGGTTCAGTGCTTGCGCTGGGGCTAGGTCTTCTGGCGGCAGTTGTGTTCTTGCGCAAAAGCAAAAATGAAGAGCCGGTTGTCGCAGACACCACTATCATAAGCAACTAATGCTAACGAGCATCGATTGACAAATGATGTTAATTCTGCTACAATATTGGTATGTTTGAAACACCAAATGTACCAATGACAATCGGTGAAATCCTAGAGAATACACCTTACCAAACACTTGTTAATTCAATTCCGCCCTATGAAGAGGAAGTGGATGTGCCAGAGGAGACGCTTGAGAGCCTCATGGATTTACGTGCCGATTTACTTTTGGGCGGAGAGTCTGAATCAAGACTCCTAGGTGCAATAAATGAACAGATTCGCGAGATGCGACAGGAACAATACGGTTACTACGGAGAGTAAAACTGATATAATATACGTCTATGGCAGCCAAAAAGAAAAAATCAAGCAAAAAGAAATCTCCCGCAAAAAGCGTTAAATATGAGCGGTCACCGTTTTGGGCGTACAGCGCAGCCATAATTATGTGCCTCTTGGCCGTGTTCCTGTTTTTAGGCGGCTTTGGGAGCGGCGGCGCGCTGCCGGTTAATTTGTTTCATGGCGCTTACTGGTTGTTTGGTTGGGCAGCGTATTTAACATCGGTGGCTCTGGTCTATTGGGCGATTCATAAGTTCAATAGTGAAGACCGCCGGATTCCGTTAGCTAAGCTTGTTAGCATGACACTGCTACTTATCTTTGCCGCTTGTTTTGCGGCCGTAGTTACGGCTACGCATCAGGCCGATGGTCCGGGCTGGGTCAGCGAGAGCGGCGGGGAAGTTGGCAATCTACTGGGCGGTGGCATTTTGAGCGCCTTGGATCAGGTGCCAGCGGCGATGTTGTTCTTGGTAGCCACAATTTTGGCGGCCTGTTTTGCGTTTGGCATTAATATTCGGGACATGCTGGTCAAACTTAAGCCCAAAAAGCGTGAGAGAACAGAGAAGGATACTGATTTAGCATCTCTGAAGGCAGAGCAGAACTTTAAGCTTAACGAGGGTGTGCCGGTGGTGCATCACGGCGCGGGCGTGGCTGAACAAAAAGCTGAGTCAGTCCGTCTGACTAGCCTGCGTAACACGGCCCAAAAGCTGGCCCCAACAGAGAACCACGAGGCGCTTATCACCTCAAGCGATCCGGACTGGCAGTTCCCATCGACTGATTTATTGAACCAAAAACAAGACAAGGCGGATGCTGGCGATGTCAATGGCAACGCCCAAATTATTCACGATACCTTTGCCAACTTCAACATAGAAGTGGACATGGAAGGCGCCAACATCGGCCCGCGCGTGACGCAGTACACGCTCAAGCCACCAACAGGGGTCAAATTAACTAAAATTACCGCCCTGGAAAACAACCTGGCGCTGGACTTAGCCGCCACGAGCATTAGAATGGAAGCGCCCATCCCCGGCAAGCGCGCCGTGGGCATCGAGGTACCAAACGTTAAGCCGGCCGTGGTTCGTATCAGCAGCCTGCTCAGCTCCAAAGAGTGGGCCGATATGCAGGGACCGCTCAGCTTTGTGATTGGTAAGGATATTGGCGGCAAGGCGATTGTGGCGGACCTGGCCAAAATGCCGCACATGCTGGTGGCCGGACAGACCGGGTCCGGTAAATCGGTTATGATTAACACCTTCCTGACCAGCCTGCTGTACCGCAACAGCCCGTCTGACCTAAAGCTGATTTTAGTGGACCCCAAGCAGGTAGAAATGGCGCCCTACGCGGACCTGCCACATCTGTTAACGCCGGTTATTAACGAGCCCGAAAAGTGTATCTCTGCCTTAAAGTGGGCGGTGGCAGAAATGGAACGTCGGCTGCGCACCATGGCAGAAGAGGGCAAGCGCGACATTGGCAGCTACAATGCCGCCAAAAAAGAAGAAGGCATGCCCTACATTGTAATCGTGATTGACGAGCTAGCGGACCTAATGATGATGGCCGCCCGCGACGTGGAAGCCCTGATTGTCCGTCTGGCGCAGAAAGCCCGCGCCGCCGGTATCCACCTGGTGTTGGCCACACAGCGCCCATCGGTAGATGTTATTACTGGCCTGATTAAGGCCAACGTACCGGCGCGGATTGCCTTTACGGTGGCCTCTCAGGTGGATTCTCGCACCATTATTGACCAAATGGGCGCCGAGAAGCTCTTGGGCCGCGGTGACATGCTACTCTTAACTGCCGACATGCCCAAGCCCAAGCGTGTCCAGGCGGCCCTGATAGAAGACGCAGAAACCGCCAAAGTGACCGACTTTATTAGAATGCAGCGCTCGCCGCAGTACGACGATGAAGTGGTCAGCATCCCAGTGGTGATTGGCGGCGGTAAAAACAGCAGCGCTGTGGTGGACTACGGTGGCTCTGACCCTGATGACGACATGTTCAAGGACGCCGTTCGTGTGGTGATAGAGGCTCGCAAGGCTTCCACTAGCCTCTTGCAACGCCGCTTGCGCATAGGCTACGGTCGCGCTGCGCGCGTCATGGAAGAAATGGAAGAGCAGGGCATTATTGGCGCCGCCGACGGCTCCCGCCCGCGTGAGGTGTTGGTGAGTTCTTTGGATGATGTGTTTGGCGCGACCGCGCCGTCTGCCGCCGGGCCAGTTGAGGGCCGTACTAGCAGCGGGCTGGTGGAGCCACCGGATCCTGATAACGCCGGGTACTAGCAGTTAGATCAGTGTGTAAAGGTACTATATAATCCATAGCATGAAACGATATACACCATCACTCGTTATTATTCTCGTCGGTTTTTTATTGGCTACTTATGCATTTAAAGAATTAGACAAACCGTGGAATCACTTCACGGGTGTAAAAATGAGCGATAAGGAGACCTTTGCACCAGATAATGACCCGATTTACCCCCATGCAAGGCCATATCGTATTGTGCTTTGGGGCGGTATGCTACTTAGCGTATCTGGGCTCGGGCTTGCCACGTATCAGTTTTTACGTCGCAGAAATTGATAAATATCCAATTTAGTATATAATACTTCTACCATGTCGCTGCAACTTATTGAGTGCCCACCTGCGATACATCGCTTTGGTGTTTTTGAGAAAGACATGAGCCATTTGCAGGCTCTACTATGGTTTACACCGGTACTAATTGAGTCGGCAGTAAAATATGCAAAATTTTTAGATGGACATTACGATCGGTTCAATGTTGGGAATGCGTCGCTCGCGGTGGCGCCTAACGGAGAATATCTTCGCGTGTTAGGCGCGAATTATAAGGCGCATGAGGAAGCCGCAAAAGTTTGTGCCGAGCGGCTAACGGTCTATCGAGCGGAGCAGAATGATTTTAGTATTTTGAGCTTCCATGTTGTCGCACCTCATAGGTCCGAGATGGTGGTAGGCAATCTAGAGACGCCTACTATACAACCGTGTGGCATCTGCAGAGATGGAGACCATACTATGGAGCATGATGTGGTTTCACCTCATGCTGCAGTCGTTACACACAAAAGGGGCACGAACGATTACCAAGCTATCGACAGAGCTGAGCTGACTGCAGGGCATGCACTTGGCTCGCTTGCAGGCCCAGTCGGGCAGGTGATTCATGACCCTGGCCTTCATGGCTTACGCCGAGCGCGTACTTGTTACGATGAACATTGGGATGGCTATCTAATGAATTCACCCAATCCACCAGCGATGGACCTTAGGTCTTTGTGGGTTCAAAACTTGTGATACTTGCAAAACTTGCGGGTCGCGCTACACTAAAAGCATAACAAAAACGCGCAAACGGAGGGTTCGCGGTTATGGGAAAAGTACAAGCCCTAGGGCAAGTATCGATTCGCAGTTGCTGCATGCGCTCCACCTCCCGGCTGAAAGGCCGGGAGTTTTGCTTTAAGAGGGGGTAATTATGGCGGCAGAACTTGTAACACCAGTCGATGAACTAACAGGGATTCCGCTGCCGCTTATGCCCTACGATATCCTGCCCGCAAATCAGCCAGAAATCGCTAACTGGAATCACGCTTGGCACCCATCAAGCGCACCAGAACTGCAATCAATTGGTGGGCATGCGCTTAGGAACTCTCGGTTGCAGCTGGTTTTGGCCACTGATCACAACATGTACAGTCGGACTACGGGTAGACCGACATATCACGACCTATACAAAGGGCCTGAGCTGATAACAGATGAGGTGAAACAGTTTAAAATCTGTGTACTATCAGCGGCTGGGTATATTCCTGATAGAGCAATTGATTTACATGGCGGTAGCGATGGTCCGCGCGTGCTGGCGATGGCCGATTGGCAGAAAGATATTCTGCGTATGCCGGCGTATATAAAGCCAGTCAGGCAGCTTGAACTAGATCGGTTTGCGCTTAGCGCTGCCAGGGCATATCGCCAACAAGTGAACCCATCTTTAACCAAAAACGCCTACGTTAAAGAGACGGTTAATGATTACATCGCCGCTCGTGAGCAGCAAGCTGGATTTGCGTGCCACCATGTTGTTTATCGATATGAACCACTGCGGGACTTCTTTAAGCACCGGGCACTCAATCAAGACCTGCGGCATCTGAAAGATGCAAAAATTGAAGAATTCCTTTTAACAAGTGACCCAGAGCGAAAATTGCACCTTGGCCGGTGGCTGTTAGCCGAGGCAGTCGATGTTACAACTGAACCCGTCAGTGCCGACTACCAGCAGCTCTACGCTCAAGGCAGACTACATCCAGCTATGCCAGCGGATGCGCGTCAGCTCGTCCTCCACAAGCTCGGCAGAAGGGCGGACCGGAGTGCCTTAGCGGCT
>CAZRPP010000010.1:0-21997 GCA_964602145.1 uncultured Candidatus Saccharibacteria bacterium
CAGTTTCTTGAAAGTGGCGTGAGCTTGCTGGACCACCTTGGGGTCAAGCGTAAAGGTGTAGCTATCCCAGTCTACGCTGGCACCTAACTGTTTAAATTGTGTCCGATAATTATCTTTGTTCTGGGCCACGTAGTCCCAAATTTGCTGGTACAGCTCTTCCCTACTAAAATCAAAGCGCGACTTGCCCTCTGCCGCCAGCTGTTTTTCATACACCACCCAGGTCTCAAAGCCGGCGTGATCTGCCCCTGGGACAAACAGCACGCTATCCCCTTTTAAGCGGTGATGGCGACACATAATATCTTCTATGGCCAGCGTTAAACCGTGGCCTAAGTGCAGGTTACCGTTGGCGTTGGGCGGCGGCACGACCATGCTAAAAGACTTGCCCTTTTGGTCCGTAGGCGCAAAGGCATTTTTAGACTCCCAAAGTTCATAAATCTTCGTTTCAAAATGTTGTGGATTATACTGCGGCTCTAGAGACATATGTCGAAAAGTTAATAATTATTTAATGAAATTTTAATGAACTTTTACGTTCACATGGCATCACATGGATAGGCTGGGCTGGATAGCTAACGTGTATGGATTGGCTGCCTGTTGGCCTCTCATAGCCTTAAAGCACCCTAACGTAGCGATCATGGCCCCGTTATCTGTACATAGTGTAAGCGCCGGGAAGGTAATAGGCAAGGGCAGCGCCTCTGTTAACTGCTTGCGCAGCTCTTGATTAGCTGCCACGCCACCAGCAATTACTACGCTGGCTGGCTGAAATTCTTGGCAGGCCAGGGCGGCTTTTTCCACAATCGTCTGGCAGACCACCTTCTGGAAGCTGGCCGCGATATCTGCCACCTGCTGCTCAGTTAACTCCTCTGGCAGTTTGTAGGAAGGGAAGCTAAAATCCTGGCCGCACATGGCTTGCGCCGCCCGTAAAACGGCTGTTTTGGGGCCGGAAAAACTAAAATCGTACTTTCCCACTTTAGCTTTTGGCAATGGAACCGCATCTGGATTGCCATTTAAGGCTGCTTTGGATACCGATGGGCCGCCAGGGTAGGGCAGACCAGTCAGCTTAGCCACTTTGTCAAAGGCCTCGCCAATAGCATCGTCTTGGGTGCGACCTAGTAGCTTGTATTTAAAGTGATCTTCAAATAACACCAACTGGCTGTGCCCACCAGAAACAATAATCGCTAACATGGGGAATTCTGGCGCCTGCGCCCGCATAACGTAGCCGGGCAGGGCAGTCTGGGTTAAGAAGTTGGCGTAGACATGCCCCTCTACATGGTTGCAGGCATAGAGCGGCTTATTATGGGCAATTGCTAGCGTCCGCGCTGCCATAACGCCAATTAACAGAGAGCCGCCTAAGCCAGCACCATAGGTAACGGCAATAGCGTCTATCTGTAGCCAATCCAGGCCTGCTTGGTCTAAAGCAGCCTGAATAACATGGGTCATTGCCTCTATGTGGCTGCGCGCCGCAATCTCCGGTACCACGCCGCCGTACTGCACGTGCAGATCCATACTACTGGCCACTTGGTTTGCGAGCAGCTCATAGCCGTCTTTTACGATGCCCACCGCCGTCTCATCGCAGCTGGTTTCTATGCCCAAAACTATCATCAACATTATTATAACAGGGGAGCAGGACATTTGACTATTGGTAAAAAATATTACAAAACACTTGACTTTATGGTAATGTTTTGCTATTATAGTCAAGTTGAATCCAAGAGGTTAGGAACGTATGACACAATCGTTTGCAGATGCTATTTCCCCAGAAGCTAGACAAAAGCTGAATGCTTTTATTGCTCCTGAGACTAATCACGCCCCAGAGACGGCTACCAGCCAGCCTGAAGATGTACCAGATCAGACGGGACATGAGCTGCAAACTCTTTCTGATTCTGAGCAACCGTCGGCAGTCACTGGTGAGTCCTTGCTCTCAGGTGACGTGGAAGGGCGCCCAGATACAGCCAACCTCATTCTAGAGAACTTTCAGGCAGTTGTAACAAGCGCGGACGGTCGTCATGACACGCCTGCTGCTGCAGTACATCTCTTAGAAAAACAGACTGATACGTTATTTAGCGCTGACTCCATCTCAGGCCTAGCCCAATCACTGCAGGCAGAAATTGTAAACCTGTCAAAAAATCTGGCAACAGTAGACCCCAGCCTACAGGACGATTCTCTCCGTACAACCATTTATGCCCAACACAATGTAAACGGTGTCGATGTCACTCTCTTTGGTCAAGGCAGTTCGCAGGAAGGTGCAACAATTTATATCCTTGGCGAAGACAACGCCCTTCACCCAATAGCTGTTCCGCAGGCTGCTCCAGAGACAAAACAAGCCGAGCAATCTCCACGACAAGCACAGCCAGAAAAAACAGCAGCTCGTACTTTTGGCGCAGCGAGTGTTCTGTCAGGCATGCGCAAGGCGTTGCAGTGGACAAAGCAAAAAACCCAGCAAGGCAAAGCCAAAGTACAGTCTGCACATGGTCGTGCAACTGAGTCTGTTAGCGCCTTAAAAGAGCGTTTAGTTCAAAAACAACCGAGTGAGCGTGCGCGGAATCTAGGCGCCACTGCGTTGCTAGTGGCTGGCATCTCAGCGGCCGGAGCATCACACAACTTGCGTCGGGCAGGTACCTGGGTAAAATCAGCCGCTACCCGCGCGAAAGGCGAAGTATATATGGCTCCGCAAACTGTCATGCAAATGATTAGTAACCTAAATGAGCGCCGCCTAGATCCAAAATACACAGACCGCCATAAATTCATTGCTCGTGCCGCTTTGGTGGCAACCGGCGCACTTGCCGGCTATCTTCTTGTTAGTAGTGCAAAACATGGCTCTGACGTTCTAGCGAGCTTCAACTTTGGGAACAAGGGCCAAAGCGCTGCAAATGATGCATTAGCCTCAAACTTCCCAACTACCACTCCAAAGCCAAGCATAAACGCCGGGCACGATATTTTCAGCACCACACCCGGGCGCAACTCCGATGTTGGCAGCATGCTAACTCCACCCAAGGCACCCCAATCAGATATGAACGCACAGGATTTCCTGTCTCCATCCAAGGGTGATGGTCTGAAAGAACAGGCCGCAGAGCAGCTAACACAAACAAGCTCTCCGCTAGAGAGTGGTGAAACTATCTGGTCAAAAGCCCATGACATGCTTGAAAGTGCAGGCTACTCGCACGATGACGTGAACGTGGATGCGGTGACAAAGGCCTTGCAGGCCAAGATGAATATCACAGATTACCAGGCTACCCAGATGCCTATCGGTACTCACATCCCATGGATTTCGGATGCCCAGCTGCACGAAATCCTGAGCGAGTACGACAATACCACCAAAGCCAAAGTAAAATAGGCACCCTGCGCCTTAATCAGCAGTAGTTTTGTATACTGTAAACAATGAACCCACGCAAACTAGCCAAAAAAGCCATCCCTAAAGGGGCGTTCAAAAAGGTAGAGCCATATGGTCACCTATTGGAGTCTGTGGCACTGCAAACATTGAATGGCCGCCCAGCTAAGGGCATGAAAATCATCGGTGTAACAGGGACAAACGGCAAAACCACCACCACGCTCATGATCCACAAAATGCTGGCCAACGCCGGCTACAAAGTTGGCTTTATGAGCACTGTGGCGTGGGGCGCTCTAGATGAAATTAAGCCACAAATGCATCACATGACCAACGTGGCCGTGCCGGAAATGCTACAGCGCCTTAAGTACATGAAAGAGCAGGGTGTGGAGTGGCTGGTGTTAGAAACAACGTCGCACGCGCTGGCGCAACACCGCGTCTGGGGTGTGCCGTACTCTATCGCCGTGCTCACTAATCTGACCCATGAGCACTTGGCCTACCACGGTACGTTTGAGAAGTACCGCGATGCCAAGCGCCGCATGTTCAAACTAGCCAACCAGAACCAAAAAGGCCTACGCCTTGGCATTATTAACGCCGATGACCCCAATGTAGATTGGTTTGCCCGCGACATAGACAATTTGATGCTCTATGGGATAGACCACGGCGATGTCCGCGCTACGAATATAAAGCTGACGCCCAAAGGCGTGTCATACAAAGCAACCATAAACGGTCAAAACTATCAACTAGCAACGAAGTTACCGGGGTCGTTTAATGTTTATAACTCTTTAGCAGCTGCTTGTGTGGGCCAAGCCATTGGACTCTCTAAGGCCCAGGTAGAGCAGGGCATAGCCGCTTTAGAAAACGTAGAGGGCCGCATGACACGCATAGAGGCCGGCCAGCCCTTTGACGTCATTGTGGATTACGCGCACAGCCCCGATAGCTTTGATAAGTTATTTCAGGACCTAAAACCAACCGTTAAGGGCAAACTAATCGTGATGTTTGGCTCACTTGGGGGCGGCGACAAAGCCAAACGCCCCTTGCAGGGCGAGCTAGCCGGCAAATACGCAGACCTAGTGATTCTAACAGAGGAAGACGATCGTGATGAGCCATGGGAACAAATCCTAGAAGACATTGCCGTTGGCGTCCGCAAGGGCGGCCAGGAACCAGTTAAGATTCACTCTCGCCGCGAAGCAATGCAGTACGCGGTAGACCACGCCAAGGCCGGCGATACGGTGTTATTCTTAGGCAAAGGCCACGAAAAAACGCAGGAACACGGTGGCATAGAGGAGCCGTGGGACGAGGCGGGCGCCGCGCGCGAAGCACTCCAGAAACGCTCTCAAAATTAGTATAAAATTTATACTAATTTTGAGACTGACTTAGTTATCAAGAGTCACGCTGCAGCAGCGCACGCTGCCACCGTTTTTAGCCAGTTCTTTGTTACTCAAGGTAGTCACGGTTAGGCCGGCTTTTTCTATGGCCGCTTGCAGCACTGGTGCACCGGCGTTCATGATTACGTGGTAGCCGGATGATACTAGGTTGCAGGCACTGACGCCCACCGCCTCATGCAACGGCACTTCTATAAGATCTACGAAATCTAAGGAGCGCATAGTGGCTTGGCTGGCGACGTCAAAAGCATCGGGGCACCAAGCAACTAAGCCTTTTTGTTCGAGCGTGGGCCAGCGCAGGATGGCGATAGCCAGGTCTATATCGTAAAAGTCGCTGTCTGGCCAACCAGAAGCCTGGTTAATAACAGGGGTCCCATTAACGTCGAGAGCGGGAATGGTTTGCAGGGGAATAACCCTATAGCCCAAGATTTCAGAGATGGCGGTGTGGGCGGCGGGATCGGTGCGGTAGCCGGTGCCGGCAAAAACGTAGTCGCCGCAGGGCAGGGCATCGCCCTGGCCACTAAAGCGGACATCGTCCGGCAGCACGTAGATTTCTTTCCCTAAACCCTTTAGTATTTGGCTGGCGTAGGCTTCTTCTGCTTGGCGGGCGTTAGGCAGATGGGACATGAGCGCCTTATTACCGCGCGTCAGCGCCCAGTTGGCCGTAAAGATACCGTCCTGGCAACTGCTCGGCGGGTCGACTTTTATAACTTTAATGCCAGCATCTTCTAGGGCTTTTTGGATGGCCGCATGTTCGCGCATTGCTTCCTGGCGGTTAAACGGCTCCCCCTGGTGCATATAGGGGTTAATGGGCGATGCATTGCTCATGAAATCTGCGCCGCTCATGAGGACGGTTTTGTTGATAACGGGGTTCTGCATACGGTTATAAGTATACCAGGGTGGGGTAGAGCAAGCGGAGAAAGGTTTTGTTGAGGGAAGGAGCGGCCTGATGGCTGCTGCAACTTTTTCTCAGACCTTTCGTCCGCTTGCGGGGGCCGGAGAACCGGACGCATTTCTGTAGCTGGCTGCTACATTGCGCTCCGGTTCTCCGGGTCGTTCTGTCCGTTCAGTCCTGGTAGTGGTGCCCGTGAACGGGAGCTTGGGAGCTCACCGCCATGTTGGCCAGGACTTCCTCGCGGCTGGTGGGGATGTACGACGCTTGCAAGTCGTCATACACTCCGAAGAGCGCCTTGAGGATGGCCGGGATCTTGTCCTCGTTGGTGTCACCATCCAGGATGATGGCGAGGGTGACTCCCGGAGTGTGGTCGATGTGCTTGACACCGATCACACCTTCGACGCTCTGGGCTGCCTTGTTGAGGAGACGGATGTCTCGCTCGCTGGGCGCCATCTGCGTGAAGGCGTACTGCTTGACCCACGTGTGGCCGCGCTTGTCGGTCTCCTGCTCCGCGTTGAGGAACGTGAAGGTGCCGAGTGTGCACTGCCGTGCTGAGTCGCTGTGACCCATATGTATCACCCTTCCAGGTGGTTGGTGGATTGTTCTGAACAGAACTCTTTTAGCATATTACATAATATAAATTTGTCAATATATAGATTGACAAAAGACATCAAAACTTATATTATGCATTAAATTATGTCGTACACCATAGGTCATGAGCCAAGCCCTAAAGATAATAATGTTGAACTTCTTTTTGAGTTTGCAAGCCTTGATGTGTTGTCTAAGTTAGAGCGTGCACGAGCCACGGACATTGCTATGGACAAAGACGGCCTAAGCAATAGTAGACAGTATCTTATTAGGAGCGGGGGTAGTGAAGTTCTACCAATGCCGCACGTACGTATTGGACTACAGCCATCTGTTCGTAGGGCGCCGCAGAAAGGAATAGTTGCCGCTACCATTAGGGTGCCCATGATGGACTCTCCCCATGCGCCCAGTATCTTAAAAGACCTCCAAAAGGCTCGGATACAGGCAGGGAATGAGCCAATCAGTACAAAAATCCTACCAACAAAGGATCTTTTCGTTGAAATAGTGACATCATCAGGAGAGTCAGGCAGATTCTTATTTACAGATCTTGGCATATTGGCCTATGACGATGGGGGAGATATTGTCTTTAATGGTGTAGAAAGTGCTGACAGGACAGGTAGAATGTACGATATTCAGCCAAGCCTTTCGACCACACAGGCGCAGCAAGAACTGCTCGCTATGGATATATCTGCTGATACTGTTGCGTCTCTTCTCAGCGAGTACGAACTGTTCCCGCAAGATAATACACGCAGGTTACAGCTAGGCAGTCCCGACAGTGTTGCTTAAGTATTTGGCACTCTACCACACTAAGTGCTAAAATAAACATAGAAAAGCAAATAGGAGGTACGAACATGCCAACGCTCAAGCCTTTGAGTGATTATGTGGTCGCGACGGTAGAGGCGGCCCAAACCAAAACCGCCAGCGGTTTTTATCTGCCGGACAGCGCTCAGGAAAAGCCAAAAACAGCCATCGTGTCGGCCGTGGGACCAGATGTAAAGCAGCTGAAGGTCAAGGATCAGATTGTGTATAAAAGCTATAGTCCAACGGAGCTCAAAATTGGCAACGTGGAATATATTTTGGTTAAGGAAGAAGACGTTCTTGCAACAGTGGAGGGGAAATAACAGATGGCAAAAAAAGTTTTTTACGATGATGATGCGCGTCGCCGTGTGCTAGCGGGCGCGGAGATTTTATACAACGCCGTTAAGACCACCATGGGTCCCAAGGGCCGCAATGTGGTCATTAGCAAGGGCTATGGCGGCCCCACGGTCACGCACGATGGCGTGACGGTTGCCAAAGGCGTAGAACTGGCCGATGTAGACGATGAAACACTGGGCCAAAAAGTTGGCGCAGAACTCATTAAGCAAGCCGCTTCTAAAATGAACGATGTGGCCGGTGATGGTACCACCACTGTTACCGTTCTGACCTATCACATCCTGCAAGAGGCCAACAAGCTGATTGCCGCGGGCCACAACCCCATGCAGCTGCGCAAAGGTCTAGAAACAGCCGCTCACCAAGTTATTGCTGCACTGTCCAAGATGGCCGAGCCAATTGAGGGCAAGAAAAAGCGCGTGGCAGAAGTAGCCACCATCAGCGCCGGCGACGCCGCCATTGGCGACCTAATTGCCGATGTTATGGACGCCGTGGGCCGCGATGGCGTAGTGACGGTAGAAGAAGGCCAGGGCTTAGCTCTAGAGAAAGAAGTGGTGGCCGGCTTTACCTTTGACCGCGGCTTTGTCAGCCCCTTCATGGTCACGGACACGGCTCGCATGGAAGCCGTTTACAACAAGCCCGCCGTGGTAGTCACAGATCGCAAATTAAGCTCTATTCAAGAATTCTTGCCGCTGCTTGAAAAACTGGCCCAAACCGGCAAAAAAGACCTGGTTTTGGTAGCGGAAGATGTGGATGGCGATGCCCTTGGCACGTTGGTTCTGAACCGCCTGAAAGGCGTGTTTAACACGGTTGCTGTTAAAGCGCCAAGTTTTGGCGATCGCCGCAAGGAAGTTCTGGAAGACATTGCTATCCTGACTGGCGCGCGCGTGATTTCCGCAGACCTGGGTATGACGTTTGAAAACGTGGACTTAGACGTAGTTGGTACTGCCCGCAAGGTAATCGTAACCAAAGACTCCACCACGATTATTGAAGGTGGTGGCCGCGCCACAGAGGTGGCGGCCCGCATCAAGCAAATTGCTACGCAAGCAGCAGCTGCTTCCAGCTCCTACGACCGGACAGAATACGACAAGCGCCGCGCCGCCCTGGATGGCCGCGTAGCCGTCATTAAGGTTGGTGGCGCCACAGAAACAGAGATAGAAGAGAAGAAATTCCGCGTAGACGACGCTGTGGCCGCCGTAAAGGCCGCCCTAGCCGATGGTATTGTACCCGGCGGTGGCGTAACGCTCATTAACCTAGCTTCCGCTGTTAAGTCTGACGACCCCGGCGCTCAGCTCTTGGTGCGCGCCCTTGAACAACCATTCCGTATCTTGCTCACTAACGCTGGTCTGAATGCTGATGAGTGGCTGCCGCAAGTCCGCGCCGCCAAGCCCGGCTACGGCGTAGACGTTAATAACGCCACCAAGCTTGTAGATTTGAAGACTGCCGGCGTGATTGACCCGGCCCGCGTCACGGCAGAGGCCCTACAGAACGCTGCTTCCATTGCCGGCACTGCCATGACTATGGGCGCCCTGGTGGTTGATGTTCCGGCGGCCGAGCCAGCTGGCGCCGCTTCCGGCATGCCTGGCGGCATGGGGATGATGTAGCTTTAGTACAATTGGGAGCGGAGCTCCCGGATTGTTTCTGGCCTCTGACCTTGTCTTCGCCAAATTTCTTGCTGAAGAATTGCCCTTGTTTCTAGCAGCTGCTTGTCGGTCATAAGGATATTTATGCCGTTTTCATTCGGAAAAGCTGCGGCGTCTTCTCTCCGTAGTTTTTCCATGATTGCTTGGTGTAGAAATTCGTTTCGACCAACATAAAGCCGAGTTGCAACTTGGTCTATCTTGGGGAGAAGCTCATTAGGCACCGTGATATGAATAAGGGTAGTCGGTAGACTCATACCCCTCCTTTCTTGGCGCATCTAAAAAGTAGTATAAATTTTATACTACTTTTTAGAGTCACTTGGCAAGAAAAAACTAAGAGCCAGATTTTTGGGTAAAGTAGTTAATCTCGTTCACTACGTCGAGTAGTGCTTGTGCCTTAACCTTTTCATCGGTAATAGCCTGGGCGGCTTCGTAGGCCTGGGGAATCATGGCTTGGTCGTCCGTGGCCTGGATCATCATCATGGTGGTGCGGAACTTTTCTTCTGGCGATTGGTCTAGGTGGCCAACCAAAGGAGAGAGCTGGCCGAGAGCCTGCTGTTTGATAGCCAAAAGGTCATCGGAAACAGGGGCAGTTTGGTCTTGTTGAGGTGCTGGAGAGGCAACGGGATCATTAGAATCAAAAGGAGCAGTTGCGGGGGCTGTGGCCGGCGCTTCGGCAACAACGGCGTCCATTGCTGGTGCGGTTAAAACATCGCCCACCGGCTGATCAAAGTGGTGCCCGTTGTTATTTTGGTCGTTCTGAATGCCAAACATGATGCCCATCCCCCTAAAAGTTATGCCTTTAGGTTATACTATAACGGTAAACTGCATGTAAGCACAAGAGGTATCCCCGTGGTTGATGTCCCATTTTTTAATCCAGCCCACTTCTCCAATGAGCCCTATGTTCGTCGGATTGAGAAGCCGTGGGGTTATGAGCTACACCTAGCGCCCGCGGAGGCGCCGTACATGATGAAAATTATCCACATTAACGCGGGCGCGCGGCTTAGCCTGCAGATTCATGATGCCAAGCAGGAAACATGGACGCTCATGAACGGCCAAGCCAAAGTTATTTGGGAAAATAACAGTGGCGATTTGATAGAAACCGCGCTAGAAACGGGCAAAGGATATAACACGCTCATTGGCCAAAAACATCGGCTAATAGGCGTAACAGACTGTGATATTTTAGAGTGTTCTACCCCAGAAATGGGCGTTACTTGGCGCCTGGAAGATGATTACGAGCGTCCCGATGAAACGCCGCAGCAGCGCGCAAAGGAACGCGGTGAAAGCTAAATTAGAAGCCGCTTTAACAGAGCTGGCTGGCGCGCCGGTGGTGCTCACGCGTACGGAGCCGCAGTTTGGCGACTTTGCTACTAATATTGCGCTGCAGTTAGCGAGCCAAAAAGGCCAATCCCCGCGTGAGATTGCGGAAGAAATCGCGGAGAAGCTGCGGCAGCAGCCAGAAATAACAGAGGTCACCGTGGCCGGTCCTGGCTTTATTAACATGCGATTGTCGGACCGAGCCCTGTTAGAAGGTTTACAAGCAAAGCCAGCTCAAACCCTGGCCGGCAAGACAGTTTTGGCAGAGTATTCAGACCCCAACCCATTCAAGCCGCTCCATGCCGGGCATCTCTATACTACCTTGGTGGGAGATGTGCTGAGTCGGATTATTGAGGCCGCTGGCGCGCACGTTATCCGCCTCAATTTTGGGGGCGATGTTGGCCCACACGTGGCCAAGAGCATGTGGGCAATCGTCAAAAATCTGGGCGGCGAATACCCGGCCAAGCTTGCAGAAGTAGAAGATCGGCCCAAATGGCTGGGCGAGCGCTACGTGGAAGGCAATAACGCCTACGAAGATAGCCCAGAGGCCCAGGCAGAAATCAAAGACTACAATCGCCGCGTTTATGAAATCCATGACCAGAATGATCACGATTCGGCGCTGGCGCAAATTTACTGGACCTGTCGCCAGTGGAGCTACGACTATTTCCAAGTGCTCTATAACGAGCTGCAGGTTAAGCCCTTTGACCGATTTATTCCTGAGAGCGAAGTCACGCCGCTGGGTGTAGAAACCGTCCGAGCGGAGCAGGCTAACGGTGTGTTCATAGAGAGCGATGGCGCCGTTATTTTCCCCGGTGACCAGTTCGGCCTGCACACCCGCGTGTTCATTAATCAGCAAGGGCTGCCTACCTACGAAACCAAGGATGTGGGCCTGAGTCTGACCAAATGGCGCGATTATCCAAACTTTGACGAGTCGATCATCACAACCGCCAATGAGCAGACCGAGTACATGAAAGTGGTCATAGCGGCAATTAAACAATTTGCGCCAGAGCCGGCCGAACGCACCCGACACTTAACACACGGCATGGTCAAATTGGCTGGCGGCGTTAAAATGAGCAGCCGCAAGGGCAATGTCGTAACAGCACTGGACCTCCTGGAAGCCGCGCGCCAAGCCGCACCAGATGCATCAGAGGACACTATTTTGGCCGCCGTTAAATATGCCCTTACCAAAAACCGTTTGGGAGGCGATATTGCCTACGACCCCAAAGAGTCAATCGCCCTAGAAGGCAACAGCGGACCCTACCTTCAGTATGCTCACGCCCGCGCCCGCAGCATCCTGGCAAAACTGGGCGATGTTACGCCGCTAACTGAAGCAGCTCTAGAACCAGACGAGCGGTCACTCACGGTCAAACTAGGCCAATTTACAGAGGCAGTCGACCTTTCCGTAGCAGAACTATTGCCGCACCACATCTGCACGTATCTATATGAACTGGCCCAAGAATTCAATCGATTCTATGAAAAAAACCGTGTGCTCGATGACCCGCGTCAGGCTATTCGCGGCGGCTTAGTGCTCGCTTACGCTAACACCCTAAAGCAGGGGTTAGACCTACTCGGTATTGTTGCTCCAGAGCGCATGTAGTTGACATTTTAACAAGCTTATGCTACATTATAAGCATGTCTTTTGAGCAAAAACCAACACTGCGCGATCAGCAATTGTCAGCAATTGACAGCTCATTATTCATGGGCTTTAACGGCGCAGAGATTCGGCGCGATAACCATGGCGCCGTCCGCATCAGAAGCGGGTATGATCAGGTTGATAAAACAGGTAGATTGGGCTCTGTCAATGTTGCGACAGTACTCAGCCCAGACAGAGGCGGAAATTTGCGCGCCCTAATCTTTGATGTTTCGTCTAAAGGGGCACCGGAACCAACCGAAATTCGTGTGACCCCTCATGAAAGTGGTAGTCATGTAGAGATGTTTTTGGATGGCAAACACTTTGTGCGCCCATCTGGAGAAAATGACTTTAGTGTAACCGGTCAAAATCGCACAGCATCACCCGATGAACTTGTTCGAATAGCTGCTTGCGCCGACGCGCTAGATGCGCTGACAAACCCTGACGCACATGGAGTAGAGACTCGGCCAATCGACCCCACCCTAGCTGCAAATATTGGCCGTGCTGCGTTACAATAGACGCATGCCTACACCAGAAAAATCGCAAGTCAAAGTTACTGAATCTAAAGAAGGCAGCGTAAAAATTACGCAGCCTAAAGGGAAGCACCGCGCCGTTACGGTGCTACTGGAGCAGCCGGACGAAGTGGTACGCGAAAGCGTGGGCGGCTTTGTGACGTTCCTGAAAGAAAAGGCTGTGGTAGGGCTGGCGGTTGGTTTTATTATCGGTCAGCAGGCGCAGGCGCTCATCAAGCAGCTGGTGGACAGTTTCATTACGCCGTGGCTGAACATTATCATGGGGTCAGAGCTACCCAAGCGTGCTGCCTCGTTTGGCGGGCAAGAGTTTGCCTGGGGCAAGTTTTTGTACGTCTTAATGAACTTTGTAGTGGTGCTGATTGCTGTTTACGTGATGGTTAAAGTTTTTCACCTAGACAAGCTGGATACTCCTAAAAAGAAGAAAAATTAGCAGGGTTCCTGGTATTTATCGCCCCACATGGCCATCTGTTTTAAGATGGGCAGGAGGTCTTTGCCCTTGCGGGTGAGCTCGTAGCCGTTGGTGCCATCGTTGGTGACGATGCCGCGGTCTTCCAATTCCAGTAGGCGAGCGGTGAGGGTGCGCGGGTTTATACCTGTTACCAGGCGCTCTAGCTCACAGAAACGCTTGGGGCCGTCCATGAGATCGCGCAGGATAAGGGCGGTCCACTTGGCGCCCAAAATGGTTATGGCAGACTGTATGCAGCCGACTTTTGGCTCGATTTTCATCTTGCTTTTAGTATAGCACAGTACTATACTTTATATAGTAAATAACGGAAGGTAACACCATGAAATTAGCGATCATTAACGGTTCGACTCGACCCGGCAACGTGACCGCCAACGAAGTAAAATGGGTTCTTAAAGCAGCTCAGAAGCTAGAGGGAGTAGAGGCTACCGTGATTGACCTGGCAGACTACCCCATGCCGTTTATGGACGAGCCCGTGTCGCCTAAATACAACCCTGAGCGCCAGCCGTCCCCGGAAGTGCAGAAGTGGATGGATGCAATTGCTGGATACGATGCGTATTTTTGGGTCACACCGGAATACAACCACTCCGTTCCCGGTGTTTTGAAAAACGCGCTCGACTATCTGACTTTTGAGCTTGTCCGCAAGCCATCTGCAATTGCGTCGCACGGCTCCGTTAATGGCGCCCGGGCAATTATGGCCCTTAAAGAAATTTTGGTGGAGCTTTCCACCCCTGTAATTGGGTCGATTGGTGTTTCCGGTTTCCCACCGGCCTTGAACGCTGATGGCGAGCTGTCTGCTGAGGCTTTGGCAAATCCATATGGTGCGCAGACACAGCTGGAAGGTTTGCTGGCTGAGCTTAAATGGTACGCTGACGCTCTGGCGGTTGCCAATAAAGCTTAGCATTGCTAGTGTGTGTCTTTTAATAGGTATACAGTGTATACCTATTAAAAGAGTCGCTTTGCTGGGCGCGGCAAAGACAGAGGTGGTATAATCAAACCCAAGATGGAGATAGATAAGCACAAAAAACCCACCAAGTTCTTGTGGGTGGACCTAGAGATGACCGGGCTGGATCCGCAGCAGCACGTTATTATAGAGGTGGCAGCAGAGGTCACGGACCTAGATTTTAAGACTTTGGCTAGCTACGAAGCGGTCATTAACCATTCAGAAGAAACCCTTAGTAAATCCAACGAGTGGGCGGCGCAGCAGCATGAAAAAAGCGGCCTGATGGAGCGGGTAAAGACAGAGGGTCGGCCCGAAACAGAGGTGATTCACGAGCTGGTCGGCTTTATTCAGGCGCAGTTTGGTAATGAACCAGCGGTTTTAGCGGGCAATAGCATCCACAATGATCGATTGTTTATTAAACAGTGGTGGCCAGAAGTAGACAAACTACTGCACTACCGGATGCTGGACGTCAGTAGTTGGAAAGTGGTGATGCAGACTAAGTACAATCTGAATTTTGTTAAGCCGGAGACGCATCGGGCGTTTGAGGATATTCAGGGCAGCATTGCAGAGCTGCAGTATTATTTAGAGCGCTTGGGGAAGCATGGATCACAAGACCGTTGAGGAGTACATCTTAAGTTTCCCAAACGCTAAGTTGGACTATCCGTTTGGCGAGGGCGTGGCGGTATACAAAGTGCAAGACAAGATGTTTGCGCTGATTGCAGAGGGTAAAGTTCCGGTACGTTTGAGCCTAAAATGTGACCCGCTGCTCGCCAAGACTTTGCGTGAAGAGTATGAATCGGTTTTGCCGGGGTATCATCTGAATAAAAAGCACTGGAATACACTGATTTTGACGGGGCAGTTAAGCTGGGATCAGGTACAGGACCTAATTAGGCTGAGCTACAACTTGGTTACTGCTGGTTAAGCTGCTGGAGCAGCATGACGTTCTGTTCGTAGTGACTCTTGAGGATTTTTTTGCCAGCGGGGCCGGCTTTATTAAAGGCAATAGAGAGGTCTTTTTGGTAATTTGATAATTGATCGTTCAAAATTGTTTTAAGTGTGTCGTCTAGGCTGCTACTGGCTTGAGCATCTAGAAGTTGCTTTCTGGTCTGGGCCGATACTTTTAGTGCAAGGACTTTATCGTTAGGTTTGAACTTGTGGTTTGATAGATACCCCAATAATTCTGATTGTTGGGTGGAGATGGTGAGCTTAGTTGTGGCCACGGCATTTTTTAAGTCGGCATTTGTAAGGTCCTGAGACCCGGTAATAGTTTGCAGGATTGCCGTTTGATCTTGCGCCACGCTGAGCAAACTGGGTTTGTCAAAACCGGAGCCACTGCTCAGTAGTTTCATAATAACTAGGGCGATAATGGCCAACACGACTAAGCCACCGGCCACAACTGCCAGGCGAACAGCCGTGGAGTTGCCGCCTATCACCGCTTTTTTGGGCGGCGTTTCTGGGTTAAGGATAAAGTTGTAGTCTGGCTGGGGTGCTTGGGGTTCCATCGTCCCTCATTATACCGCATATGCTTGAGACTTGGCACGCTTTGCTAGATACTATCTTGTATGGATGCGGTTGATGAAGTAAAGCAGCGCCTGAGCATAGAGGACGTGATTGGGCAGTACGTTCAGCTTAAGCGTGCCGGCCGCAATTTTAAGGGCCTGAGCCCGTTTAGTAATGAGAAGACACCCAGTTTTGTAGTCAGCCCGGATAAGCAGATTTGGCACGATTTTTCTTCTGGACGGGGCGGCGATATGTTCAGTTTTGTCATGGAAGTGGAGGGGTTAGATTTTAGGGCGGCGCTGGAGCATTTGGCGCGGCAGGCGGGCGTGGATTTGGAGCAATTTAAGCCGGCTGGTGGTCGGTCTGGACCGGATAAAAAACGATTGTTAGCGGCTAATGAGGCGGCGGCTCGGTTTTATCAATTGCAGTTTTCTAAGAATAAGTTGGCGCTGGAGTATGTTTTTAAGAAACGTCTGTTTTCTAAAGATACGGCGCTCGCGTGGCGACTTGGCTATTCGCCTAACACTGGCCTAGCACTAGTAACCTACCTGCGCGGCAAAGGGTTTACAGATGCGGAGATTAAACTAGCTGGCTTAACCGCGCAGCGCCGCGGCGGAACGGCCGATATGTTTCGCGGCCGTTTGATGATTCCGCTCTGCGATGCCACTGGGCAGGTAATTGGGTTTACCGCGCGGCTTTTAGTGGATGACCCGCAGGCGCCCAAATACATTAACACGCCCCAGACGCCGCTGTACGATAAGTCGCGGCACGTGTTTGGGCTGCACCACGCTAAGGAAGCCATCCGGAAAGCCGGTTACAGCGTGATTGCAGAAGGCAATCTGGACGTCATTGCCAGCTATCAGGCTGGCGTACGGCAGGTGGTGGCTACGGCGGGGACGGCTTTAACAGAGTATCAGCTGAAGGCATTGAGCCGGTTGGCGGGCGATGTGCGGCTGGCCTTTGACGCGGACCGCGCGGGCCTGGCGGCCACCGAGCGCGGTATCCCAATTGCGTCAAAAGTTAAAATTTCATTAAGTGTGGTGACGATTCCGGCTGGCAAAGATCCGGATGAGCTGATCAAAAAAGACCCCGCGCTGTGGACCCGCGCCATAGAAAATCATGAGTACGCACTGGATTGGCTCATGGAGCGCTATGCGGCGGAACTAGACCTGGCCAGCGCGGAAGGCAAGCGCCGCTACAGCGATATTTTACTGCCGGTGGTGCAGGCATTGGACGACGCAGTGGAGCGGGATCACTACCTGAATGCGATTGCGGAAAAAATCGGTGTTAACAGGGGTGCCTTGGATCAGAAAATGGCTACATCGGCCGAAGCTAAAGCGCCGGCTCGGCTTAAAAAGGTGGTGGCTGTGCAGGCGGAATCGGCACCATCGGAATTGGTGAAATTGCAGGACAGGTTGCTGGCCTTAGCAGCTCAAAATCCGGAGCTGCGCGAGTATTTAGCGCCGCTGGAACAAGACATGTTGCCCAGCCCGGACGCCCAAAAACTTATGAACTATTTATTAACTCATCCGGACGCGCAGGTGACGGCCAAGACAGATTATGGTAAAATACTGTCATTACTCTACGAAGAGCTCTACAGCGGCCTTGAGCAATCAGAACTTCAATACGAAGCAGCTCGTGTGCAGGCCCGGCTGATAGAACAATATGTCAAACACCAGAAAAGCAAAATCGCTCAAGAACTAGATGTCGCAGACAGCCTGCACGCAGAGAAGCTGCTGGCCCGCGCTGGGGAACTAGACGAACTATTACGCCTAATCACCAAGGAGAACGCCCGTGCCCAAGGATCCTAAAGACGCTAAACCAGATCTAGAAGCGCTTAAAGCGCAGTTGCTAGAAAAAGCAAAAAAAGACGGCAACATTAGCCAACGTGACATTTTTGAAGTCATTGCTGACACGCCAGACAACGCCGCCACCCTAGACAGCCTGTACACCGCACTGGCCGACGCCAGCATAGAAATCACCGCCACAGAGCCGGACGAGGCCAATTTTACAGACGAATGGGTGCTGGAAGAAGAAACAGAAGAGGTCGATGACGGCACTACCCAAATCTACATGGACGATGACGTGGCCGATGACTCAGTCCGCCTGTACCTACGCGAAATCGGCAAGATACCCCTGTTAAATGCGCAGCAAGAGCTAGAACTGGCCCAAAAAGTTGTGGCGGGCGACAAAGACGCCAAAGACAAAATGGCGGAGGCCAACATGCGCCTAGTGGTGTCTATTGCCAAGCGCTACGTGGGCCGCGGTCTGGATTTGCTAGACCTGATTCAGGAAGGCAACACCGGTCTCTTGCGCGCCGTAGAAAAGTTTGACCCAGACAAGGGCTTTAAGTTTAGTACCTACGCTACTTGGTGGATCCGCCAGGCCATTACCCGCGCCATTGCGGACCAGGCTCGCACTATTCGTATCCCCGTGCACATGGTGGAAACCATTAACAAGCTGCTGCGCACCCAGCGCCGCCTGACGCAGGAGCTCAACCGCGAGCCTACCAACGAAGAAATCGCTAAAGAGATGGAGATTGATGTAGACAAGGTGGAGCACATCATGAAGATTAAGCAGGACATTTCCTCTCTGGACGCCTCAATCCGCGATGATGAAGAAGATTCTGTCCTGGCTGACTTTATTGAAGATGAGGACACCGTTTCCCCAGAAGAATCCGCTACTTCGCAGCTACTCAAGGAGCAGGTTAAAGATATGCTGGGCGCTTTAACGGAGCGCGAGCAGAAGATTCTGAAGCTGCGCTTTGGCTTGGAAGATGGCAAATCCCACACTCTAGAAGAGGTGGGGCAGGAATTTAGCGTGACGCGCGAGCGCATTCGGCAAATTGAGGCTAAGGCGCTGGCCAAGCTGCGCAAGCATCGGGATGCTAAGAAGCTGCACGATTACATCAAGTAACAGGGGTGATGCTACCTGTAGAGCGTGATTTTACAAAATCACGCTCTACAGGTAAAATAGGTATATGAAAGTATACTTGTCAAATAGCGACTATTTGCGTAATCTGGATTCATTTTTGCAGCGCTTTGACCCTAGCAGTCCAGACCGTCTGGATATCTTGACGCATGATAAATGGGTGAGTGTACATCCGGCCATTCTGGCTATCGTGGCCGCTCTTGCCAAAAATGTGCTGCCGGAAAATATTCACTTCGACCAGATTACTGCTCGGTCAGGGCACTATCTTGATAGGATGGGGCTGTTTCAGGCCTTGGGTAAAAAATCACCTTATACTATTTCAAAGCACGAGTCCGCAGGCCGGTTTGTACCAATTACGGAAATCAAGACGCAGGCCGATCAGACCCGGTTTATTACAGAAATAATACCATTACTACACCTTAAACCATCAGAAGCTGGAGCTGTGAGCTATATAGTCGGTGAGTTACTGAGGAATGTTCTTGAGCATTCTCGGTCAACAGACGGTGCCTTTGTTGCAGCGCAGTACTATGCAGACGCCAACATGATTCGTTTAGGTATATGCGATACGGGTATTGGCATCTGGAAAAGCCTGAAGGAAACATGGCCGGTAAGAACGGATGTAGAGGCAATTAAACTGGCCCTTACCCCAGGAGTTACTGGTACCACAGCACGCCCGGGTGGGACAGATTTTAATGCGGGGGCGGGATTATTTTTTGTTAAATCCATAGCTTATTTATCGCGCGACTATTTTGTTTTATATAGCGGCAAGGGTCTATATAAGCTGACAAAACGTGATAAGCGCACAAAAGGAATCCCGCGGCTTCATGCAAATCCTCAGCAGGACAAACATGCTGAATCAAATGAAATGCCTAACTTTCAGGGCACACTTGTCGCCATAGATATATCACTTGATAATGTTTCTGAATTTGCGCTATTACTTTCAGTAATTCGACAAGCAACTACAGACGCTGCTAAGGCAAGGAGGCAACATTTTAAACGGCAACCAAGATTTACGTAGAGGAGGTTTAGGATGATTATTTATATTGCACATCTTGCTGGCCCTTTTGGTGAAAATAAAGACATAGCTCGGTCTATTCGGGAGCAAAAAATTCGACCAGCACTGCTCGCTCGCAAGCAAGTAACACTGGACTTTATTGGGATGAATGGTGCGACTCAGTCGTTTGTCCATGCTCTGCTCAGCGAACTTATTCGCGAATTTGGGCCTGATATTTTTGACTCACTTACCTTCAAAAACTGCAGTGATGTCGTTCGGGAGGTAATTTTAACAGTTTCGGATTACATGCAAGAAGTGTAAAAATGAAATTAAAAAAAGCAGCCACAATATTGACAAAGTTAGCTAAGTTAGCTAAGATTGATGTATGATTACCACTGTTTCGATTCACGATGCTAAAACCAACCTCAGTAAATATCTGGCGGCAGTAGATAATGGCGAAAAGGTGTATATTGGGCCGTTTGGCAAGCCGCGCTACCAAATCACCATCATCCCAGAGGCTCAAAAGCCCAAAAAACGTGACTTTTCTGCGCTGAAGGGTATGATTATCGCCGGCCCAGAAGCGTTTACAAAAGAAACGGATCAGGAAATAGCCGACTTAATGTTAAACGGTGACCTCTAAATGAAATTATTACTAGACTCACACGTGTTCGTATGGCTCATTGAAGGAGATGCTAGACTCGGCAAAAAAACTGAGCAAACCTTGCGCGATACGGCAAACTGGGTAGACGTGAGCATCTTCTCTTTGTTTGAGCTGGCTGTTAAAGCAGCCAGCGGCAAGATGGAAAAGTACAATGCAGAGCTCGTTGAGGATAATTTGCAAACTATGGGCCTAGGGCTGCTCAAGAATGCCTCCGTGCTCACGAAGTACAAGGTGTTTAATCCTAAGAACAAGGATCCATTTGATAACGCACTTATTGCAACTGCCGTTGAGTACGGCGTTACGTTAGTTACGGCTGATAGTAAGATTCTAAGCACCAAAGTAGAAGGGCTAAAACTCATGGACGCAAGAATATGAACATGAAAATCATTGGTATTGCCGGCACCAACGGCGCCGGCAAAGACACCGTGGGTGAGTTACTGGCTGAGCATTTTGGCTACCTGTTCGTATCTGTTACGGAGCTGCTACGGGCGGAGGCGCGGCGCCGCGGCCTGCCCGTGGAGCGTGAAGTTTTAAGAACTATCAGCGCCGAGTGGCGCCGCGAACTTGGCCTAGGCGTCTTGGTAGACAAAGCCTTTGCTGAGTACCAAGTGGGCGACTATAAGGGGCTGGCCATCGCCAGTTTGCGTAATCCCGGTGAGGCGGACCGTGTGCACGCCCTGGGCGGCACTGTGCTATGGATCGATGCCGAGCCGCGCGTCCGCTACGACCGCATTCAGGCCAACGCCGCCGCGCGCGGCCGGGGTAGTGAAGACAACAAGACTTTTGAGCAGTTCCAAGCCGAAGAAGCGGCAGAAATGCAAAGTTTGGGCGGCGATGCAGCCACCTTAGACATGGCCGCCGTCAAAGCCAAAGCAGACATGTTTATTGATAACACGGGCGAGGATCTGGCGGCGTTTAAGACTGATGTTGAGGGGCGGCTGGGGTTAGCAACTTAAGAGTAGATTACTTGTTTATTTGTACAAAATATTGTATTATATAACAGATGACGCATAATCAAGAAACAAGCAGTGAATCTCTAGGGTTAGTTTTTCCAGTTGGGCAGGACACAGACGTATTTATTAGCCGCTTATCTGGCACAGAAGAAGCCCCGGAATATGTCGGCAACATTTTACGTCGAACATGTATCGGTGTAGGAGAGAGCGCCTGTGCAAACAGCTGTGCATTACGGGATTTTGAGCCAACCGCGTATGATTTTAACGAGGAAAAAGCATGCGCAGATGCGAACCTTAGAGATGCTTTCCGGGGAATAGGCTTAAGGCCATCGGAAGTTCTAATGGTGGCAGTTACGGGGGATAAAGTCGGCTTTGCAGATAAGCTGGACGATTATACTCAGGCTGGTGAAGTGAAGCAAAATCCTGAAGGCTGGAAAGAAATCCCTGGATATAATGCGTTTTTTGCCAGAGAAGGTGAGGCTAAGGGAATCGGTAGCCGGCTTGCAGATTGCGCACACATCTCTTTTGAATTTCAAGATAAGGATGGCAAGACTGTCTTTGGTTTTGAGCATGGTACTCGGCCCAACATGACGGGGTCATCTGCGTACAAATTTGAGCTTAATGGCAAAAAGGTATCGTACACAGAGTTTGTGCTTGCAAATGCAATTGCACATTACGACGCTAAGCCAGAAAGCATGAAAATTCGGTTGAGCAGCTCAATTCAGCCGCACAATTTCGTAAAACATTTTGAAAGTGAAGCACAGCGCGAAGGGCACATCCCTGGTTGGTTTGCCGACGGTTTTGCCAAGAATGTGTCTGACCCAAATTGGACAGAAGACGGTCCGTACAATAAGGGCGACATCTGGGAAGCTGACTCTCGTGGCTTAATTTTACGTGATATTACACAGGCAATGGAACATTTGGGTATACCCAAATCCGCCCTGCGTGCTGATGAAATGTTGGACCCGGCAGATACAGATGGTGAATTTAGTTCGTACGAAAATCGTGCCAAATATGGTGATAGCCGAGATTTGTACTTAGTTAAAGTTCGGTAATACCGCCCAAACGCGTATAATTAACCTATGCCAACAGAGGTGCC